>CAZOLB010000007.1:0-7565 GCA_964580825.1 uncultured Gammaproteobacteria bacterium
CTGTCCGACCATCACTTTAGTGAAAGACAAAGGGGTGGTCATGGTGGTAGATCCGGGCGTTTTGGAGAGTCAAGCGCAACTTGTCGATAAATTAAAAAAACAAGGGCTGGGTATAGACGACATCAATATTGTTTGCATTACCCATTCGCACCTTGACCATTACCGGAATATTGGCATGTTTCCTAAGGCCAAAACTTTGGAATATTGGGGTTTATGGGACAAAAATACAGTGGAAGATTGGGTTGAACATTTTACCGACGACATTCGGATAATTAAAACCCCGGGGCATAATTATGATTCCCTGACTCTTTTAGTAAAGACCGACAAGGGGGTCGTGGCCGTTTGCGGCGACGTTTTTTGGAGAAAAAATTTTCCCGAAGACGATCCGTATGCCAGCGATAAAAAACAGCTTGAAAAAAGCAGAAAAATGATTTTGAAAATGGCCGATTGGATAATTCCCGGGCATGGGAAAATATTCAAAATAAATAAATAACCATAAAAAATATGACTAAAAAAATATTTATCTTGATCCTTCTTTTTCTTCTGCCTTTGATTGCCAAAGCGGAAGAGACAACTTTAGCAACTAAACTTGAAAAATGGCAGGAATCGTTTGAAAATCAAAACATTGAATTGGTTATGGCAAATAAAGACTATTTTTCTTTGACTGAAAACGAAGCCAATTCTTTATTCAACAGCGAAAGCAAAAAATACAAAAATTCGCCAGCCAAAGATTTTAAAATAGTCCTAGGCGAAAATTATTTTACTTTTCAGGCGGTTTTTAAAAAAATATTGAAAGGAAAATTTTATTTCGAAGCTCAACCTTTGAAAAATAAAATAGGACTGAGAATCTTAAAAGCGAAATATTATGGCTTAAAAGTGCCGGCGAAATGGGTAGAAAAACCAATAAATAAAGAATTGGACGAATATTTCGGCTTTTTATATCAAAGCGACAAATATCAGAAAGCCAAATTAGTGATTGAAAACAAGACGGCGAAACTTTTGTTGGAATTTAAATAAATATAATAAGCGATTAATCTTGAAATTATGAACATCAAAAACGTTATTTTGATTTTGGTCGTCGTGGGCATTATCGCGGGAATTGCGTTCGGTATCAATTATTTAAAGCGGAAAGAATTGATGTTCGGGGGATTAGTGGCGCAATCCGAATTAGCGACAAATGATTTTTCACTTAATCTTCCAAAGGGCTGGCAAAGGGCCGAAGCCGGCATCGGAATCTCGGCGATGGCTGTCAATATTGAAGAAAACGTTACTGACCCGGCCGCTCAGAAAATTAATTTTAAAACCTATCTGGCGGTAGTTTACGATACTCTTCAGAACAGAACCCTGGGGGATTATTTGCAGAGCGCCAAAAATGGATTGCGACAAGCCGTTCCAAGCGTCGTCTTCGCCAAAGAAGAGGAGTTAAGCGTGAATGGTCGGCCAACTTTTACTTTGGAAGCGGAATTAACCCAACAGGGGGTAAATTTTTATGTCTTGATGGCGATGATAAAAGGAGAAGGGGACGATGTTTGGGTAATGTCGTTTAACACAGTGAAAGACAGCTGGCAAGAATACAAAAAAGAATTTTACAACACTATTAATAGTTTTACTCTAAAAAAACAGGCGGAAAATTAAAAGTCGCCGTAACGGCGACATTAAATTGATAATTTTTCAATAAAAGAATGGTGTTTTAATTTAAATATTCAAACGCGAAGGGTTTTTTTTGGAAAAATCGACAAATTTCTTTTTTAATTTAGTCCAGGAATTTTCGGCTGATTTTTTTTGTTTCGGCGTCAAATTAAAAAAATTTTTATTGCCAAATTGAGGAAAAAAGCAAAGAGAATCTAGCCAGTGGCCCTTTTCGTAGTTTTCAGAATTAAATGATTTCTGCAATTTAGCCGGCAGAGCCGAAACTTGAGTCGAAAAAATTATTTTTTCTTTATAGGCCAGAGCTAGGGCTTCATCCCAAAAGATGTCCCGATTTTTTTATTTTTCATCATCTTAAGCAAGACATTTATCTTTTTTAAACGTCGCCTTGACTGAAACGCTGTGTCCGCAAGGAGTTCCAATTTTTAAGTCCCGGAATCCGGGCTCCGGCGTCGGTCGCCACCGCCCAACCTTTAAACCACTTGGAATATTTTTTGGCTTTATTCTCGGCCGTTTCCCGAAAAGTTTGTCCGGTTTCTTTTATTTTCGGTAAATCTAAAATAACGGATTTAAAAAAATCTTTGACAATTTCTCTCAATTTCTTTTGTTTATGGGGATTGGCACTAGCAATCAAGATTTTTTCCATACTTTTTATTATAATGCCCTTTTAAATTTAATAAAGCGTTTAGTTAGAATGTAATCTTGACATCTCGATTTAGATTTGTTGGAATTGAAATAAATATGGAAATATGCCTACAAATACGGTTAATTTTGTAAAAATCGCTTGGATCGGTAAGCATTTCGGCGAAGAACCGCCCTTAGTCGGGAAGAGGGGAGCTGGGGCGATATTTTTTTCCGGCTGTAATTTAAGATGCGTTTATTGCCAGAATTATCAGATTTCCCAGCAGAATTTAGGGGAAAAATACAGCATTGATGAGTTGGTTGCCGCGATGCTAAAATTGCAAAAAAATGGCGCTCTAAATATAGATTTAGTCACCCCGACCATTTGGTTAAAACAAATAAGGCAGGCAATTATCAAGGCGAAAGAAAAGGGATTAAAAATCCCGATTATTTGGAATTCCAACGCTTATGAAAACGCCGAAGACATTAAAACCCTGAAAGGGTTAGTGGATGTTTATTTGCCGGATTTCAAATACGGAGACGAAAATTTGGCTTTCAGATATTCAGGCGCGAAAAATTACGTTGAAAAGGCGAAGAAAACCATTAAAGAAATGTTGGCGCAAGTCGGCAATCCAAAATTGTCGAAAGATACGGCTAAAAGCGGAATATTCGTCAGACATTTGATTTTACCCGGACAAATAAAAAACAGTTTTAGAGTTTTGGAAATTCTTGCCGATCTTGGACCCGGACTTTGTCTTAGTTTAATGACTCAATATCGGCCGGTCTATCGAGCGAAGGAATTTCCCGAAATCAATAGAAATATAAGAAAAGAAGAATTTAAAAAAGTTTTTAATTATTCTTTAAGATTGGGTTTTAAAAACGGCTGGACTCAAAAAATGAACAATCAGATGGGTTTTTTGCCCGATTTCACCAAGAAAAATCCGTTTTCAAAGAAAGTTTGCCAGAATGCGGATAAGCGTGACTTTTAAAAATATCGGTGTTAAAATAAACAGAGGAAAACGAAATATCTATAAAAAAATTGATTAAAGGCCGAATAAAAAATAAAATGATATTCGGATTATGGAATATTTTAAAGAAAACCAAAGAGAAGGCATCCCCAATGACGATGTTTTTGGTTGGATGGAGACATTGCGAGAAAGGGGATTGAGCGCCGAGGAAATAGACAAAGTTTTAGAAGAAAGCAATCTTGATTATTGGCGAGCGAAAAATATTACTTCGATTGAAAAAGGAATGGAAATAATAAAGCGAAAATTTTTTGAAAAGAGCAACCGAAATCTGACCAAAGAAGAAACGGAATATTTTAAAATACTGCTGGAGAAGATATTAAAAGATAAAGAGCTTGATAAGCGTAAAAATAAATAGAGAGTAGCGAACGCGGGCCTAAAAAAACAAAATCTTGACAAAAAACGGAAAAGCGATATACTTAAAACGAGTTATAAAACAATGAAAGGAGCGGAAAATGAGTGCCGGCGATGAACACAATTGTTTGAAAATGGATAGTGGCGGAAACGAGCATTGTGTGCTATGTTTTCGCGAACTACCCTTTATTAAAGATACCCCGATAAACCGAAGGGGTAAGTATTCCGAGTACTACGTCGAAGGTGCCGGGCAGCTTTGTCCGGAATGTTCTAGAAAAACCTATAAGGGAGATTAAAATTTTGAGCATCTACGTAAAACCAGAGGAATGCAAAGAGTGTAGTAAGGATGGCAAATGCCCTTATCGACGGGACAACATGGATATATCTTTTCTTATTTCCCGAAACGACGGAACGTGCAAGGAAAAAGAAGTAAAAACAGAGAATAATAAAGAAAAGTCTCTGAAAAAAAATTTTTCGTTTTGGAGAAAGAAACAGGGGAACGAGTAATCGATCCCCTTTTTTAATTTTATGCGTCTTGCTCAGGATTAAAATACTTGTTATAATAATCAACTAAAATAAATATTTTTAATTTGATAATCAATAATTAAAATGTTAACTTTCACAAAGTTATTCTTAACCAAAGGCGTTGGCGTCCATAAGGATAAATTAGCCGCCTTTGAATTGGCACTAAGAGACGCCGGCATTGAGAAATGCAATTTGGTCTATGTTTCCAGTATTTTACCCCCTCATTGTAAAATCATTTCCCAAAAGGAAGGAGTCAAAAATTTAAAAGCGGGACAAATAACTTTTTGCGTTATGGCTCGAAATGAAACAAACGAACCCAACCGTCTGATTTCGGCCGCCATTGGCGTGGCCGCACCCAAAAACAAAGATAGTTACGGTTATCTTTCCGAACATCACGGTTTTGGCGAAAAAGCGGAAGTATCCGGAGAATACGCGGAGGATTTAGCCGCAACAATGCTGGCAAGTACTTTAGGAATAGAATTTGATCCTCAAAAGGCTTGGAAAGAACGTGAACAAATCTATAAAACCAGCGGTTATATTTTTAAAACGACGCATCTTTGTCAGTCAGCAATGGGCAATAAAGACGGATTATGGACCACGGTTATCAGTACGGCGGTGATGTTGGATTAAAAATAAATATATGAATCCTGCTTTTAGGATTAAATTCTCGACGTTTTTGTCGCAATTAGTCGGTATTTGCCTGGGTTTGGTTATTTTGAGTTTAATAGCGGAATATGGTTTTTATTCATCCGCTTTCAGTTTTATTTTACATCAAGTCCAAATTATTGTGGCCGGCGTTTTGATTTTTAGCCTTCTTTGCCGTTGGCTTATTGCGCAAAATAGAACTATTTTTATCAGAGAAAATCAGGGTCATTTTATCCTGATTTTTGTTTTTCTTTTGATTTTGGGATGGATTCGGCATTTTCCGACGCCGGATTTTTTAGAAAATTTTTTGATAAAATTTCTCAGAATTAACATCACTACTTTCGGGATTCAGCTGTATCTGGTTATTTATATTATTCTCTCATTGGGGAGATTGAATAAATATTTCAGTTTAATCGGGGGAAGATTGTCAAATCCGGTTGTGCTGATCCCGATGGTTTTTGCCATTCTTATTTTAATCGGCACTTTATTCCTTTTATTGCCTCGGGCAACTTCGGTGGGAAAGCCGATTTCTTTTATCGACGCTCTTTTCACCGCAACGTCGGCAACCTGCGTTACCGGGTTAATCGTCAAAGATATAGGGACCGATTTCTCGCGATTTGGACAAATAATCGTCCTGACTCTTATTCAGATAGGAGCTCTTGGAATAATGACTTTCACCACTTTTTTCGGACTTATTTTAGGCAGACAATTAGGAATAAAAGAACAGATCCTTTTAAAGGATGTTTTCTCTTTGGAAACATTAGGCAGAATTGGACGCTTGGTTTTAGGTATTTTGCTTTTAACTTTTATTATTGAAATAATCGGCGCTGGTTTGCTTTTTTGGGCGTTCATTCCTTATTTCGGCTTAAATTTGCATAATTTTTATTTAAGTGTTTTTCATTCAATCTCGGCCTTCGGTAACGCTGGTTTTTCTTTATTCGGCGATAATTTTGTGCGTTTTCAAGGGCACCTGGGAATCAACTTGATTATAACCACTTTAATTATTTTAGGCGGCTTAGGTTTTATGGTTATTTTTGATTTAGGGCGATGGCTTAAACGCAGAATAAAACGTCAGAGATCCTCGCTTTCTTTGCATAGCAAAGTGGTTCTCGTAGTCAGTATTTTATTGATTATTGTCGGAACCATTTTTATTTTTATCAGGGAAAATAATTCGGCCTTAGCCGGATTGTCTTTTAAAAATAAAATACTCGGTTCTTATTTTCAGTCGGTTACCGCCCGGACGGCGGGATTCAATACTTTACCCATCGCCAAATTCGCACCGTTTAGCGTCCTTTTATTGATTATTTTAATGTTTGTTGGCGCTTCCCCAGGTTCTACCGGCGGAGGAATTAAAACCTCAACTTTAGGCGTAATTTTCGCCACCATAAAATCTTGGATGAAAGGATTTAGGTCGGTGAGAATATTTAGAAGAACTTTATCGCGAGTCGCTATTAATCAGGCTTTTTGTATTTTATTTTTGTCTTTAATCTGGGCGATTGTTGCCGTTTTTATTCTGCTGCAAACAGAACAAGGCGAGGTAGTGGATATTATTTTTGAAGAAATTTCCGCCCTAGGCACGGTAGGGCTCTCGCGAGGGATTACTTCTGACCTCTCTCTCATTGGCAAAATTATTATCATTACTTCAATGTTTTGGGGTCGTTTAGCTCCTTTGGTTATCGCTATTCATGTAGCTAACAAGAGTGCGGTTGAAAAATATAATTATCCCGAGGAAAAAATCGTTTTAGGATAGTTATTTCTTTTGGCATCCGCAAAATATTTTAAATGCGACTTGTTTTTGGGCACAATAAATGTTATATTATATTACATTGGAGATAAACGATTTAATTATAAGACGGAATAAATATGAATAAAATAGTGGTCATTGGCTTGGGCCAATTCGGTCAAACTGTAGCCCAAACTCTAAGTCAACATAACTCGGAAGAAATTTTAGCTATAGATAAAGACAGAAAAATAGTCGACGATTTTAAAAATAAAGTTTCTTCAGCTGTGGCGCTTGACGCTACCGACGAAGAAGCGTTAAGAACGCAAGGTATAGATAAATTCGATATGGCGATTGTGGCCATCGGCGAGAGATATTTTTTATCAACTGTTTTAACAACTGCTTTGTTAAAAAAAATAGGATTGCCCCGGGTGATTTCAAGAGGCATGCGGACGGCATCCGGAATTGAGGAAAAAATTTTAGAGTTGGTCGGAGCGGATAGAGTAGTATTACCCTCGGTAGAAACGGCCGAACGCCTCGCCCAAGAACTCATGGAAACCAATATCTTAGGTTGCGTTCCCGTTTCAGCCGGTTATACAACCATTAAACTGAAAACTCCGCCAGAATTTATCAGTAAAACCATCAAGCAATTAAAATTGCGCGAAAAATACAAAATTAATTTAATCGGCATTAAAAAAGCCGATAAAGAAACAAATTATTTACCCGAAGCCGACGATAAGATCGACGAAGAAGACATTTTATTTTTAATTGGAAAAGAAGAAGATATTGTCAAATTGGGAAAAACGACAAATCACAATGTTATTTGAAAATTTTAGCTGCGAGTCGACAAAAAGATATCCACAGGTTTGTTGCTCATTTCTAAAAAACACTGTATAATGACAATTATTTAAAAGGTCGAGAAGTTTATAATCAGAAAATTTTTAAAATCATCTTTTTATTATGAAAAAGTCTAAAAAAATGCCGAAAAAACAGAAAAAAGCCGCTCATCCGAAGAAAAAGAAAAGATA
>CAZOLB010000007.1:7665-33223 GCA_964580825.1 uncultured Gammaproteobacteria bacterium
GGATGAAGTAAATTATTCTCAGTAAACATTTCAGTAAACACAAAAGCTCGCTTGAGATTATGACTTTAATCAAACAAGCGGGCTTTTGCGTTTATTTGAATTTTCCACCGATTTTTCGATCTAATTTTATGAGTAAAACGAATCTTACAAAGCGACGTCCGGTTAAAAATCGCGATATTTGCTTTTCATTTGATTCTGTCGCGATTTTTTTTGCCGTTTTAATATCCGTTTTTATCCTGATTATTATCTGCGGAAGTTTCAACGTCGCTAATAATAAGAATAAATTATCATTTCCAGCCGCCAATAGTTCCTTTTTCTTAAAAACGGGGGAAAAATCTTTTGATATTAAAGAATATGTCATTGGGAGCGGGGAGGTTTTTTCAAATTTAGCCGCTAATTTGGGTTTAAGCGATAGCGAGGTTCAGGAGATTATCAAAATTTCGGAAAACTATTACGATTTAACTTTGATTAAAGCCGGAAATAAAATAAAAACTTTTTTTGACCCGAAAAATAATGAATTTGAAAAAATGATTTATGATATCGACGAAGATAATTATTTATTAGTCGAAAAAACAGAGCAGGGAATGAGAGCTGAAAAAATAAAAAAAAATTACGAAGTGGAATTAAGTCGCGCTTTCGGCATAGTGAAAGAGTCTCTTTATTTGGCCGGCCAAGAAGCCGGACTAGAAGATAAAATAATCATGGAGATGACTGACATCTTCGCCTGGGATATTGATTTCGGTTTTGACGCTCGCGCCGGTGATGAATTCGAGGTTTTATATGAAAAAAAATACTTTGATGGGGAGCCGGTAAAATCGGGGAAGGTTTTAGTGGCTCACTATCAAAACCAAGGGCAAGATCATTGGGCTTTTTATTTTAAAGACCCCGATGATCGGGAAGATTATTACGACTTAGACGGAAATTGCTTGCGTCGACAATTTTTAAAAGCTCCGATCAACTACCGTTATATCAGTTCCAGCTACAGTTCAAGCCGCTACCATCCGCTCTGGCATACTTATACTTCTCATTTGGCGATTGATTACGCTGCCGCTTGTGGCACACCGGTCTCCGCTTCCGGCGCCGGGACGGTCATTTTCGCCGGCTGGAAGAATAATGTTTACGGCCGAACAATTGAAGTCAGGCATAACGAGGTTTATACCACCCGTTACGCTCATCTATCCGCCTATGGCAAAGGAATAAAATATGGAGCCAAAGTTTCTCAAGGACAAATAATCGGTTTTGTCGGCACGACCGGTACTTCCACTGGCTGTCATTTGGATTACGCTATGAAAAAATACGGAAGTTTTGTTAATCCTCTGTCCCAAAATTTTGAGCGTTCCGAACCAATTAAAAACGTTTATCAAGAAGATTTCGAAGTTCGCAAACAAACGCTTTTAAAAATATTATCTAAAAAAAACTAATCATCTTCCTAGGGTGTGGATATATTCTTGTTTAAAGCCGATTTTTTGCTATAATAAAAGCAAAGTAAATTAAGATGTTATAATTAATTAATTAATTAATTAATAATAACCATTATTTATATGCAAGCTTATTGCGTAAAATGCAAAGAAAAAAAAGAAATGAAAGATGAAACGGAAGTGGAAATGAAAGGCAAGGGGGGATTAAAACGCCGAGCCGCCAAGGGAGTTTGCCCTGTTTGCGGAACTGCAATGTTCCGAATTCTTGGCAAAAAAGATTAATTTTTCTTCGCAAACAAATTTCATCGATTTTATGAAGATATTCCTCGAAAACGGGAGGGAGTTTTTCGCTTGAGTAAATATCATGGATAATCTTAAAATTGCTCAAACTTTAAGGCAAATAGCCGATATTTTGGAAATCACAAACGCCAATCAGTTTAAAGTAATCGCTTATCGACGGTCAGCGCAAACTATTGAAAATTTGAATAAAGATATTTCTCAGATCTACCAACAAAACAAACTGGAACAAATCCCCGGCGTCGGTAAAGGAATCGCCGAAAAAATCAAAGAATTAATCGAAACTGGAAAATGCAAGACCCTCCAGAGATTGGAGAAAAAAATACCCGCCGGCGTTTTAAACCTTTTAAATGTCGAGGGGTTAGGACCAAAAAAGGTGGGATTGTTTTATATAAAGTATAGAGTTAAAACAATTGGTCAGTTGGAAAAATTAGCTAAATCCCATCGACTTTTAAAATTAAAAGGTTGGGGAGAGAAGAGCGAAAAAAATATTCTGCGCGGCATTTCTCTTTATAAAAAATTCCGCCAACGCTTCGCCTTAGGCGAAGTTTATTTTTTATTTCAGAATATTTCTGATGAATTAAAGCGTTCCAAACTGATTAATCGAATTCAAATTTGCGGTTCGGCTCGTCGAGCCAAAGAAATTGTCGGCGATTTGGATATTCTCGTCACTTCAAAATTTCCTCAAAAGGCAATTGATTTTTTTGTTCAACTGCCTTTAATCCAAAAAATTTTAGCTAAAGGGCCGACTAAAGCCAATGTGATTATAAAAAACGGGTTAGAAATCGATTTAAGAGTGGTTAAACCCGAGAGTTTCGGCGCCGCTTTGCATTATTTTACCGGTTCTAAGTCCCATAATATCCACATTCGGCGCTTGGGCATGGAAAGAGGACTGAGAATCAACGAATACGGAGTGTATAAGACCAAGGGTCTTGTCAGAATCGGAGGAGAAAAAGAAAAAGAAGTATTTAAAGCAATCGGTTTGCCGTGGATCCCTCCGGAAATCCGGGAAGACGAAGGTGAAATAGAGGCGGGAGCGCAAAATAAATTACCCAAATTAGTCAATTTAAGACAAATTAAAGGCGATTTGCATCTTCATACCAATTGGTCGGACGGCTCGGATTCAATTTTGGCTATGGCCGTCGCGGCTAAAAAAGAAGGTTATGAATATATAGCGATTACCGACCATGCTTCGCCAATCGCCGTCACCAACGGTTTAAATAATCAAAGGATAGGGGAATATCTTAAGGCCATTAAACAAGTTAGAAAAAAAATAAAAGGACTCAAGATTTTTTCCGGCGTCGAAGTGGATATAAAAAGAAATGGAGAGTTGTATCTGCCGGACGAGATATTGAAAAAACTGGATTTAGTCATAATTTCCATCCATTCAGGATTTCATCTGTCTAGAAAAGAAATGACTCAAAGAATAATTCGAGCCATTAAAAATCCCTACACCTGCATTTTGGCTCATCCGACCGGCCGATTGATTAATAAAAGAGAAAGTTATAAATGCGATTTGGAAGAAATTCTCGAAACGGCTAAGCAAAAGGAAATACTCCTTGAAATAAATGCTTTTTGGGCGCGTCTTGATTTAAACGCTCCTCAAGCCCGTTTAGCCAGAAACAAGGGAATTAAAATGGTTATTTCCACTGACGCCCACCGGACAGAGTCTCTTGCCATGATGCAATTTGGCGTCGCTACCGCCCGTCGAGGCTGGTTGAAAAAACAAGATATCGCAAATACTCTACCCTTTGATAAATTATCAAAACTACTGAAAAAAAATAGATATTGACATATTACAAATTTTTTCTATAATGATTTTACATTCATAACTAAAGGGAGGTAGATTAAAAATGGGCAATGATAACGAATATGCGGAATGTCGTCAGAGGATTCTTAAAACTATTAGTAAAACGACGAAACAGATAAAAAAAGTATTGTCAGAATGGGGAGCGACCGAAGCGGCTTTTAATAAATTTTTTGAAGGCGAGGGAATTCATCTTTGTCCTTTTTGCTCCACCCTGAATATGTTCGAAGACGGCGGTCGCGAAGAAAAATTTTACTTTAAAAAAAGGAAAATTTGGACGACTTATCGGTGTCTGAAATGCGGCCGGTTTCTTGAAAAGGAAGGGGGCGAGATTCCGGGGAAAATTGAAATACTTTTTTTCAAAACAAAATTCGGAGTGCTAAAATTCTGGGATGAAATGAAAAAAATTTTCCGCGGGTTGAATAAAAATTGCGAAGATCGCTCATAAAGATCTTCGCAATTTTTATTTTATTGGCAAAAATCTAGGATGTGTTATGATATGAGATAAAACCCTACTATGGTCAACTCTATTACTAAAACGCCTTTAGCCGATCGATTGAGGCCGAATTGTTTGGAGAAATTTTTAGGCCAAGAAGAAATTATCGGCCAAGGCACCCTTTTAAGGCGAGCGATTGAAGCCGATCGTCTCCCCTCTATTATTTTTTGGGGACCTCCAGGGAGCGGTAAAACCACTTTAGCTTTTATAATTGCCCAAAAAACCAAATCCGATTTCAAGAGAATCAGCGCGGTTAACAGCGGCTTAAAAGACCTGAGGGAAATTCTTAAAATAGCAGAACAAAACAAGAAAAAAAACAAGCAGACAATTCTTTTTATTGACGAAATACATCGCTGGAATAAATCCCAACAGGACGCCTTGTTGCCTTATGTAGAGAAGGGGACAGTGATTTTAATCGGCGCGACGACGGAGAACCCTAGTTTTGAAGTGGTTGGCGCTTTGCTCTCGCGCTGTCGGGTATTCATTTTAAAACAACTGACTGAAGACCAAATAATAAAAATCGTAAAAACGGCCCTGGCAGACAAAGAAAAGGGTCTAGGCGGGTTAAAAGTAAAAATAAGAGAAGAGGTCATCAGAATCTTGGCGCAACTGAGCAATGGTGACGCTCGCGCCGCTTTGAATACGCTGGAATACGCGGTTTTTTCTTCTTCCAGTTTTAAAACGCCAATTACTCCGGAAATCATTAAAGAAGCGTTTCAAAAGTCCCATCTTTTTTATGATAAAGACGGGGAAGAACATTATAATATCATTTCTGCCTTACATAAATCAATGCGCGGTTCCGACGCCGACGCTTCTCTTTACTGGCTGGCGAGAATGATTGAAGCCGGCGAAGACCCGTTATACATCGCCCGAAGATTAATTCGTTTCGCCGCCGAAGATATTGGTTTAGCCAATTCTCGGGCGTTGGAACAAGCAGTGGCGGCTTATCAGGCCTGTCATTTTATCGGCTTGCCGGAATGCAACGTAATTTTAGCCCAAGCCGCGGTTTATATGGCGAAATGCAAAAAATCCAATGATTTGTATGTGGCTTATGAAAAAGCGACTGAAGACGTGAAAAGATACGGCAATCTGCCCGTACCCTTGCACTTGTGCAACGCGCCAACTAAGTTAATGAAAGAAATCGGCTATGGAAAAGGATATAAATACAGCCCGAACCACGATTATAAAGAAAAACAAGAATATTTACCCAAAGAATTAAAAAATAAAAAATATTTAAAACAATCTTTATGACGATGAAAAAATTTCAAAAACAAAAAAACAAATTAATGGTTGGATACAGCAGTTTGAAAAATTATACTGGAAACCCATGGACATAATTGCCATTCTGGTGGAAGAACTCGGAGAATTGGCCAGAGAAATCAATCATTGCTTCGGCCCCAAAAAGAAAAAATCAACCGAACAAACAAAAGAAATAGGAGACGAAATCGCCGATGTCATTTTTTCTCTCACTTGTTTGGCGAACTCATTAAATATAAATCTAGAAGAGTGTCTTCAGAAAAATATCGAGAAAAAAACACAAAAGAGACGGTTAGCGTTTTAAAAAATGCGCTCTTCTGCCAAAATAAAAGGTCTTTAAACGTATTTAAAGACCTTTGCTGGTGGAGCCTACGGGATTCGAACCCGTATCTCCCTGGCCAATTTAAAACAGGCCGGTCGCTCTCCCATTTAAACTAAAGCCCCGTGGTATATTTTAGGATATCGATTTAAGTTTGTCAATTTATGATTGAAAAATATAAATTCGGATCAATTAAAATCAATGGAAAAATTTTTAAGCAAGATATTTTTGTCGATTTGTCCGGCGAAGCGCGCCCTTGGCCACGACACCAGCCCCATATTTTTGATCAAAAAGACGTCGAAAGTTTTTTAGCCATTATTCCCAAGACGGTTATCTTTGGCACGGGAAAGTATGGCGTGGCTAAATTAACGGAAAAATTAACGAATTTCTTAAAAAACTGCGGTGTCGATTTATTAGCCATCCCGACGGATGAAGCCGTTAAAAAATACAATCAGATTAAAAAACAGAGTGGGGAAGTGGTCGCTTTTTTCCATTTAACCTGTTAATATTATGGATTGCCAAAAAGAGAAAAATTTAAAAAATTGTCCTTGTACTTATTTAAATTGTCCAAGAAAAGGGATGTGCTGCGAATGTATAAAATACCATCGCCTAAACAAAGAATTACCAGCTTGCTTTTTTTCAGCCGAAACAGAAGCGACTTACGACCGTTCCGTTGAAAATTTTATTAAAAATCGCTAATATGCTTATTAAAGTAAAAGTTACTCCCGGAGCGAAAAAACGGGAGATAGTAAAAAAATCAGACGATTCTTTCCAAGTATGGGTCAAGGAAAAACCTAGGGGTGGAGCCGCCAATCAAGAAACAATCGACATTTTAAAAGATTACTTCAAAAATCAAAAACATGACTTTAGATTGGCAAAAGGGAGGAAATCAAGGAATAAAATTTTTGAAATTAAATAAAAATAAAGAAATGAAAAACAAAAGGACCACTGACAAAATTGCTATGGTCCTTTTGTTACGTCTTTCTTTTTTAGTAAGAAGAGCGAGAAGGTCTCTCTTGCATAGGGCGAGCCTCGTTAACCACGATCGGCCTACCCTCAATCATTTGGCCATTCATTTCGTCAATGGCCTTTTTCGCTTCTTTCCCCGAAGCCATTTCAACAAAACCGAATCCTTTGCTTCGCCCGGAAAATTTATCGGTAATGACTTTAGCCGAGGTCACTTCGCCGGCTTTTTTGAATAATTCGGCTAGCTGATCATCGGTTATAGCATAAGGAAGATTTCCAACGTAAAGTTTGCTTGTTTCCATATTTCTATTTTTTTTGATTTTTTTTGTTTTTTCTTTTTCCATGTTTCGACCGCATACACCTAATAGATGTAAACAAGGCAAAGATGAACGCAAGTCTCCCCATAAAACCCATTTTGACTATAGGGTGGGAATCTTTACAAGTTAAGTATAACAGAAAGGATAATAATTGGCAAGGCTTAATAATCCACCGCCGCGAACTTGACAATATTTGAAATAAAAGTTAGTATATATTTCATAATGAAAGGAGGAGTGCGCGCGTGAAAAAGTTAGCCGCTTTTAGTTGCGTTGTGATGGCGATACTTTGTCTGCTCGTCGGTTTATCGGCGGTAGCTTTTTCCCAGCCACCGCCAACTTTTGGGGGAAGTCTTTATTTGTCGCCGCCGTCGATGACCGCGGGATTTCTTTCCGAAAGTTCGCCCGGATGGAAACTGGCTCTGATCTTTGGAGACCAGAAGTCGGTACTGCCCGGTTGGGAAAAGCGTTATTTTAGTCAACCCGATCTTATACTGAGAATGTATCAACAGGAGACCGTCTACATGGAGGTCCTTCTCGGTTTATCCGACAAAATGAATGTTTATTTATTGGTCGGTCCTTATAAAACCATCTTGTCGGGAAAACCAGGAGGGATCTATGTTTTTGCAGAATGCGGTTTCCAACTCAGAATTTAAGATCCAACGGTATTGAGGACGACATTGACTCGTCCTCAATTTTTTATTAAAATAAAACAGCTTTTATTAAAATTTTTCAAATGGAAAAGAAAAGGAAAATATTGACCGTGGGCGTCGTTTTTGGAGGAAAATCTTTTGAGCACGAAGTTTTTCTAGTTTCAGCCCGTTCAGTTATTGGCGCTCTGGATAAAAAAAATATAAAATCGCCGTTTTGTTAAACCTTGCAACTCCGGGTCAAGCGTCGGAATTACTAAAGCGCATAACCGCCAAGAATTGACGCCAGCGATTTCTTTGGCCGGCAGATACGACCGAAAAATACTGGTTGAAAAAGGAGTTAAAAGCGGATTAAAAGAAGTGGAAATCAGTTCCGGGATTCATCTCCATTAGCATGTATCCAAAACTGTGGCAGGCCTCGGGATTGGCCTGTCCCCGATTATTAGATCGGCTGATCGGATTGGCAGTCAGATGCTTTAAAGAAAAAGAGAGGATTTCCTATTTCTATAAATCCAAAAGCAAGTGGTATGTCAGCCACTCTTCTCATAAAAAACATATATGACCTACCAATATAAATATAAAAAAACGTCGAATCTAAACAAAAGAATATCTGATTTATATTGGGCAAAGCAACGGGCTTCAAGAAAAGTCAGTAGCCGGAAATATTATCTTAATCGAAAGAAAAACAAAATTAAAAAGTTTGTTTTTGCCGTTTCCTTAATCCTATTTTTGATAATCGTCGGTTATGTTTTATTCTTTACTTCTATTTTCCGAATTAAAAGCGCGGAAGTAACCGTTTTTAGAAATCAAACGCCTCTTTTTTCCGAAAATGAGATAAAAGGACTTATTTATTCTTTAATGAATAAAAAATATCTGCATTTCTTTCCTTGTTCCAATTTGCTTGTTTTCGACGCCGAACTTTTGACGGATTTGCTTAAAAAAGATTCCCGCGTCGCCGACTTAATAGTCGATAAAAAATTTTTTCCGGCAAAACTGGAAATAGAAATCAAGGAATCGGAGCCAAAAGCTCGGTTATTTTTTCAAGGCGCCGATGAAAATTATTATTTAAGTTCTCGCGGACAAATTATAGTTTCTCCAAACAAAATCGCGCCTTACGAAAACGCCACGCCATCAACCGAAAATGACTTTGTTTTGATTAAAGAGCATCAAATCTATCCGTCGCTTGAGGCGTCAGGGGATGATCATCTTGGAGATTTTACGACACAAGAACAAAATACTTATTCTTTACCCTTGATTTACGATATGACTTCAGTCAATTTAAACGACCCCGTAAGTATAGAATTATTCAAAAATATCCTTGATTTTATTGAAAGCGACGTTTTAAGTAATAACAATATAACGGTCAATCCGGTCAGAATCGACGAACAAGGGGGTATTTTCAATGTAAAAATGATCACTTCGGAGGGTTGGTATATATTAATTAGCTCGGAAGTAAAATTTGAAAAGCAACTCGATGGATTAGCTTCTATTATGAAAGGGAAATTATTAAATACGAAAGGGGAAGTATTAGACAGAACCAGGATAGAATATATAGATTTGCGTTTTGGAGAAAAGATATTTTATTTTTAATAAAAAAATCGGCAAGAGATAAACAAGAGAGTTCTAACGTTTTTTTTAGAACTCTCTTGTTTATCTTATCAAGCGACGTAAAATGGAGATTGTGCGTCGCTTGAATAAGCAAATTTAAACCTAAAATCACTTCTCCCCTGTTTTTCTTCTCCTCTTTCTTTAAGGTAAAAGTGTTTTCTCAAGAAAAGTGGATTTCTCGGGAAAATAAATAACATGTTCTCTTTGCTGTCCTATCTCAGTCCAGATGCCGATGTATTCCCTAACAAAAAGGGCGCCAACGCAAAAAACGACAACAGTAGAAATAATCAAAACTATTAAAGACAAGCTTGGACTAATTTCCTTTGACCACCAGCCATTAGGTTCGTAGATTTGATTTTTTGCCATTTTTTTGTTTTTTTATCTACTTTTCAGCGGACTCTGTTTCTTGAGAAGTCGATGACGAAGAGACGGCAAAAGCGCCAGCCAAAAGAAATATAACTCCCAATATGCCGATAACGCCTGCGATATACATTTCCTTAACACTCAGATAGCGCGCGGAATAAATATACTCATCGGCCGGCTCTTTGGGTAAATTGAAATAATTAAAAATTCCGACGGAAAAAACCACAATGGCAATTATCAGGAGTAGGGCTCCGAGCCATTGCAATTGGCGCTTTATTCCTCCGGTTTTAACGTAAATTTTAAAACCTTTCATAAGCTACAATGGTTAATATTTTTATTTAAATTATATAGCATTAAGTATACAACTATTTATTTTTAGAGCAAGTAGTCCTCGGGATTAACGGGGATGCCGTTCAATCTTACTTCAAAATGCAAATGCGGTCCGGTGGAAAAATTACCGGCTCCGGAGGTCCCGGGCAATCCCCCGCTCCATCCGATAATCGCGCTTCTTTTGACGAATTCGCCTTCTTCAACAGAAATCACGCTTAAATGCCCATAGACGGTGGAGAAACTGTCGTTATGAACTATCATCACATAACTATAACCCATTCCCCCATTTTTGGCTTTAGCAATATAACCCGAAGCGGCGGCCCGGACAGGAGTGCCCTGCTTTGCGCGCAAATCAATAGCGGGATGTTCCCCTAGCCACTTCCGATAAGGATAATCGGGGTCATGAAAAGAACAAGTTATGCCTTCTACCGGCACTGGCCAGGAAAAAACAATAATACCCTCCGCTTCCATTAATTCCGCTTTTTTTAATTTTTCTTCCGCTATTTTTTCTCTGGCTTCTTGTTCTAAAGTCGCGATTTCATTTTCGATTTCCCGACTTTCAGTAATAGCTTCAGCCAGCAGACTTTGGAATTTCCACTCCGCTCCCCGAGTTTCGTCCAAAACGGTCTGAACAAACTGCTTTTCAGCGGCATATTTCGCTTTCTTATTTTGCAAATCCGTTTTTAAATCGATTAAATCTTTTAATTTTAATCTTAGATTCTCTTCTTGCGTTTCCAATCCTTCCTTGATAAGGGTGATCCTTTTCAAAAAAAGAGCTGCTTCCGATTGGAACGAATTCAAATAGCGCACATGATTTAACACTCCGGAAATTGAATCGTTGAGGAAAATAATCTCTAAAAAATTTTTTCGGTCGTAAAGATTTATAATTTGAAGAAGTTTTTCCAAATCGCTTTTTGAATTTTTGATTTCTTGTTTTTTTGCCAAGATCTTAAATTGAATACTCTCAATTAAGAGATTGGTTTCTTCGATTTTATCCTCTTGCTGTTCTATTTCCAATTCCCTTTGGGCAATCTGATTTTTTAAAATATCCAGTTGATTTTGCAGAGTTACCGCCTCTTTCCTTTTAATGTCTATTTTTTCCTGATAAACTTTTTTTTGATCTTCTAAATCCTGTATTTTTTCTTGCTGTTTGTTGATTTTTTCTTGAATTTCGTCTATCTCGGCGGATGAAATGGGAATATCCACGGCTAAAATCGGCCGGACGAAAAATAGCGACAAAATCACAAGAATTATAAAAAATTGTTTGCCTTTTAACGCCATAGATTAACAAAACGATTAGTTTTTAATTTTTTCTATCGCTTGGTCGATTCTGAATAAAGTTTTTTCTTTACCCAAAATTTCGGCGATTTCAGCCGGCGGCGGAGAAAACTGACGACCGGAAAGAGCCACTCTCAGTGGCCAAAAAATCTCGCCCGTTCCCCTTTTCTCACTCAAATAAGCCAAATTTTTCGTGATTTCTTTATTTTTAAAATTTGATTTTTTTATTTTGTCTAAAAATTTTTTTATTTCTTTTAAACTATTTTTAGTTTGTTCTTTTGTCGTTTTTTTCCATAAAAGTATCGATGGATCATAGTCCGGTTGGTCGATGAAAAAGAATTCGGCCAATTCCCCTATTTCATCCAATCTTTTCAGACGCTCTTGTTCCAAAATAACAATTTTTTTAATCAGCGTAAAATCAACAATTTCTTTTGTCGCCCGAATTTTGAACGTATTTTTTGAATTTTTTGTCGAAACTAACGGTTTTATCAGTCCTTTTTGCGCTAAATACGGAAGACATTTTTTTGTCAAATCGGTTACTGAGAGACGCCGCAAATAATAGCCATTCAGCCAGTCAAGTTTTTCTTTATTAAAAACAGCTCCTCCTTTTTGGATTTTTTCCAAAGAAAAATCTTTAATTAATTGTTTGAGACTAAAAATTTCTCTGTCATCGCCCGGATTCCATCCTAACAAAGCCAAATAATTTAACAAAGATTGAGATAAATATCCTTTGCGCAAATATTCCTCGACAGAAACATCTCCTTGGCGTTTGGATAATTTAGAATGATCCGGATTGAGTAAAAGCGGCAAATGGGCGAATTGTGGCGGAGACCAGCCGAAAGCTTGATAAATCAAAATATGCTTTGGCGTCGAAGGCAACCACTCTTCTCCCCTAATTACGTGGGTAATCTTCATTAAATGATCGTCAACGACGTTGGCTAGATGATAGGTCGGCCAATTATCTGACTTTAATAAAACCTGATCGTCAATGTTTTTTAAATCGAATTCTATTTTACCGCGAATCAAATCCTTAAATTCTATTTTACCTTGTTCCGGAACTTTCAGGCGGATGACATAAGATTGTCCCGATTTTATCCGAGCGGTTGATTCCTTCGCGTTTAAATTTCTGCAAGTCCGATTATAGCAAGGGGGTTTTTTCATTTTAATTTGTTCCCGCTTGATTTTTTCCAATTCTTCCGGGGAACAAAAACAACAATACGCCTTGCCTTGGTTAACCAATTCCCAAGCCCATTTCTGATAAATGCCGCGTCGCTGCGACTGAAGATATGGCCCGTATTTTCCCTTTTGAGCCACTTCTCCGTTTTCTTTTGGCCCTTCGTCCCAAGGCAAGCCGATACTTTTTAGCGTCTTAATCAAATTTTCAGTCGCTCCTTGAACGAAACGCCGGCGGTCGGTGTCTTCAATGCGCAAAATTATCTTACCCTTACTCTTTTTTGCCAATAACCAATTATAAAGATAAGTGCGCAAACCGCCAATATGGAGAAATCCCGTTGGAGATGGGGCAAAACGTACACGAATCATATGATTCTTATTATATGACTTTTTATTTTTTAATTTTGGTGCCAGCGTTTGGTGCTTTCCACTCTTTGCCAGAGATCGCTGAATTTTTTATTTTTAATCCTTATGTTCCAAAAAATCGCCAGCCAAAGATATATTCTAGTCAAATAAAGGAGAAATGTCCAAAAAAATTCTTTGATCGTTTTGGGATAAGTGAAAAATAATACCAATCCGCTCTTTAATTCCTGTTTAAAAGTTCTTGTTCGGCGGATTATTTCAGATTTTTGCGCATATCCGCCCGTTGAACGTATTTTCTGCTTCAACCAGTCGTTAAGGTTATCGGGGTATTTGACCAAAACTACGGCTTTGGAAGCGTAAACAACGCCATATCCCCTGCTCCTTATTTCTTCGGTAATAACTCCGTCTTCGGCGAGTAAATTTTTCGAAAGTTGCGATATAATATTGTTCCGAAAAGCGTAAAGATAACCGGAACAAGGGAATTTTTTACTTTTCATTCTCATTTGATGCGCCGCAAACGTCAAAAAATGAGACCAATAACCCCAAAGGTTGTTTCTCGGATTGACGCTTATTGGTCGGCCGCTAACGGCGCCAATCTGCGGCTCTTTAAAAGACTCTAAAAGATGGCTTAAGCTTCTTTCGCCAATTAACACGTCTCCGTCGGTTAGGACTAAAATTTCGCCCCTTGCGTGAGTAAAAGCCTTTACCAGGGCGGCCGGCTTCCCTTCTCCGGCATCTTTCAGATATTTGACTTCGGGATATTCCGCTGAAAACCCCTGAACAATATTTTCTGTTTCTCGGTCGGGACCGACAACTAAAATTTCGTAATCTTTTTTAATTTGGTCTAAAATCGACTGAATCGCCCTAGATAGAGTTTCCGACTCTTTATAGGTAGTGATAATAATGGAAACCATGAATTCTTTCAAAATAAAAATTAAGAAATAAAAAATTAAAAACGCAAGACAACCGTTTAGTTATTGTCTGCTTCTTGACTAGCGTTTATTTCTTTCATTCTTTCTTCTACTTGTTTGCCGTCGATATTAATACCTTCCCTTTTTAACTTGACTATTTCCTCTCCTAACGCTTGATGTAATTCCGAACCATTGGCCACGATCTTAGTCACTTCTTCGGCAATTAAGCGAATATACTCTTTTTCCAGGGTTTCGGACAAGGCGCCTTGTTCTTGATAAAGCATTTTTAGGGCTGTTCTTAAAATATCCGAATTTTCAATGGCCCCACCGCTTTTTTCCCTCGCGTCTAAGACAGATTTTTCCAAATGTTTTTCAACGCAATCGTCTATTTTAAAATTCTGTCGGACAATCAAACGCTTTATTTTTTGAGCTTCGTTTTCCGTTGTCTGCTCGATAATTTTCTCCGGTTTTCTTTTTTCAAATTCAAACTTAGTCATATTAAAAATTTTTTAATTATTGTATAAATTGGACCGCTTTTTCTCAGTTCGCTTTTCATTAAATCTATTGAGTCGATATTGAATTTTATTTCTTTTATTTCCTCGACTTCGATTAAAGACACTTTTTCAGGAACCCTGAGGCGGGCAAAAGTAATATGCGTTTGCCAGGGCCTTGTATCGATTTCCATCCCGATTTCTTTCAATCTTTTTCCGATGGACTGCTGCAGATTTACCAAGGAATCGCCGTTGACTTGGCGGCATTTGACGAATAATACCCGCGCTCGGTTTTTTTCGGGAAAAGTTCCGAATCCGCTGACCGCCAGACAAAAAGCGCTTATATTTTTGACTTCGTTATCTAAAATTCGTTGAACTGCCATTAATTCCTTTTCATTTAAATAGCCTAAAAAATGCAAAGTCAGGTGAAAATTCTCCGAGTTGACCCATTTTACCCCGTCATTTTTTAAGACACTTTTTATTTCGTTTATCCGGGTTTTTAATTCATTTTTTATTTCCGCCGGCAGATTGACGGCAATAAAAGCGCGAGTTTTCATGCCATTATTATAACGGAAACCCCATAAAAAATAAAGGCAGCGCTTTTGACAAGATGATTTTTTCTCGGTAAAATAACTGTATATGCGCGAAGCGATCCTTTATAAAAAAACAAAAAATAAAACCGTCCAATGCCAGATTTGCAATCATTTTTGCGTTATTTCAGTCGGGAAGCGAGGTTTATGCGGGGTTAGAGAAAATCAAAACGGCAAATTATTTAGTTTAACTTATGGTAAAGCGATTGCTGTTAATATTGATCCGATTGAGAAAAAACCTTTATTCCATTTTCTGCCCGGAACCTATTCTCTATCCATTGCCACTGTCGGTTGCAATTTTACCTGCCAAAATTGCCAAAATTACGACATTTCACAGAGCCCGAAGCAATATAGAATGATTTCCGGCCAAAATCTGTCCCCTGAAAAAATTATTGAGTTGGCTTTAAAATACAAAACACCAAGTATTTCTTACACTTACACCGAGCCAACGGTATTTATCGAATACGCGTTGAAGACGATGAAACTGGCAAAAAAACAAAATCTTAAAAATATCTGGGTGACCAACGGTTATTTGTCTCCTCTGGCCTTAAGGGCTATTGTCCCTTATTTGGACGCCACCAATGTAGATTTGAAGTTTTTCAACAATCGTTTATATCAGGAAGTTTGCGGAGCGAAACTGGAACCGATTTTAAATACTTTAAAATTAATAAGGAAATCGAGTATCTGGTTGGAAATAACCACCTTGCTGATTCCCGGCTATACCGACAGCGACAACCAAATCAAAGAAATTGCCCGATTCATTTTCAAACAACTGGGGCCCGAGACCCCCTGGCATATTTCCAGATTTTATCCCTGTTATAAAATGAACGAAATTTCCCCTACTTCCCCTGAATTAGTCTACCGAGCAGTGGAAATTGGCAAAAAATCAGGATTGAAATACGTTTATGCCGGCAATTTACCCGGCGACGAAGGCGAAAACACCTATTGTCCTCGATGTCAAACTCTGGTTATTGAGCGAGTCGGCTACAAAGTCCAATGTTATGATAAAAACGGCCAATGCCCTAAATGCGGGGGAGAAATCGCTAAAATATAAAAATTAGCACTCTTATCTCTTGACTGCTAACAGATATATATTATAATAAAGATAAGAATTTCAGACTAAGATTAACTAAACTTATTTTTTATGAATAATTTTACAATTAAAGCTCAGGAAGCGCTTCAATCGGCCCATAATTTCGCCCTGGAAAACAACCAACAACAAGTAGACGGCCCTCATTTGGTTTTGGCGTTAATCGAACAGGAAGAAGGGGTAATCTCGGCGATTCTCGAAAAAATGGAAATCGACATAGAACAACTAAAAGCAAAAACTCTTGACCTTATCAAGCATTCGCCGCAAATTAGATTAGGAGAAAGAAGTCAATTAGCCGAAATCTATATCTCTCCCCTACTCCAAAAAACAGTCCTTCAAGCAACCAAAGAAGCCAAACAGCTTAAAGATGAATATGTGAGCACGGAACATTTATTTTTAGCCCTACTCTCAGTTCCTTCGCCAATAAAAAATCTTCTTAAAGAATTCGGCATTGACTATGACAAAATACTTAAAGTGCTGGCTGAAGTCAGGGGTCCGGAAAGAATTACCGAGCCGGAACCGGAAAGCAAATATCAAATTTTGGAAAAATATACCATGAATTTGACTAAAATGGCGAAAAACGGAGAAATCGACCCGATTATTGGACGCGATGATGAAATTCGACGAATCATTCAAGTTTTAAGTCGTCGGACGAAAAATAATCCGGTTTTAATCGGCGAAGCCGGCGTCGGTAAAACGGCTATTGTCGAGGGTTTATCACAACGAATCGTTGACGGCGATGTTCCGGAATCGTTAAAAAATAAAGAATTAATTTCATTGGATTTAGGGGGATTAGTGGCGGGAACTAAATTCAGGGGCGAGTTTGAAAATCGACTTAAAGCGGTTTTAAAAGAAATAAAACGCTCCGGTAATTATATTCTTTTTATTGACGAATTGCACACCTTGGTCGGTGCCGGAGCGGCCGAAGGGGCAATTGACGCCTCTAATATCCTTAAGCCGACCCTGGCAAAGGGCGAACTTCACTGCGTTGGCGCCACGACTTTAAAAGAATATCAAAAATACATTGAAAAAGACGCCGCCCTGGAACGCCGCTTCCAACAGGTTTATGTCAGCGAACCGACAATTGAAGATACTATTGCCATTTTAAGAGGTATAAAAGAAAAATATGAAGTTCACCACGGAATCAGAATTACCGACGATTCTTTGGTCGCCGCGGCAAAACTTTCCCAGCGTTATATTACCGACAGATTTTTGCCCGACAAGGCGATCGATTTAATGGATGAAGCCGCGGCGTCTTTGAGAATGGAAATTGAAAGCCGGCCAGAAGAACTGGATAAGTTAAAAAGAAAACTTCGACAATTGGAATTAGAAATAACCGTCTTAAAAAAAGACAAACAAAGCAATCGACGGACGCCGGGACTTAAAAAAGAAACAGCTGATCTCAAAGAAAAAATTAAAAATCTGGAAATTCGCTGGAGAACCGAAAAAGATATCATTGCCGGCATCCACAAGATGAAAGAGGATATAGACAAATTGAAACAGCAATCCGAAATCGCCGAACGCGAGGCAAATTTGCAAAAGGTGGCTGAAATAAAATACGGCAAAATTCCCGAACTGGAGAAAAAAATAAATCTCGAACAAAAAAAATTGACTAAAATTCAAAAAGACCAAAGAATTCTTAAAGAAGAAATCGGTGAAGAAGAAATCGCTCGTATTGTTTCGCATTGGACGGGTATTCCCGTCTCAAAAATGTTGGAAGAAGAAACAAAAAAATTAACTCGAATGGAAGAAGAAATACATAAACGCCTAATTGACCAAAACGAAGCCGTGGCCGCTGTCGCCAACGCCATTAGACGTTCCCGAGTTGGAATCTCGGAAGAAAATCGCCCTATCGGCTCTTTTATTTTTCTCGGACCCACCGGAGTTGGAAAAACAGAATTAGCTAGAACGCTTGCCGATTTTTTATTCAATACGGAAAACGCCTTGGTTCAACTGGATATGTCGGAATATATGGAAAAACATACCGTTTCCAAAATGATCGGCTCGCCGCCCGGCTATATCGGCTATGAAGAAGGAGGGCAACTCACGGAAATTATCAGACGCCGTCCTTACAGCGTTATCCTTTTCGATGAAATTGAAAAAGCCCACCCTGAGGTCTTTAACATCCTGCTTCAAATTCTAGACAACGGCCACTTAACCGACGCGAAAGGACGAATGGTCAATTTTAAAAATACGGTCATTATCATGACCTCCAATCTTGGAAGCGACCTAATTAAAGATTATGCCCAAAAATCGAATTTCGGTTTCGTTTCAGAACAAGAAAAAAAAACCTCTCAAGAGATTATTGAAGAAAAAATCCATCAAACCCTCAAAGAAACATTTAGGCCTGAATTCTTAAACCGCATTGACGAGATTATTATTTTTAAATCGTTAGGACGGGCGGAAATAAAGCAAATTGTTAATTTTCAATTAAAACAACTTACCCATCGACTAAAAGAAAAAGGCATAAAATTAAACATTTCCGAATCGGCGAAAATTCTGCTGGCGGAATTGGGCTTTGACCAGCTTTACGGAGCCAGACCCTTAAAAAGGGTTATTCAGAAACAAATTCTTGATCCGCTATCTTTAAAAATCGTCAGTGGAGAAATTCCACCTTTAAAAACCCTAAAAGTGGAAGCGGGAAATGATAAAAAAATCGTCATAAAATAGATTCTTCAGTCATTTTTTATTAGATGAAAAAATATTTACTGTCTTATCCAGCATCTCTAAAAAATATTTTTCAAAAAATACCTATTTTTTTGGTATCTTTTGTCTTATTTCTTGCCCTTTTTTCACCCTTTAAAACAAGGGCGACGATTTTTTTTGACCCCGATATTTCTCTTTCTTTCGATCCCAATTACATCATCTCTGACCAAGAATTAACCGATTATCAGGCGATGAATTTAAGCCAAATGGAAGAATGTCTGCGGGCAATGGGTGGCACCTTAAACCAAGAAAAATTTGAAGATACCGACGGTAAAATCAAATCAGGGACAGAAATAATTTATCGGGCATCCCAAGAATATAAAATTAATCCCCGCTTTCTCTTAGTGCTCTTGCAAAGAGAAAAGGGCCTTTTAACAAACCTAAATCCTTCGACGGATGACTATAATTGGGCAACCGGTTTTACTTGCTACGACTATAGCCAGCCAGTATCTCGCTTCCGTGGATTCGCGATTCAAATTGACCGGGCTGCTTGGAGATTCCGCTATTATTTGGAACATCCTTGGCAATTTGAATTTCGGGCAGGCGTTGAAACTAAAACCTTAGTTAATTGGAAAGACCGCACTTACGCGCCGAATTACTCAATGATTGTCACGCCGAAAAATTTAGCCACGGCCGCACTCTATAACTATGCCCCACACATTTACGATAACCGACTTTTTTGGAAAATCTGGCATTGGGAAATCTGGAAAAATTGGTTCAGCGAAGAAAATAACAAAATTCCTAACGGAAGCTTGGTTAGAGCCGAAGGAGAAAACGGCGTTTGGTTGATTCAAGGCGGAAAAAAAAGACCCTTTCATTCGAGAACCGTCTTTTTGTTTAGCTATAAATTTAGTGATGTAAAGGTAGTCGACAAATCAGATCTTGAAACTTATGAAATCGGCGCGGCAATGAGTTTTCCAAATTATTCCTTAGTCCAAATCCCTTCGGACAATATCTTTATGTTAATTGATAATAAAAAACATCCGATTTCCGAAAAAATCTTTCGAGCAATAGGTTTTCGACCGGAAGAAATAATTTCAGTTGATATTACGGATTTATCTTCCTATGAATTATCCTCTCCTATCTCTTCTCCTTATCCTACCGGGGCACTGCTTCAAGATAACGCTTCAAAAGGAGTGTATTACGTCAAGGGAAATATAAAATATCCGATTGTCGACGCTGAAATATTAAACACCAATTACCCTTATGGTCATGTTATAAAAGTTTCACCTCAGGAATTGGCCGAGTTTGAGGACGGCGAACAAATAAAACTTAAAGACGGAACACTTATTAAAACAGCTGAGAATCCCGCTATTTACGTCATTAGTGAGGGCAAACGTTTGCCTATTTATTCGGAACAGACATTTGAAGATCTGGGATACCTTTGGGAAAGAGTTATTATTGTCTCGAAAGAAATCTTAAATATGCATCCCGAAGGAGAGATGTTAAAAATAGAATAAAAAAAATTTGGGTTTTCCCCAATTTTTGCCGCTCAGAAAAATTATTTTTTTACTGTTTTTTATTTTTCGTTAAATCAATTAATCTAGTTGTGCCGAAAGAACGGGTAACAATAACCTTGTCCCCTTTTTGCAAGCGATAGTCCCTCTGGCCGTCGGCAATGACATAGGGCAAGTGTTGCCCACCTCTTAAGGATTTAACCTGAAATCGAGCATTAGTCGGAATGACAAAGGCCCGAGTATTGGGTAAAAAATAATCCGATTCAAACCAAGCGTTGCAAGCGACCACACTGAAAGCGTCGGTTAATAAAAGCGGCCCGCCGGCATAAGTATTATAGGCGGTCGAACCGATTTGAGTGGAAAAAATTATCCCGTCGCCGATTATTTTAGCGGTTTTTCGACTGCGACCCTGGTCTATTTTCAGTTCCAACCAAACGGCACGATTAATTCCTCCGATAAATATTTCGTTAAGGGCGTCTATTTCCTTAATTATTTTATCCTGGCGCGTTATTCTGGCCCGAATTCTGGTATAAGAACCGATTGAAAAATTCCCGCTGTCCAAAGATCCTAAATCCTTAATTAAACTATCTCTTTTTATTTGGCAAAGATAACCTCGATGGCCAAGATTGACGCCAATTAAAGGAATATTATAAGGGGCCACTTCATTGGCCACATGAAGCATCGCCCCGTCACCTCCAAGAACCATAATCCAGTTTAACCCTTTTTTCAAGATTATTTGGCTTAATTTATCAAAAATTTGATAATTCCCTTTTTGGATAAAATAATTTTTGATTTCTTTCGCAATGTCTTTTGCTTCGGGTTTGGCTGTTTTTGTCAAAACGCAGATTCTTTTTTTCATATTTTTAAAATTCGTATCCTTATTTAAATATAATAAACATGAATCAACCTGATGTCAAGAACGCTGGTTTCTTTTTTCGCGCCATCTTGAATAACTCTTCCAAAACACTCTATAATGAAAAACAATTTTAGAATAAAAAAACGAATGGAAAAAACAAAAAAACAAAAAAGGGACAATCTTGAAGAAACGGCAATTCAGCAAATCGTTAATCACTATTTTTACAGTAAGGGTCTGTCCTTAGAACAAATCAAGTCCAACGCAAAACAAAAAAAAATAATTTATTCCCGCTTCACTCGGCCGGCCAAACAACTTTTAGAATTAGCCGGTTCAGTGAAAAAGGGCAAATTAGCTATTGACCGAGTGGCGGATTGGGCAAAATCCCGCAATCTTGATTATGCCATTGAAACCGTTTTTAAAAAGTGGCTGGAATTAGACCGCTTAAAACCCAAAGAAATCGTTAAAAAGCCGTTTTATCAAGGTAATCCGATGATTTGGAGTCAGACAAAAAAGAAATGGTATGTCGTCGGCGACGACGGCGAATGGCGAGAATTTGTGGGAGATGAAAAAGATATCCAATGGAAAATCAGCAAATAGTTTTATGAATAAAAAACAAAATAAAATTCTTTTTTTTGGCACGCCGGAATTTGCCGCGATCGTCTTGGAAATGATGATAAAAAGCGATTTTAAGCCAAGCGCCGTAATAACCGAACCTGATAAACCGGCCGGAAGAAAACAAATCTTGACTCCCTCGCCGGTGAAACAAATAGCTTTAAAATACAGCCTTCCTATTTTTCAACCCGAGAAACTACCGGAAATCGCCAACCAGTTACGACTATTAAATCCCGACTTGTTCGTTGTTACCGCTTATGGACGAATTTTATCCTCGGAAATTCTAAAAATCCCCCTTTACGGCTCGCTTAATATTCATCCATCTCTCCTACCCAAGTATCGCGGAGCCACGCCGATCCAGGCGGCCATTTTAAACGGGGATGAATCAACTGGCATCAGTATTATCTTAATGGACGAGAAGATCGACCATGGACCAATTCTTGCGCAGCAAGAATTAAAAATCTCAAAAATAACTTATCCAGAATTAAGCATAAAGTTAGCCGTTTTGGGAACCAATTTATTAATTGATATTTTGCCGAAATTTTTAGCCGGAGAAATCGAGCCGGCCGCCCAAAATCATAAAAAAGCCAGCTTTACCAAACGAATCGGCAAACAAGACGGAAAAATCGACTGGACAAAATCATCTCAAGAAATAGAGAGAATGATCAGAGCTTATCAAATCTGGCCGGGAACCTTTACTGTAATAAAATCCGAGTCAACAGTTTTAAACAACAAAACGCTAAAAATTATCCAAGGCGAAATTTTAAAAACCCATAGCAATAAAAAACCGGGGAACATATTTTTCAGCGAGAACCAAGAGATTGCCGTGGTTTGCGGCCAAGACGCTCTGATCTTAAAACAATTACAATTGGAAGGCAAAAAAATAACAGCGGGAAATTCTTTTTTAAACGGTTATCCTAAAATAATCGAATCCTCGCTGAAATAACTTCTATTAGCAAACATAAATAGCCTGTTCCGGAACAGGCTATTTATGTTTGCTTTAAAAATCACTAAACTTCGCGATTTGTTTCTTCTGTTTCTCCGCTGTTTGATCCCGCTTCAAAGGGCGTTTCTTCTTTAATTTCGACAGGTTTTGATTCAGGAACAACGATAGGCAAATTTTTTCCTTTTTCGGCAAATGCCAAAACGACAAAAATTAAACCGACCGCCGCCACTAAGACCGCCAACCAATAAGAAACGGAAGTAAAAACGTAGAGCGCCAAAGCAATGACCACTAAAACAACACCAATAATCAATTTAACGCTTTTTCCGCTCATAAATTTCAATATTATTGATTAGATTATTAAGAGTTACCTCTTTAATAACGCCAGAATAGTATAGCAAATGCCTTTATTTAATCAATATCTTTTATCAACTCTGTGAAATAAATTTCGCCTTGTTTACAAATTTTTATATTTAAACCACCACTCAAAAATCTCTTTGGCCGCGGGAACGGCCGCCACACTCCCCTCGCCTCCATTCTCTATTAAAATAGTTAAAACGATTTTAGGATTTTCATAAGGAGCAAAACCGGTAAACCAAGCGTGAGATTTCTCGTTTCCCGCCACTTGAGCAGTGCCGGTTTTCCCCGCCACCGCCACCGACAAATCGGCCAGTCTTCTTGCGCTTCCCTCCGTAACCGCCGCCCTTAAACCTTGTTTAATTAAGCTAAAATAATCGGATTTAATCAAATCTTGTCCGATAATCTCCGGGATAATCTCTATTTTTTGTCCGCTATTAAAGCTACTTAATTCTTTGACCAGATGGGGTTTAAAAAGAAATCCCCCATTAGCCACGGCCGCAGTGTAATTCGCCACCTGTAAAGGAGTAACTAAAATATCCCCTTGTCCAATCGAAATATGATAAGTGTCTCCGATATACCAAGGTTCATTTTTAGCCCCTTGTTTCCACTCCTGGGTCGCGATAAATCCTTTACTCTCATTGGGCAGATCAATTCCCGTTTTTTGGCCTAAACCGAATAATCGAAAATAATAATTTATTTTTTCTATACCCAAACCTTTAAAATCTCCGAAGCCGCCGCCAAGATAATAAAAAAAGGTGTTTACCGACTCAGCCAAGGCCTTAATTAAATTGGTCTGTCCGTGACCGCCTTCTTTCCAGTCGGCAAAAAACCACTGATTGACTTTTATTCCCCCTTGGGACAAAATTGTTGTTTGTTGATTAATAATCCCTTCGGCCAAAGCCCCGGCAGCGGTTAACAGTTTAATAACCGAACCTGGAGGATATTCGCCGGAAATAGCGCGGAAAAGCATCGGACTGTCGGGATCTTGTAAAAACGCCAAAGATTCTTTATTTGAAGCGCTTTGAGTAAAGATATTATTGTCATAGGCGGGATAACTAAAAATGGACAACAACTCGCCATTTTCCGGATTCAAAGCGATAACCGTCCCCGCCCGGCTATTGTTTATTTTTAAATATTTCATTAAAACTTCGGCTGATTTTTTCTGCAAGTCGGCGTCAAGACAAAGAACTAAATCTTGACCCCCTTCTGGGGGCTCCTGAGAGACGACTCTTTCTTCTTTGCCCAGCGAATTGACTTCTATTCTTTTCTGCCCATTCTTGCCTTTTAATAACGTTTCATACTGCGCCTCCAAACCCGTTTTGCCGATAAAATCAGTCAATAAATAATCTGTCCGCCTACTTTGTAATTCTTCAGGGCTTATTTTACCCATATAGCCCAAAACGTGCGAGAATAAACCGGAAAACTCCGATAAATATTTTCTCTGAGATTCAATTTCCAAAACGACACCGGGCACTTCCTTTAATTCCAGCATTAATTTCATAGCCGATTGGTAATCCAAATTTTCCTTAATAATTGTCGGCTGATAAGAGTAGGGCAATTTTTCCAACTCATTTTCGATTTTATCGGGGTCGAGGCCGGCATCGGCGGCAGTTGAAATCGGACCGATTAATTCGGATATTTTCCCCAAGATCTCTTTTCTTTCTTGAGAATTTTTCGGCAAATCGCCGGGAATCAGAGCTAAAGAAAAAATAGGGACATTTTTGACTAAAGGTTGGAAATTTCGATCATAAATAAGCCCTCTTTCGGCTTTAATCGGCGCTAAGCGAATCCTATTGCCTTCGGCTATATTTCTATACCTTTCTCCCTTAACAACCTGTAGCCAAAAAATACGGCCAATAAGGATAACGACGACGCCGAACATTAAAACAGATAAAATGCGAAGTTGTTTCTTCTTTATTGAGGGGACCACCAAACCGCCGATAAACAATTCATTATCCGGCAAATAATCTCCTTCATTCAAACGATAATCGCCGGACAATTTCTTGCCGATCATATCTTCATTTTTCATTTGAAAACCGAAAGGATCAGACATATAAATGTAAAATTCAAAAATCAAAATGCAAAATTTGATTTTTAATTTTTGGTATTATTTCCTCTTTTATCTGTTTTATTTTTTAACTTTTCGTTTCTTATCCCCCACCCGATTAGCCCCAGCAAAGTCAGCCAAGAGATGACAATACTCACCTTTTTCAACCAGTCGCTCCGGTATTCAAGAATTGTTTCTCCGTCAGTGAAAACCAACATTTGTCCCGGTGTAACTTGATAAACCTTTTGATTTTTATTTACGCTTTGCCAATAAGGAAAATAACCGAGATTGACAATAGTCGGCCCGCTGGCGTTAAAAAGCAATTTTTCGTCGGCAAATTCATCAATATTTATATTTGAGGCGAAATGAGGATATTTTTTCTTTTCATTAAGCAATAGGGCAGCCAAAGACATAGAGCCTTGAGAGTCATCTAAATCAAATTGGGGTAAAAGGACGCTTTCCGAAACATTTTTTTGATTAGTTAACCAAATGGTGGGGTGTCCAAATTCTTCCAATATCTTTCTTTGTTTTTGGTTTAATTTTTTAGCCGAAATAATAATCATAGAAAAATTATCTATTTCCTCTTTGTCAAGTTTCTCAATTCGGGACACTGATTCGGCAATGGGAAAATCTAAAAGTGGAGGGAATTTATACCACCATTGGGCAAAATCGCGAAAACCTATTCCCCCGCCCTGATTAATGAAAAGCCCCGGCTTGTATTCGGGTTGATAAACCAAATCCCGCGGATTCTTGAGTCTGTATATTTGGAAATTACCAAACGTTTCCAAAAGTTCGGCGTCTTGGTAGTCTCTTAAATTATTTTTCAGTTTATCTGAATAAGCGATGATATAACCGA
>CAZOLB010000008.1:0-11509 GCA_964580825.1 uncultured Gammaproteobacteria bacterium
CGTCGCCGCGTTGACTTTTGTACTTTGCCCCCAAAAACAAGTCAAAAGTAGGAAAACTAAAACAAAGGCGGTAAAAAATCTTATGGTTTTATTTTTAAACATAATAAAATTAATTTAAAATTAAATTATGATTATTTTTGTTCTGCCGGCTTCGCCTGAGGTTTAGACAAATAACCTTCTTTAAGTCCAATCTTTTCCATGGAAAAACGCACTAAAGTAAAAGCGCTTAAAACTATCACCATGCCGATTAAAGCACCGACAACCATCTTTTTACCCAGAGCCACTTTATCCGCCGAGCCGCCGGAAGTTATCCAGGTCAAACCACCGATGATAAAAAAGATTAAAGTGGCGACGCCTAAAAACTTCAAAATGATGTTCGCAATGTTGACCCCCAGTTCAATAAAATTTTCCAAAGTGCAATCGCCGCAACAGGCGCAAATCGGATCGCTAATAAATTGTCCGATTCGGCAATTTCTTACATTATTCGCACTTTGGCATGTGCACTTATATTCCCCCGAATCATCGTCCTCCAGCTCGCATTCTGAAGTCCTTCCGGCGCCGATATTCCGCACTAACTTCCCCTTAGCTCCCGCCCGATCGGCATGAACAAAACCAAAAACAAAAACGAAAATTAAGAAAATTAAAATTATTTTTTTATAACGCATAGATAAATTGTTTTTAAAAATAATATCTAATTTCAAAATAAAACTTTTTTTCTGTTTAAATCTCGGAAAATCTAAACCGCTTAATAAGTCAAGTTAATTTTATTAGTGGCGTAGTTAATTGCTTCATCTATTTTCTTCTTTCCCGTCATAACATCGTTAATCATTTCTTTAAAAGATTCTTCAACCAAAGAATAATTTTTCCCCCGATACCAGGTTTGAGCGGTTAAAACTCCTTGAACAAAGGGCGCTAAATCAAAATCCTGCAATTGCTGGCTAATCAAATCCCGATGAGCCGTCGGATATTTAGTCCGTTCAATGAATGTTTTGGCGTTCGCGGCTTCGGCGGCGTATAAAACCAAAGCCCAGGCCTGATTGGGATACTTGGTTTTTTTAGAAACCGTTTCAATGGGATATCGAGCGTAATTGACTTCTTTCAAAGAACCGCTAATTTGCGGCGCTTTAGCTATGTCAAAATTTAATTTAGGGGCTTGTTGCTTGATCACGGCCAGATAATCCGAATAGCCGAACATAAACCCCAAACGACCGGCGACAAAAGCGTCTAAATCGCCAGAAACGTCTTGATTCCAAGTATAAATTTCCGAACTCGGATTGGCAAAACTTAAATAAAATTTTAATGCCTCTTGGGCCGGAAAATAACCGGAGTCTCCGGGCAGCGATTGGTTAAAAGTAGCCCGATTATTCCCACCGACCATTAAAGCCCCGTTCTGCAGCATCAGTAAAGAAAGAATATCCGTCGGATAAGAAATATTTTCCGCCGTTCCCATTGCCGCTCCGGATTGGATAAACTCTCCGTAACGATCTTGAAGAGTTAAATTTTTAACCACATTGGCAAATTCTTCCCAGGTCTGAGGCGGAGTGACGATTCCGGCGCTATTTAAAAAATCGCGATTGTAATACAAGGATAAAATATCCAAAGATAAAGGCAAGCCATAAATCTGGTTGTTAAAAACCACGTCTTTGGGCACGGTTTCCACAAAGGTCTCCCTTAATTGCCTTAAATCGGGAACTTTTTTCTTTTCTTCAACTATCTTTTCTTCTTTTTTAACCGTGCCGGTCACGACCCTTTTCGCCATTGATATTTCTTCGCCTATTTTAAGGGGTAAAATCTTGCTTTGATACTTGCCTAGCCAGGTGTTCGGAATGGAAAAAATATCCGGGCCTCGATCCTCGGCCCAGGCCTCAAGAAGAGCTTGCTCGTATTCTTCCTCCCGAATCACTCTATAGGTAACCGAAATGTAAGGATATAATTTTTGAAATCCTTGAAGAATGGCGGAAAAGGCGTCCTGGCCGTCTTTAGTCCGCCAATAAACCAAATTTACCGGTTTAATTTTTTCTTTCAAATCTTTGGACGTTCCTTTGCAGCCCAAGCCGGAAGTGATCAGAAAAACGCCTATCAGAAAAATAATTGTCAATTTAAAACGTCTTGTTTTTTTACTGCCCATAATTTTCATTTCCCGACACTTTAATTTCTAAAAATAATAATTTAAATTTTTGTCCTCTTTAAAAAACTTCTCAAATTTTTCCCTGTTTCTTTATCTTTTAAACCCAAAATAATCTACATCCGCAAAAATCCTTATTTATCCCTAGTATATCACTCGCCTTCAAATTCGCAAGTAGACAACGGCTTTTTTATTTTAGCACTAAGAAAAAGAAAAACAAGCAAAATGCCGCCAACTAAAAATATAATTGGAGACACTTTATTTTCTATTTCTTTTTTCTTTAAAAATGCTAAAATAATTTCCCTATGTCTCCAAAAACAAGAAAAAAATCTTCTCAATGGCGGACTCGAGTAATTAAAAAACCTCCGACGACTAAGTCAATTTTTATTAAAAGAGCTTTAGTTCCCGACCGAAGAAAAAAAATCAAAAAAGGCTGGATAAAAAAATTCTCCCTTGTTCTTTTTTTGTTAATCTTGTTAGGGGGCGTTTTGATAAGCGTTGGTTTGGCCTGGCTGACCTACAGCTTGCCTCAACCGGAAAAATTATTGCAACGGAATGTCGCCCAAAGCACTAAAATTTACGACCGCGCCGGTCAAACAGTCCTTTATGAAATTTTTGCCGAACAAAGAAGAACTTTGGTCAAACTGGAAGATATTCCCCAGTATTTGATTCAAGCGACTTTGGTGGCCGAGGATAAAGAATTTTTTACCCACCCGGGATTTGATTTAAAGGCGATTATCAGATCTATTCTTGTCGATATTATTCAAGGCGGCAAGGTCCAGGGCGGTTCAACCTTGACCCAACAGTTTATCAAAAATGCCTTTTTAACCCAGCAAAAAACTTATCAAAGAAAAATAAAAGAACTGATTTTGGCTTACCGAATAGAAAAAAAATATTCAAAACCAGAAATCTTGCAAATGTATTTCAATGAAATCCCTTATGGTTCAAACGCTTATGGAGCCGAAGCCGCCAGCCAAATATATTTTTCCAAATCGGTCAAAAACTTGACGCTTGACGAAGCCGCGCTTTTAGCCGCCCTCGTCAAAGCTCCGAGTTATTATTCTCCTTACGGGGATTATCGCGAAGAACTAGTGGCGCGGAAAAATTATATCTTGAAAACAATGGCCGAAGAAAATTACATTACCCAAGAAATAGCCCTTCAAGCGGAAAATACCGATACTTTAAAAAAAATCACTCCCCGGCGCGAAAATATCGTCGCTCCTCATTTCGTAATGTATGTTAAATCCTTATTAACGGAAAAATACGGACAACGCCTGGTTGAACAGGGAGGACTTAAAGTTATTACCTCTTTGGATATCAATAAGCAGAAAATTGCCGAACAAACAATTGAAAAATACGCGGCGAACAATGAAAAAAACTTCAAGGCGACTAACGCCGCTTTAGTCTCTCTTGACGTGGCTAGCGGCCAAATTTTGGCCATGGTCGGATCAAAAGATTTTTTTGACGATTCAATTGACGGCCAAGTCAACATCGCCACTCGGCCGCGGCAACCGGGGTCGTCGTTCAAACCTATTGTTTACGCCGCCGCCTTTGAAAAAGGATATACTCCGGATACGATTCTTTTTGACGTTGAAACCGCTTTTGGTCCGGTCAGTTCCGAACCCGGCGCCAAAGATTATATTCCTAAAAACTACGATGAAAAATGTCATGGTCCCGTAACCATGCGCCAATCTTTGGCTGGTTCTCTTAATATTCCGGGGGTCAAGACACTTTATCTGGCGGGTTTGAGTAATGTCTTAAATTTGGCCAAAAAAATGGGTTATACCACCCTATCCGATCCGAGTCACTATGGTTTATCCTTAGTTTTAGGCGGCGGCGAGATTAAATTATTAGAACACGTGGCCGCTTTTTCTGTTTTTGCCCGCGAAGGCAAAAAAATCCCTCTTGTTTCTATTTTAAAAGTCCAAGACAATGAAGGAAATATTCTTGAAGAAAATGATTTAACGCCCTTAACAGCGGAAAAAATTTTTGAACCGCAAATCTCTCGTTTAATCAATGATATTTTATCCGACAATCAGTCCAGATCTTTTGTTTTCGGAGAGAATAATTTTTTAACCCTGCCCGACCGGCCAGTAGCCGCCAAAACCGGAACCACTAACGATTTTCGCGACGCCTGGACTATCGGTTATACTCCCGATTTGGCGACTGGGGTTTGGGTCGGTAATAGCCGCAACGAAGCCATGGATAATCGAGCTGACGGCTCGACCGTCGCCGCTCCTATCTGGCAGGAATTTATGAAACAGTGCCTAATCAATACCCCTCCCAAAAAATTCAATTCCCCGGAACCGGTAACCACCAATAAACCAATCCTTAACGGCGAAATTCCTCAAGAAGAAATTTCTCTAAAAATAGACAAAGCTTCGGGCAAACTGGCCACTGATTTAACTCCTTCCGCTTTTATCATTGAAAAAACATTTAAAAAATATTACCCCATTCTCTACTACGTGGATAAAAATAATCCCCTAGGGCCGGCGCCGGAGAATCCGGAAGCCGATCCGCAATACGCGGCTTGGGAAAAAGGAATAAAAGATTGGCTTACTCCGCCCGATGAAAAAACAAAAAATAAAAAATGCTTTGCCGATCTTAAAGAGGGCAGTATTTTTGAAATGCCACCGGTTGAATATGACGATTTGCATGTGCCGGCCAACCAACCGAATTTGTCCATTCTTAGTCCGGAGAACGCAGCGGTCATCAATGAAAATATCTTAAAAATAGACCTGCAAGCCGCGGCCCCGCGGGGAATTAAAAAAATAGTTTGTTTCTTGGATAATTTCCCCTTAGACATTGCGGAAGAAAAACCATACCAATGTTCGCTGAATTTGGCCGGAGTGTCCATAGGAGAACATAAACTCAAAGCCACGGCCTTTGACGATATTGATAATACTAAAAGCCAGGAGATCCGGATTACCACCACTCAATTTTTTAAAAGAGAATTTTCTTGGCTTAATCCTCAAAATAATCAAACGCTTTTTTTAGCCGATTTTCCTTTAACCCTTTCCGTTTTAACTCCGTTATGGGAAATAAAAACAGTTAAATTCTTTGCCCAAAACGAAGACTCCCGCCAAATATCTCTTTTAGGAACCGTTTTTAACCCTGAAGCCAGCGGTCAGATTGATTTTATCTGGAAAACGACTAATCAGGGACGGTATAAACTCTGGGCGCAAACCATTGACCTTTATGACCAAGCGACTAATAGTCCGGAAATAGAAATCGATATAAAATAAAAACGGGCCATTAAGACCCGTTGACTGCGATCGTTTTTAATTCCCGCAAATGCTCGATAAGAAAATCGGGGTTGGCTTCAACAAGATTTTTTTTGCTATGATAACCGTGGGCTATTCCGCAGGAAATCACACCAGCATTTTTAGCTGCTATTATATCCGTTGCCATATCGCCGACGCTTATCACCCCTCTTGCCGACGCCTTAAAAAATCTTAGCATCTCCTTTAAAACTTCGGTTTTATTAAGCGCGCCGGCACGAACAAAATCAAAAAAATTTTCAATTTTATTTGCAGACAAATCCGCGAATAAACCCTTCTCCTGCCTTAAGCTCACTAAAGCGGTTTTTACGCCTCTTTCCCGGAAAAAAGATATCGTCATCAAAGCATCGTCGAAAATTCTCGGCTGAGGCAAAGAAAGAATTTTTTCAGCCATAATCCGATTCAGCAATTCTCGAGACCCGTCAATGCCCCTTTTCCGATAAAAAGGCAAATAATCATTCCCCATTTCCCGGCGATATTCTTCAAGAGGCGGCATCGGTTTCCCAAAATAACTAAAAATCGCCTTAACGCCCTCAAAGACAATCTGCAGGTCGTCGAGCAAGGTGCCATTCCAGTCGAAACAAATAACATCGATTTTCAAAACTCCCTCCTTTTCCAAATTGTGAAAAATCCAAATAATAAAAAATTATAAACTTATAACATTGATTTGTTAATATTTTTAATCCGCTCTCTTTTTACTGCCCAAACAACCCTCTCTAGCATTTTTGTCCTTATTCGCAGAAATATTATTTCAATACATCAATACAATGGACCCGACGAGAATCGAACTCGTGTCTCCGCAATGCGAATGCGGTGTACTCCCGCTGTACTACGGGCCCAAATTTTTAGAAGATGATAATCTCTATTTTTTTTGATTAAAAACCTCCAAAGGATCGATCATTTTTTTGATTTCTTCTTTTGCTCCATAACCGGCAATCGCGTCTTTTTCTTTTAAAATATTAAAATGTAAATGCGATGGCCAGCCGCCATTTTCAAGACTGAAGGATTTGCCCACCGCGCCAATAACCTCTCCTTTTTTGATCTTATCTCCTACTTTTAGAGGATTCTCCGGTGACCCCAAATGGCCATAAAGGGAATAAAACGCTTTCCCGCTCCCTAATTTATGTTCCAGAAGAATCATATTGCCATAACCGCCTTCTCCTCGATAAAGCCCTTGTCCATAGCTTTCAAATAACTCTTGTTTTTCTTTGCCGATGTTTTCAACTTCAATCACTTCGCCATCAGCCACCGCCGACACTTTTATCCCTTCTTTCACCATATAATCCACTCCCAAATGGATATTTGCCCGCTCAGTTTCGGAAAACTGACCGGCTTTTTCTCCATAATAAATTCTCTCTTCGCCAGAACCCAAAACAAAACCCTTTTCTAACATCTTTTTATATACCTCGCTTTCCGTAATAACTCTTAAGTCGGTTGTTTTAAACCTTTTCCAAACATCCTTAAAGAGATAAACCGGCATATTTTTAGCGTCAGTAATCGGTTCTTCGCAAAGATGACGCAACATTTCAATTAATTTTCTATCATCAATTTCCAGATCCTCTTTACTAACGGATTCTATCTGAGACGCGCCGGTGAAAATATTTTTTTTCAACGGCGACGGCCGTTTAAATAATTGTTCAAATATTCTTTTAAAAGGCATAAAAAAATTTATTGATTATTGATTTTCAATGCATTTTGTTTGACAAAATCCGAACCTCCATCACTGGTCCCGACCCGCCTGCCATCGCCAGTGCCTCTAGGAGGAATCGAACCTCCATCACTGGTTCCGAAGACCAGTGCTTTGTCCATTAAGCTATAGAGGCTCAGGCCATGGCGGGCAGAAGACCAGTGCTTTGTCCATTAAGCTATAGAGATTCAAATTATGGCGGGCGGGCAATTCAATTATTTTTTCAAAAATTGAATAAAACCATAAACCCTAAACCTCAAATAACGGGCTTATTTGCCGGCTTAGGGTCTGACATAATAAATAAAACTCTTATTCTTTTAATATTTCTTCCGGATAATTAGCTTGACTGGTCGCTGTTTCCAGAGTAATAAGCCCGAGACGGTAAAGTCGCTTAAGGTCTTGCTCTAAAGTGCACATTCCCTCCCGGAGGCCGGTCTGCAAAGCCGATCTGATTTGCGCGACTTTGTTATCTCTGATTAAATTAGCCACGGCTGGCGTGTTAACAAGAATTTCCCTCGCCGCTACTCGACCAGCGCCTATTTTAGGCAACAAATGCTGGGAAATAATCGCCTTTAAAGACAAGGCGATCTGCAATCTGATTTGTTTTTGCTGATTGGTTGGAAAAATATCTATAATTCGATCAATGGTCTGGGGAGCGTTAGGCGTGTGAAGGGTGGCTAAAACCAAATGCCCTGTTTCAGCCAAAGTAATCGCCAACCCGATTGTTTCCAAGTCTCTCATTTCACTGACCAGAATAACGTCGGGGTTTTGCCTAACAATATGTTTAAGCGCCGACTGAAAAGAAGTCATATCTCTGCCTAATTCCCGTTGGGAGATAAGGCTTTTTTTGGGCTTAAAAACAAACTCTATGGGATCCTCCAGGGTAATTATATGACAAGCTCTTTTCTCGTTAATGTAATCAAGAATAGCCGCCAAAGTAGTCGATTTTCCGCAACCCGTCGGTCCGGTCACCAAAAATAATCCGTCACGGGCATCGGCCAATTTGCGGGCCGACTCAGGCAAATCAACTTCTTTCATGGTCGGTATCCTGGGCGAGATCAATCGCGCGGCCAAAGACAATTCACCCTTTTCCCAGTAAATATTAATCCTTAAACGAACGTCATTTTTGGTTTGATAAGAAAGTTCCAAACACTTATCTTTAAAAAGGACGTTTCTCTGATCTTTGCTAATAATTGATTCAATCAAAGATAAAATGGATTCGTATTTAAGGCACGGCGAATCTTTCATCGGCTTTAAAACGCCGTCAATCCGGTAAAGGACCGGCGTATTGCTCGCCAAATGGATGTCAGAGGCCTTTGAATCGACGGCATTGTTAAATATTTCTTCAATCGTCATAAGTAAATCATTACAACTCTTCAAATTTGAACCATTAAAACGGAAATTAACTATATTATTATATTACACTCTTTCCACGTACTCTCCGGTTTCCGCATTAACCCTAATCACGTCGTCCTTTTTAATAAATATCGGCGCGCTAATTTCCGCCCCGGTTTCAAGAAGAACGACTTTAGTTGGCGTGGTGGCCGAATTCCCTTTAATGCTCGGAGGGGACTCAACAACTCTCAAATCTATTTTTGTGGGCAATTCTATATTAACCGGTTCCTTATTAAAAATAAGAGTTCTTACTTCCAACCCTTCCTTTAAGAATTTCTCTCTGCCTCCCAGAGAGTTCTTGGTTAGGAAGAATTGTTCATAAGACTCGCTGTCCATAAAAAAGAATTTATCTCCTTCCGCGTAAAGAAAACTCGCTTTTGATTTTTCTACGTCCGGTTCTTGTATTCGGTCAGAACCATTAAACGTCTTTTCTAAAATCTGGCCAGTAATCAAATTTTTGAGTTTTGTTCTGACAAACGGTTTTCTTTGAGCCGTCCTGGCGTGCTGGGAATAAACCACCTGATAAGGACTGTTGTCAAACTGAATTATGACGCCGACTTTTTTAAGATCATTAATATCCATAAGGGCAAAAATTACCGTCGACAATCGACGCGAAATATTAAAACCGCTTCTTATTTCATGAAAATCCGCTTAAGATTATTTTTTGACAAATGGCAGCAATGCCATAAACCTGGCTCGCTTGATTGCCTGAGACAATTTTCTTTGGTGTTTGGCGCAAGTTCCTCTTTTGCGTCTGGGAAGGATTCTCTCATAAACGGAAATAAAACGGCGCAGGGTCTCAATATCCTTATAGTCGATGTCTCTTAGGCTATTGACGCAAAAATAACAATGTTTTTGTTCTTCCATAAATTCTTAATTATAATTCCTTTCCGCGGCTTCCAATAAACGTTTTTTATAAAAACAAACTTGTCTAAACGCCGGGCGTTTGAATTGTTTTATTCGCTTAAAAGGGAATTTCCTCAACGTTGATTTCTTCAGAAAGAGACGGCTCATTTATCTCGACCGCATTCTTGTCGTCGCCGGAAAACGGCTTATTGGAAACTTGCCCAAACGGACGAGGGCCTAATTGCATCTTTTCGGCGACAATCTCCGTACGATATTTCTTATTGCCTTGTTGATCTTCCCACTCCCTTGTTTGCAACCGTCCTTCAATATAAGTTAAACTGCCCTTTTTTAAAAATTGTTGGGCTATTTCCGCCAATCTTCCCCACGCCACCACGTTATGAAATTCGGTCTGCCTTTTTTTTTCTCCACTTTCTTTGTCCGTCCAAAAACGATTGGTAGCCAAGCCGAAAGAGGCGACTGTTTGCCCCGAAGGAGTGGTTCTTGTTTCAGGATCTCTGGTCAAATTCCCCAAAATAATGACTTTATTAACATTCATAAAAATCTTATTAATAACACTAATTCATTTGCCTGCGCCGGCAGGCAAATTTGAATTATTTTATTTATAGTTTAAACAGGTTATCGATTTTTTCTCCCAACTTTTTAAAATCGACTTTCGGTGTCCTTGCCCTTTTCCCCCTTTTTTCTTCTTGTTTTCCTTCTTGCTTTCCTTCTTGCTTCTCTTCTCTTTCCTCTTCTGTTAAAGAAGATTTTATCTCTCCCCCTTTTTCCTTTTGTGACTCGTCTAGAGTTCCGGCAACTCCCTCTTTAAAAGGCCTTCTTTTTTTAAAAACAACAGGGATTTTTTTAGTAACTAAATATCTTAAGATTTCAGGAGTTAGTTTTAATTTAAGATTTAATTCTTTCAGCTTCAAAGAATCGACTTCAAATTCGACTAAAACATAAAATCCTCGATAAATCTGTTTAATCGGATAGGCCAGTTTCCTGTTGCCCAAATTTTCTTCTTGTTTAATTTTTCCGCCAAAAGAATTGACAATTTCTTCCACTTTTTTCGAAATATTTGGCAAATCTTTTTCCGTAAAAGGAGAGGGCACAATATAAAGCAACTCGTACATAATGGATTATTTAACATTTTATTGATGTTTTATATTTTAACATAGTAAAAAAATAAAACAAGAGTAAAGTTGATATTTATCGCCATCTGTGCCATAATCGATTCATGCTTCACTTTTTTATTTTAGGCAGCAATCGAACACTTTCGGCGGCAGAGGTCGCCAAAGTCCTGCCGACTGGAGAATTCAAGTTAAAATGCCTCAATGGCCAGGCTTTAATTATGGAAACAAAAGAAAACGCCGGACTTGATTATGCTCTTTTGCAAAAAAAATTGGGGGGGACAATTAAAATCGGCCGCGTTTTTCCCGACTTAACCCTAAACAAAACGATTAATCTTTTGCCAAAAGGGCTGAAAAAAATTTATTTTGGTTTTAGCGTCTATAAACTCTCTGAAGAAACGGATTTTAAGGGACTGGAAAGACAAATAAAAAACATCTCTTTGGATATAAAAAGAAAATTTAAAGTAAAAGGGATTTCTTGCCGCTGGGTTGTTTCAAAAAAACCCGACTTATCTTCAGTGGTCATTAAAAAAAATAAACTCCTGGATCAGGGGGCGGAAATAGTTTTATTTAAAGGAAAAAATCGCCTTTTAGTCGGTAAAACTTTATCCTGCCAAGAATTCGAGGAATATAGTTTCTACGATTTCGCCCGGCCGTTTAGAACCATTGAAAAAGGAATGATTCCGCCAAAATTGGGGAAAATTATGATTAATTTATCGTCCTGTTTTAAGCCGGAGGCGGTCATTTTAGACCCATTTTGCGGCGCGGGAACTATTCTGCAACAAGCCATATTAATGGGATATAAAAACATAATTGGCGCGGACAACGACCAGGCGGCGATTCAAAATACCAAAAAAAATCTGGACTGGCTTTTGGAAAAACTAAAAAAACGCCCGTCAGTCGAAAGCCAAGAAGACAAAAATACACCAAGTCAAAACATAAAAATTTTTAAAAACGATGTCAGAAATATTTCAAAAAATTTGCCCCCCCGATCCGTCGATGCCATCGTCACCGAACCTTATTTAGGGCCGTTAAAATTTGAAAG
>CAZOLB010000008.1:11609-21170 GCA_964580825.1 uncultured Gammaproteobacteria bacterium
CTGCCGGCGCAGGCGGGCCTGCCGGCGTTGATAAAGAAATTAAAAAAATATCCAATTTATATATCGACGCCTTTAAAGAGTTTAAAAAAATTCTAAAAACAAACGGACGAGTGGTGATCATTTTTCCGGCGTATAAAATCGGGAAAGAAACGCGTTTTTTGCCGATTCTAACGGACTTGGAAAAAGTCGGCTGGTGTCTAGAACCCTTTTTACCCGCTTATCTGCTGAAAAATCCCGAGATTAAAATTACTCGCCGCCAATCAGTCATCTATTCCAGGCCCGACCAAAGAATTTTAAGAGAAATTTTTATTTTCAAACTAAAATAACAAAACAAACTGATAATTAAAATAATTTGTGATATACTTAAAGGGACTTTTCTTGCTAATTTACCAGTTCTAATTTAAGGGAGATGCGCATTGGCATTGACGCTCGATTCTACGGGCCGATAGGCACGGGAATCGGCATTTACACGCAAAATTTGCTTGACCAGCTGCAAAAACTCGACCAAGATAACGAGTATTTTATCTTTTTGCGACGGGAAAACTTTAATTTGTTTCAAATTCAAAATCCGCGATTTCATAAAATCCTGGCCGACTACCAATGGTACTCAATTAAAGAACAAATCCTTTTCCCTTTAAAGCTTCATAAATATAAACTGGATTTAGTCCATTTTGCGCATTTTAACGTGCCGCTCTTTTATTTCAAAAAATTTATCGTCACCATCCATGATTTGATTCAAAGAGATCTAACCAAGAAAGATTCGAAATTACCGGCCGCAGTTTTTTACTTTAAAAAAGCCGTATACTTTTTAGTGATTAAAAACGCCCTTAAGAGAGCGAAAAAAATTATCGCCGTTTCAAATTTTAGCAAAGAAAAAATTTTAAAATACTATAAAAAAATAGACGCCCATAAAATAGAAGTCATTTATGAAGCCGGAAAATAAAAACCTGCTCTATGTCGGCAATGCCTTCCCCCATAAAAACCTAGAGCGATTAATTCAGGCCTTTAAAATCGTCTTAAATCAAAAACCAAACCTCAATCTGGTTTTAGTGGGAGAGATCGATTATTTTTACCAAAGGTTGCAAAAAATGGTCAAAAAAACGGGCTTAGAAGATAAGGTTATTTTTACTGGCAGAATTTCCCCTCAAGAATTGACAAATCAATATAAAAATAGTTTAGCTTATGTCTTTCCTTCTTTAACTGAAGGATTCGGGCTTCCCGGATTAGAGGCAATGGCTGAAAATCTGCCTGTCGTTTGCTCTAAAGCGAATCCTTTGCCCGAAATTTACGGTCCGGCCGCGCTTTATTTCGACCCTGAAAACATTCAAGAAATAGCCAAAACTATTCTTAAAATAGTCAGTGATGAAAACTTAAGACAAGATCTAAAAACAAAAGGTAAAATCCAGGTTGAAAAATATTCTTGGCAAAAGTGCGCTCAACAAACTTTAAAGGTTTATCAAGATGTTTTAAATCTATAATATTTGACGACGCAAAAATTATGCTTAATTAAGCATAATTTTTTTTTATGTCGATAATAAATATTGATAATTATCTTTGTTAATAAATTGTAGATAAATCTATTGGACTTAATCTGTTTTATTACAATTTTTCATTTTCCATTATTTTAGGGCCTTTATTTTTTTGAAAATAATGATATCGCCAATTCTTTTCCTCTTGAAAAAATGCCTCCTTCCATTGATCAAATTGCTTTTTCTTTTTTCCGCGCAATTTTTGGTCAAAAGCAGGAATAATAATCTCTTTAATACTTTTTCTTTTACGAATTAAAAGTAAGACAAAAGAACGATTTTTACTCCTATATTCATAAATTGGTTCTTTTAATCCTAAACTATTTTTAAAGCCGAAAAGTAGATCTTTTTCGTCATAAGGCAATCTAATCTGGAAAACAGGCACTTTTTGCTGAGTTCTATGTTGAGTCACCCAACTAAAATATCCTTGACTTGTAACTAAACCGGCGATAAAATCTAAAGAGAGTTTTTCTGTATTAATAATTTCTAAAACCTTAGACATAAGAACATATTTTAAAAGAATTAAAAAGAAATGTTTCTCGTGGAACAATTTGTTATACCAGACAACATTATAACAGAAATAATAATTGATAGCAAGGGATTTAAAGTAGAAAAATTATAAAATAAACTCAATTTTCTTATAGATTCTATATCTATAGAGCCGTAAAATAAAATACGGCGCTTTTTAATAAGTGCCGTATTCCAAATTTTGAAATCTTATGATAATTTTTGGGGTCCGAAACGCATAGGTAACGCGTCGCCAATAGTTGTTTTGATGATTTTTCCGTCATTTGCCGCGCTAATAATCCGCACTCCGGGGTCAGAAAAACAGTTTTCCCAAATTATCTGCAAACAATGACCGCAGGGAACAGGGATGCTTTCCATCTTGATCGGCAATCCTTTATTTATTGGAAAAAAGATAATTTCATCTTTTTCCGGAACGCCGACAAAGGCAATAGCCTTGATTTTTACCGGTCCTAAAGCTTTAACCATACTGTCAACCGCCGCCTGTTCCGCATGCGTTGTTTGCGTAAAAGTGCATCTTTCAACATTGCAACCCGTATGAATAATCCCGTATTCGCTTAAAACGGCCGCGCCCACCTGATTGATAATGAGAATAAGGGGCTTGCGCCTTATTTCGAACATTTTTTGCCCGTCTCAAAAGCTCTTTTTCTTCCCGCGATATTTCATTAAAACTGCACACCGTCGCCGAAAGAAATAATAATGCTCATTGTAATTTCTTTCATCTACTTCATCTCCTTGTATTTATCCTTAATCTCGGATAAATTCTTCAAAACCCAACAACGACTTTTATCAACTTTGGAAATGATTTGTTCCATTTCTCCCGCCGTCTCCCAAGTATCTACCGGAATAAAAATACCTCTAAAACCGGCTTTAAGAGCGGGAATAATATCCGAACCATAAGAATTGCCGACGCTATAAAGATTATTACCGTCATAACCCTTGGCAAATAACTCAAAGTCGTCTGGCGTTTTATCGTCAACGATGCGGACTTGGGAAAAATAATCAAGAAGTCCAGCGGTTTTAAGAACGGCAATTTTCTTTTTTTGGACCCAATTATCTCCCTTGGTCAGAAGTAATGAAACGTCTTTTTGATCCGCCAAAAATTTTAAAACCGGCAAAGCCTCTGATTTGATATCTTTTAAATATCTTTTTTTATCAAAAGCCCTTAGGCCAAGACTATATAACTTTTTTTCTACGTCCGTTTCTGGTTTTATTCCGACCTTTCGACAAATTTCTCGGTAGGTTTCAACCTGCGAGCCGGGGAATCTTTTCATGGAATAAAGAAAAGGATTTCCTGTTTTTGGATTAATCTCTTTTACTCGCCGGCGGTCAATTTCGTGTTCCATATTTATAATTTCCGTAACATGAGGCGCGCGACATCCTAAAGTTTTAACAATCAACCAACAAGCGTCCAAAATCGGTTTAGCATAGTCGTGGGTATTATCCATAAGCGTATCGTCAAGATCCCAAACATACGTTCTGCGCATTTTTTATTCCTCCTTTTAAAGGATCTTTTAATTTACAACAATATAGAATAGACATTATAAAAAAATTTCAATAATGTCAATACCTGATAACATATTTTGATTTTTTATTTTTCTCATTAACGTCGCTCGAATAAAAAAATTCAACCGTCAGTAATAATTGTCGATGACGCTTTAAAGCCCTCGAGCCAATCCAAAACCGCAAACATAAAAAGGGGTTGAAACCCCGAAATGAAATGCAAAAAAATAAAACTCAATTATATCTCCGCCACCCCACTCTGATTACTCAGTTTCCTTCTTTGCCGCTTCTGGCTTGCTCTCCGACTCCCCTTTGCCTTTCGCCTTATAATGACCGGCGGTTACTTTGACTTTCTTCCCCTTAAGAACGCCTTGATTCACCAATAAATTATGGACGCTCCCGCTCGGCTGCGCTCCTTGAGAAAGCCAATATTTGATTCTCTCTTCTTTAAGAGAAACTTTTTTTGTCAAAGGATTATAAAAACCCAAATCTTCCAAAAAATCACCCCAAGGATCTTTGGATTTTTCCAAAACGACAAGCCGAAAAAACGGCTGATTTTTTTTTCCTTTACGACTGAATTTAATAGCTAGCATACGCTTATTTTAGCATTTTCTTATAATTAAGCAAGTTATTTCCTTATTTTTCTTTCTTTTTTTATTTCTTGATATATTTCCAATATGTCTCCGGGTGCAACTGTGGCGACCGAGGTTCTGATTTTGATTCCGCATTCATTCCCGACCCTAGCCTCGCTAACATCCTGTTTGTTAATTTGTAACTGAATTATTTTTCCTTCACCTTTCAAATCCGCTTCTTCTCCGTTTTTTTTATTGCCATCCCAAATCCTAACAAAAGAATCTTTGATAATTTTCCCACCGGCCACTCGACCGCCAAGAATTATTTCCTTATTTTTATTTTGAAAAATCTTAAGCACTTCCATTTTTCCCAGCCCCTGTTCAAAAATTTCTTGGGGTAATAGTTCATTCAAAGCGTTTTTAATATCTTCCACTAAATCATAAATAATAGAATATGTTTTTATTTCCAAATTCGATTCTTTGGCTAATTTTTTAGCCATATCAACCGTTTCGACGCCGAAACCGACTAATAAGGCTTGAGTGGTTTTTGCCAATTCAACATCCGATTCATTGAGGTTTCCCAGTCCTTTTTTAATAATTCTAATTTTTATCTCGGAATAATCCAATTTTTCCAAAGAATAAACAATCGCTTCAAGAGAACCCTTAACATCGGCTTTTAAAATAATGTTGAGATATTTTATTTCTTTTTTCTTTACTTCATCCATTGGATTATTATTCACTCCCAACTGCCGACTATCCGCCGCGATGGATATTTGTTTAACTTTCTTTTTAAACTCTTTTTCGTCGGCCACAACCTCCACAATATCTCCCGGACTGGGCAAACCCTTTAAGCCAAAAATCTGAACGGGAAGCCCCGCTTCGGCTTCTTCTCTTTGTTTTCCATATTGATCTTTAATAGACCTCAACCGCCCATAACTTCTCCCAATAATCACATTATCTCCTTTTCTCAATATCCCGTTATAAACTATTAAAGTGGCCACCGGCCCCACGGCTGCATCCAACCGCGCTTCTATAACCGTGCCAACAAGGTGTCCCAAAGGATTGAAATTCAAACGCCCTTTTTCCATCTCCGCCACTAAATTCAAAACCTCTAATAAATCATTTATACCTTTTTTGGTTTTTGCCGAAACAGGAACGCAAATAACTTTTCCTCCCCAATCCTCGGGCGTTAAATTAATGGCGGACAATTCTTTTTTAATTCTTTCCACATCCGCCCCTGGCTGATCAATTTTATTAATGGCGACGATAAAAGGCAATTCCTCTTGCTGGATAACTTTTATCGATTCGAGTGTTTGGGACTGGATCTTGTCATCGCTGGCGATAACTAAAATGGCGATATCGGCCGCTCGTCCGCCCTGAGCCCGAATAGACTGGAAAGCCTCGTGTCCGGGCGTATCGATAAAAGTGATCAAACGGCCGTTTTTCTCCACCTGATAAGCCCCTATGTGCTGAGTTATTCCTCCCGCTTCCCGGCTCAACATCTCAACCTCGCGAATGGCCGACAAAATCGCGCTTTTACCGTGATCAACGTGTCCCATAACCACCACCACCGGCGGCCGCGATTTCATCTTACCGCCACTTTCCTGAGATAAAACCTGTTCTAAATCTTTTTTAAAAGAAGAAAGCGGCCTTTCTTGTTCTATTTCTCCTTTTTTAGGCTCAAAACCCAAGTTCTCGGCGATGATGGCGGCTATTTCATAATCCAGATTCTCATTAACATTCGTTAAAACGCCGTTCTTGATTAATTCATTCATCACTTTGGTAATTGGCAGATTCAATTTCTCCGCCAAATTATAAACCCTGATAACCGGAGGAATAACTACCTCCTTATTTTGTTCCAGCGTTGGTTTTTTCTCTTCTCTTTCGGAAATTTTCTTTTTAATTTCCTGAATTGCCGCTTCTTTTTTCTTTTTTGCCTGCCAAACCTCCATAAATTTTTCCGCCTGTTTATCAGGAATTTGAATAGCTCTTAAGCCAATATGAAATCCCAAGTCGGGTAAGACCTGCCTGAGCTCATTGGGAGTAATTTTAAGTTTGCGCGCCAACTCGGTGATATTCATATAATACAAATACAAACATTATAACATCTTAAATTAAAATTTTAAACCTAAAACGCCAAATAACAAACAATTTTAAAATTCTAAATTCCAATTTTTAAAACTGTTTTGAATTTTAGTTATTGTAATTTTAATATTGTTTGGGATTTAGAATTCGTTATTTGGAATTTTTGTAAAAACGTAAATCTCAAAAACAGTTATTCTTTCGGCGATTCCTCGCTTTTTTCTTCTATCTCTTTTCCGATTAGCCACACTTCCGGCCAAGGCTGATAGCGGCTTTTCCAGACATCTTCTCGAACAATACCGTTGGGGAAAGTGATAATATTCCGAAATTCGGCGTCCGCCCCTTGATGAGCCGATTCGACTTTTTTCTTTTCTCCAGGCGTTAATTCGTCTGTTTCAATGAACTTGACCGGACCGGGTTCAGTGATATTAAAAACTTTGACCGCGCTCGTCTCCACCCTTCTCTCGTCCGATGTCCCATAAAGTTTGAATATCAAGTCATCGCCGAAAATTCCCGTCTGCCAAAGTATATAATAACCCGTGTCATTGACAAATCTCAAGTCCGGATGGGGATTATAAATTGTCGCATCCATTCCCGCCGGCTCATAATAAACGACTCGATACGAGTGAGGCTGGCGTTCGGTGATCGGCAAACCAGCGTTAAGAGCAGCCCGGAAAGCGGTAGTCGCCAATTGACAAAGACCGCCGCCATATTCGGGAATAGTCCGATCTCCTTTTATAACCAATTCGGGAAGAAATCCGTTTGCTTCATTGACTTCGCCCAATGATTTAACCAAGGAAAATTCCTCATCCGGCTTAATCAACGTCCCATGCAGTTTTTCCGCACCCACTTTAATATTATGGCGTCGATTTTTAGGACTGCCGGCAAAATTCGATTTTCCCTCGCCAATTAGTTCTTTTATTCCCAAACTGGCGGCATCGGCCGGTAAGGACTCCGGTTCAATTTTTTGAACCGTCAAATTTATCTCTTTTTTCTTTTCCAATATTCCCTGCGTTATATTTTTTACGCTGTCCTCAATATCCAGTATCAATCCCGGTTGTCCGCTCTGAAACTCAACCACCCGGCTATTCTCCATATTTAGACGGCGTTGAATCGGCTCAATATTAATCTCCTCGGCGAGAGTCTGAAGATATTCGGAAATTTTTTCATGATTAAGTCCTAAAGAAACTTTTTTCTGAGAAATTGATTGTTGTTTTAAATGATTTAGAGAAGACATCATTTCAAACCACTGGACGAGCTGCTTTGGCTTTAACTCCCATTTTTTATCCTGATAAGCTAAAAAATATGGAGCGGCATCAAGAATTTCTTTTGCTTGCTCAAACATCAAAGAAATATCTTGCGGTTCTGTTAAAGAATTTTGTTGAATAGATTGGATTTCAATTTTCTCATTTTTCAAAAGAGATAAGTTGTCCTGCAATTCTTTAATTGCCCCTTCGTAGTCCAAAATAAAACCTGGCTTTTCATCAATCAAAATCAATTCGTTGTTAAGAATCGCTAAACGGGCGCTTTCGGCGGGTTTTTCCAAATCACTGAAATTATCCCTTAAAATTCTCTCCAATTCCTGTTTATCAACGTCAATTGCCAAATCTATTTTTCTGTCCCTGGCCAACGATAAAACCATCTCGCTTATCTTTTTTAAAAAACCGCTCTCTCGGCCTATTTGAAACGCCTCCTTCAGGGTTGCCGGGATATTGAAATTAACCAGAGAGCGGCTGAGATCGGGGTCGGCTAAAGCAATTAAATTGGAATGAATTATCGCTTCTTTTTCTCCTAAATCAGTCCGGGATTTAAAAACAAATCCGTCTTTTTCCGCTTTTTCAATAGAAATTTTTAAAAGGTTCTCTGCTTCGTTATACTTAAGTCCGCTTAATCTAAAATCGCCGCAACAATAAACTCGAGGATAAATCTCCGATGAATAGATTTTTTGAAAAATTAAAAAATAACTTCCAATAATGACCAACGCTATTAAAAAATAAAAAAAACTCCTGCGTCCGTGCTTTGATTTTAAATTTTTATCAATTTTTAAAAGATTGAAATGCTTTCTAAACATAGCCAAACAAAAAAAATGAATTTCCCGCCAGAACGCCGGACGGGTTTATCTTTTATCTAATCTTTTTATTCCACTTTTAGCCCCTCCACTCTTTCTTTCGTCTTTGGCAAGAAAACTGTCAAAATATTATTCTTAAAATTTGCCTTAACTTGATCGGGTTGAACCGAACAAGGGAGGACAATTGTTCGGGAAAATTTTCCCCAAGGACATTCTTGATAATAATATCGCCGCGATTCCGAATCCTTAATCCTTTTTCTTTCTCCGTGAATGACAATCAAGTCCGGTTCAACGGTGAGATCAATATCTTTAGCCCCAACGCCGGCAAGCATTGATTCTATGACTAAAACATTATTTTTTTCATCTTCATAAATATCTACGGCCAGGCGTTCTCCTTGATTATGTTCAGGCAACCATTCCGCCAAAGGAGTCGATTCTGATTTTCCTCTCAATTTATCTTTTTTTAAAAATTTTTTGCGGCGGTCAATTTTTTCCATTCCTTTTTCCTGATAAAAAATCGCTACTTCCTCGCCGTCCTTTTCTAATGTTTTGTTGTCTAATCCGGAAATTTTAGCCCAAAACATAAACAATCCTCTTGATTAAAACTGGGTTACACTGCCCAATTTTATTATATTTAAACATTTACGCTAATTATTATAACCATTTGTTCTGATGGTGGTTACGTTGACGCCGCCGCGGAAATAACGGGAATAAGAATAAAATTCGGAAAGTTGATTCCCCCAAAAGTCAAAAACTTTCATTTGTGGCTCGTTGCTTTTACTCGGTCCGGTGATAAATTCTACTTGTTTGTCGCCATCAAAGTCAGCGGCCGCCACTTTAACTCCATAATAAAAATCTTTATTATAGGCCAAAAATTGAAGCCTTAACAGAAGTAATTCGGCATTAAATACCCTGACATAGGAAAAGGCGTTTGAAGCTACGCCGGCGATAACCTCTTCTTTGCCGTCGCCGTCAACATCGCCGGCCGCAACATTAACTCCGCCCAAAAAATTTTTATTAAAAGCGAAAAAATGGAACTTTAAATTACCTTGATTGTCAAAAACCCGAATATGGGGGCCGCCGCCGGCTCCGGCGCCAGTGATAATTTCGTCTTTGCCGTCGCCGTCAACATCGCCGGCCGCAACATTAACTCCGCCGGTGAATTTCTCGCCGTAAGCGAAAAAGCCGCCTTTGGGTTGGCCAAATAAATCGAAAACTCGAACATGAGGACCGCCGCCGGCTCCGGCGCCAGTGATAATTTCGTCTTTGCCGTCGCCGTCAACAT
>CAZOLB010000008.1:21270-29675 GCA_964580825.1 uncultured Gammaproteobacteria bacterium
CGCCGGCCGCAACATTAACTCCGCCGGTGAATTTCTCGCCGTAAGCAAAAAAACCGCTAATTTCTAGACCTGTCGAGTCAAAAACTCTGACATGGGGGCCGCCACCGGCGCCGGCGCCGGTGACAATGTAATAACTTTGCGGCAATCCTCCTAATTGGTCATAAGCATGAACCACGGTCTTATAAACGTTAACTCTGCCCCTTCCTAATTGGCCGATAAAATCGGGGTTAAGAGAATCAATCTCGTCAGTTTGATTTAAAATAAAATCCTGAACTTGTTTATTACTGAACAAGGGATTTAAAGAAAAAACCAACGCCGCCGTGCCGGAAATAATCGGAGCGGCAATGGACGTTCCAGACCAATAACCGCCATAATATTCGCTATAATCTTGATTGTCGGGATTATAAACTAAAGAACCGTAAATCCGAGTCCCCGGCGCGGAGATATCAACGCAATCCGAGCCGTAATCGGAAAAAAGCGCTTTTTTATCAGTATTGTCCGTCGCTGCCACTCCAATAATAAAATTATTTTCAGTTTTATCAAGACAAATTGGATAATTCGGAGCCTTGTTTAAATTAACCGGCTGACCCGACGTTTCATTGCCGGCCGCGGCCACAATAACCACTCCTTTATACCAAGCTTCTTCAAGAGTTTGTTTTAAAAAATAATTTTCATCAGTCCCGACAAAACTCAAATTAATAATTTTCGCCCCATTATCAACGGCATATTTCACCGCGGCGATTACATGCTCGATATTTCCCGTCCCTTGGCTATTCAATGCCCTTAAAGGCATAATTTTACTTTTCCAAGCAACGCCGCTGATGCCTTCTATGTTATCCCCGACAGCGGCGATGATGCCCGCCACCAAAGTGCCGTGATGAATGCCATTTTCAGTGTACGGTTCGTCAAATTTCGGTTTAGGACTGGGAATATTCCTGACAAAATCCCAACCATAAACATCGTCGACATAACCATTATTGTCATTATCTATTCCATCATTTGGGATTTCATTATTATTCACCCAAATATTTTTTTTCAAATCGGGATGACTAATATCCACTCCCGTATCCAAAACCGCCACCACCACCTCTTCACTGCCCCCCTTGACTAAATCCCAGGCCTGAGGGGCTTTAATTTTGTCCAAATACCACTGCTCATTATAAAATTCGTCGCTTGGCAAGTAAGTAATTTTAAAATCTTTGTCATGGAATTTCTTAAAATCGGAAAAGGCGAAAAAATTTGCGATAATAAAATAAACTATAATTAAAATAGCAACTTGAATACTTCTTTTTTTGAAAAATATTTTCATTCTTGCCCGACTTAATATTTTAAAATTCGCCAAATTTCAATCTTTAACCAAAGGAACAAAGCTGAAACCCGGAAAATGTTTTCTTTTATATTCTGACTTGCTCACTCTTTTTATTAAAATAATGTCTTGTAAATTTTTTCCTTCGGGGATAACCATTTTGCCGTTGATGTTTAATTGACGAATTAATTCCAAGGGAACTTGCTCAACCGCCGCCGCCACATGAATTCGATCAAAAGGAGCTTGGGACGGCAATCCTTTATAACCATCGCCAAGGACAAGTTTGGTTATTCCGGACTCAATAAAGCCGTACTTGGAAATATTTTTTTCGCCAAAAACTTTTAAATCGGCTAATCTTTCAATGGCGTAAACTCGGCCTTCGGTTCCCACAATCTCGCTGAGAAGAGCCGTCACCCACCCCGAGCCCGCCCCGACATCTAAAACTTTTTGTCCTTCGCGGACATCTAAAAGTTCTATCATAAAAGCGACAGTTAAGGGTTGGGAAATGGTTTGGTTATAACCGATAGGAAGGGGGTAATTCTCCTTGGCCTGGTGTTTTGTCTCGGGTAAAACAAAATCTTCGCGTTTAATCTTTTTAAAGGCCTGAATAACTTTTGGCGTCTTTAAATAACCATCGCTGATTAAATCTTCAATTAAAGACATGCTTTTTTATTAAACTAAATCTTTATGAAAAAATTCTCGCGGCTCGCTTAAGGCCATTAAAATTATGATACTAACGTGAATGAACTAACCTTATCTTTTATTTCTTTAAATCTCATTAATCTCACTCCTTGAGTCGAACGGCTCATTTGAGGAACGCTTTGCAAAGGAAGACGAATAACTTGTCCAAACTCTGAAACCAATAATAATTCTCCTTTATTTTGAGTAATTATCTTTCCGCCAACAATTTTCCCGGTTTTATCGGTAATCTTAGCCGTTTTAATGCCGGTTCCAGCCCGTCCCTGAAGGCGATAACTTTGTAAAGGCGTCATCTTGCCAAAACCGTTCTCGGTAATAACTAATAACTTCTGTTCTTTTCGCAGTTGGCGCGAAGTAGAAACGACTTCCATACCGACAATATAATCGCCCGATTTTAATTTCATTCCCCTGACGCCGGAGGCGGCTCGGCCCATTGGCCTAAGCCTTTTTTCCTCAAACCTGATAGCTTGACCAAGACTGGAAACCAAAGCTATCTCGTTATTACCTTCGATTGCCCTGACCCACTCTAAAGTGTCTTCACCTTTTAATTTTAAAGCGATTAATCCCGAGCGTCTGACACTTTTAAAAGCGTCAAGAGGTACCTTTTTAATCACCCCGCCTCTCGTCACCATGATAAAATACTTATAATTTGCCAAATCTGAAATAGGCAAGACGGCGGAGATTCTTTCTTTTTGTTCTATTTCCAAAAAATTAGCCAAGGATTGCCCTTTAGCCGTTCGTCCGGCTTGAGGAACATCATAGGCCTTAATCTGAAAAACTCGGCCTCGAGTGGTAAAAAATAAAATATCGGCGTGGGTGGTCGTAGCGATTAGGTGCTCGACCTTATCTTCCTCTTTTACTTCCAATCCCGCCACCCCTTTTCCGCCCCGAGCTTGAACCTTAAAACTCTCAGGAGGCATTCTTTTGATATAACCGTCTTGAGTAAGGATAACTATTGCCGGTTCGTCAGGAATTAAATCCTCTTCTTTGAATTTTTCTAAACCTTGGCTGACCACTTTAGTCCGACGTTCATCCCCGTATTTCTCTTTTAATTCAGCCATTTCCTGTTTAATTATTTTTAAAATCATTTTAGGCTGCGTTAAAATTTCTTTTAACTCCTTGGCGATTTTTAATTTTTCTTTCAGTTCTTCTTTAATTTTTTGCCGCTCCAAATTAGCCAATTGATGAAGGCGGGTCTCTAAAATGGCTTGAGCTTGCACTTCGCTTAATCGGTATTTTTTCATTAAATTTATTTTGGCCTTTTCCCGGTCGGACGACTGTCTGATTATTTTAATAATGGCGTCAATATGGTCGATGGCGATATCCAAGCCCTGAAGAATATGTATTCTTTGTTTTGTTTTTTCAAGATTATAACTCGTTCTTTTATAAACCACTTCTTGGCGATGCTTGATATACTCGGCCAAAATGCTTTTCAAATTGAAAAGTTTCGGCTGGATCCCGTTTAAAAGAGAAACCATATTAACGTGAAAAACCTGTTGGAGGTCGGTTAGTTTAAAAAGTCGATTTAAGACCTTCCGCGGATAATCTCCTTTTTTCAAATCAAAAATAACCCTGACTCCTTGTTTGTCGGACTCGTCGCGAATGTCTCTAATCCCCTCCAGTCTCTTGTCTTTGATTAATTCCGCCACTCTGTTTAAAAGCAAAGATTTATTCAAGGCGTAAGGCAGTTCGCTGACGATAATTTGGAATTGACCTTGAGTTTTTTCAACAATTTCGGCCGCCGCCCTCATGACAATCGGACCTTTGCCAATGGCATAAACGGATTTTATTTGTTCAATGTCAAAAATAAGCCCGCCAGTCGGAAAATCCGGCCCTTTGATAAAATTGAAAATATCGTCAATTTCCGCCCCCGGATGATCGACTAAATAAGAAATAGCGTCGCAAACTTCGGATAAATTATGTGGCGGAATATTTGTCGCCATGCCCACCGCGATACCCATTGAACCATTGAGCAGTAAATTAGGCAATTTAGCGGGCAAAACAGTCGGTTCATTTGAAGTCCCGTCATAATTAGGACTAAACTCAACCGTTCCCTGATCTATATCAGTGAGTATTTCTTCGGCCAACGGCGTTAAACGGGCTTCCGTATATCTGTAAGCCGCCGCCGGGTCTCCATCAATACTCCCGAAATTCCCTTGGCCGTCAACCAGGGGATAACGCAAAGAAAAATCCTGAGCCATTCTCACCATCGCGTCGTAAACCGCCGCGTCTCCATGAGGATGAAATTTTCCAATTACTTCTCCGACCACCGTCGCCGATTTTCTATATTTCGCCGTATGTTTTAATCCCATTTCGTCCATAGCGAAAAGAATGCGGCGATGCACCGGCTTAAAGCCGTCCCTGATGTCGGGAAGAGCCCGAGAAACGATGACACTCATGGCGTAGTCCAAATAAGAAAATTTAACCTCTTGCTCGAGCTCGACCGGTTCAATTTTTTCTTTGATAATTTCAGGCGATGGTCCTGATTGGGGCTCCTTATTTTGCGCTCTTTTTTTCATGATTTATTGTATTTTATTTTAAAATGTAATAATTTTTTCATTCTATTTATTAATTATCCGTAACGGTTTTTAAAACCTTTTCTTTTAACCGATTTATTTCTTCTTCGTTTAAAAATTCGGGTGATTCATTTTGCTGGTTGATCTCCTCTGTCCCATTAGCCGATTGGGATGAAAAAAAATTCTCTTTTAGAGCGTCTATTTTTTCTCTCAATTCCTTAAATGAGGTTTTAAGCTCTCCCAGCGAATCTTGAACAGGAGAAGGATTATTTTTTTGTTCTTCTTTTTTCCAAACATGTTTTAAATTGACCAGCCAAGCAATAAAAACAAAAACCATAACTAAGAGAACTAATAACCGGATCGTTTTTTCTTTTTTGGACATATTCTCGTTAAGTAATAACTAAATAACCGTTCGTCAAGAATTGATTATCCTCCCGGCTCAAGAACAATGATTTTTGTCTGTTCACTCAGCAAATTCTTTTTATGCAGCGATAGTTTATTGAATTTTTCCACATTCTTAATTCCGGCTTGCTGTAAAAACTGGTTTAAAGGCGTCAAATCCGTCTTAGCTCCGGGAATTTTAAAACAAGAAGGAATAACCAATCTCGGTTCAAGAGAATCGATTATTTCTATGGCCTTTTTTGAGTCAATGATGTCCGCCGATCGGCTGCCTGAGTTTTTTCCGCCGACCGGAATAAACAAGACATCGACATTTCCCAATTCCTCCATTTCCGAATCGCTAAGCAACGAATCGATTTCTCCTAAAAACCCGAGATTTAGTCCTTCCATTTCAAGCCGATAAATTATTTTCCGTTTTTCTTTTCTGATAAAATCAAAGCCGTAAATAAAAATATTGCCTATCTCATATTCACCGGCCCCACTGATTAAGAAAAAATTATCCTTTGAATCGGCTTTATTTTTTTCGGCATTTTGAAGCGACGCGGCTGTCTTCTCGTCGGCCGGGTCGGTTAGAACAACCACCGTGGCTTTTAGATTAGGCCCTCTTAACCCATTTCGCCGCGGGCTGTAAGGATCTAACAGAATAATTTGTTGGTCGTCCTGCAATTTGAAACAAGATTGGCCATACCAAGTGATTATCATAATAATGAAAAATTAAAACAGGCGTTAATAATCTTAAAAAAAATAATTTACTATTTAAAATAACGTTTTTGTCCCCTGATAATTTCTACGCCTCGACTTACTCCAAGCCGGTCGGCTCCGGCCTTAACCATGGCTAAAGCTTTTTGATATGTTTTAATTCCTCCCGCCGCCTTAATTCCCATTTTTCTCCCGATTATCCGGCGAATAAACTTAATGTCCTCCGGGTTTACTCCTCTTGGGCCGAAACCAGTGCTCGTTTTTAAAAAATCGGCGCCGGCTTTTTTCGCAAGAAAACAGGCCCTTTTTATTTCTCGTTTTGTCAAAAATCCGACTTCTAAAATGACTTTAACTGTTTTCCTCTGCGCCGCTTTTACCACTGATTTTATATCATTAAAAACATATTGATAATTTTTGTCTTTTAGAAATCCAAAATTAATCACTAAATCAATTTCATCAGCTCCATTTTTAATCGCCTCTTTGGCTTCCAAAACCTTTATTGGCGTCGTCTGGGTTCCATGGGGAAAACCAATCACCGCAACTATTCTAATCGGCGTTCCGGATAAAAATTTCTTGCTAAGTTTAACTCGACTCGGAGTCAAACAGACGGCATAAAAACCATATTTTTCCGCCCCTTGACAAAGTTTCCTAATATCTTCCGCCGAGGCCGTCGGATTAACGTTTGTATAGTCAATAAACTTGCCTAAATCCATTTTTATAAAAGATAAAGCGTTTTTTCTTTTAATATCTTAAATCTAAATAATCCTATCTTTGCCGACGATGACTTTCAGATTCTCTTTAGACAATTCCACTAAGGCCGGAGCTTTTATTATCGCATCTTTGTCAATTTTAATTGAAACTTCATCTTTGGGATTTTTAGGAGTAATCTCTAATTTTTTGACGAAAAACAAACTGTCAAGTTTTTCTTTTTTTTCTAAAAACCAATGTTTCCACCCCGGAGTGCCAAGTAAGACCTCTAAATATTCGTCTTTTGGATTGCCGGCAATTTTATGAGATAACAGTCCTTTTGATGAATTACCAAAATACAATAAATCCAAGTTGATGACCTTGATTTTTTTTACTTTTTTAGGAACAATTTGATATTTGGAATCGGCCGACAAATTAACCTTATTAGCTTCAAATTCCAAAGACGAAAAAAAATGGTGGCCGTTAATTTTCCCGAAGCTGAATTTCTCAATCCGTCTGGCGGAAATAATATCGCAGGCATATTCATCCACTGGCAAACCTAAAATATTCGCTATTGACGAATTGATTTCCGTCGGAATAAATCCTAAAGTCGCCTCGCGGCCGGCCATTGAAATGGCTGTTTGGCAAAAAGTCCGGTCGCTGCCGATGACCACAACAGTCGGAGATTCTTTTTCAAGAATATCCTTTACAATTTCGTCAATACTCTTCAAAATGGAAAATTGAATTTTTTTGCCGGCAATATCCAGACTCGACAACCTTGTCTCGATTTTGGAAACGATTTTAAAATATTTTTTCCCGACTAAGAAAGAATCGTAAATATAAAAATACATAATAATTTTCTCTTCTTTATCTGCAAAACTCGAATCTCTATTTTATTTTTAAGTCTAAATTATTTCAACCACAAAATAATTGCTTTCAGCGAAAATATGATAGATAGATTCCGACTCTGCTTCTATTATCGGCTATCAAGGGGCTGATTATTTAGTTTTTTAAAAATAAAATTTAAATTCTCGCGCGTTTTGCCTTTTCAATATTTATTCTTCTTCCGTTTCCGTTTTTTCTCCTTTTCTCGCGTTTCCTGCCGGCGATTGGCCGCCGACGCTGCATCGGCCGCTGAGCACCGCACCTTCCTCTATAGCGAGAACTCGGCAATCGAGATCTCCCAACACTTTCGCGCTTGAAGCCAATTCGATTTTTTCCGCCACTTCCAAATTTCCTTTCACTTCGCCAGCTATTAGAGCGTTTTTCGCTTTTATATCGGCTTCGATTTTACCGCCCTCTTCTAAATCAAGATTACTCTTGGTTTCTAACGAACCAATAAGTTCTCCTTTAAGAACAACGTTTCCGACGGCAACGAAAGTTCCTTCTACTTTTACCCCCGAACCGATTATTGTTTCGGCTCCTTCCGTCTTAAATTTTGAATCTTTACCAATCATCATAAAAAATTAATCGTTTATAATTAAAATTATAATCCTGACATATTTTAACAAATTTACTTAAAATTGACAATAATATTTATAGGTTTAAAATAATAGAAATAAGAAAAATTTAAAAAATGAAATTAGTAATTTCCAATTTAACCAACTTTAATAAAAAAATATGGATGAAAAAAACGACATTAAAAATACCCCTTTAAATAAGGATTTAAAAAAACTGGTTATTATTAGTTTGGCTATTATTATTTTTATCGTTGTTTTGGCGATTGTCGATTCGAAAGAAAATTTTTTAATCAAATTAACCGAAAAGATAGTGATAGAATAAAATGGCCGCTTCCCGACTTCGATTATGGTAATTTTTCTCCGCGTTTAAACCCGCGAGAGATAAACCAGGCGCCCTCAATTCCGCCTTTTATGACTTTAATGAAGATTGAGATAAACCGGCGAAATTAAATTAAGCCCTCGTAGTTCAACGGATAGAACAAGGGACTCCTAAGCCCTAGAAAGAGGTTCGACTCCTCTCGGGGGCACTAATCAGGAAAAGTCAATTTTTATTTTGAAATCAAAAATTTTCATAAAAGAATTTACCGCCAAAGAAAAACTTGAAATTGTCAGCGACACGACCGAGTCAAAATTTCTGTT
>CAZOLB010000009.1:0-13262 GCA_964580825.1 uncultured Gammaproteobacteria bacterium
TACAGGACCAGATACAGGTGCGACCTGTATTACAGGTCGCACCTGTATCTAATTCATACTTGTATTCATAAAAAGTTTGGTGGCTCGGCCACCAAACTTTTTTATTCTCTGATTTTCTCTGCCAGTTTTTTCAATTTGTCGAAATTCGCTTGGGGGCCGAGCTGGGTAGTCAGGTAGCCGGCGTATTTTTCAAAAAATATTTTTTTATTCGACTCCATGTCGGAAAATTTTTTATTTAAGCCGTGTAGGGGATAAAGTTTCAAATGAGCGTGATTGACACCCATACCCTCCATTACTAAAGCGGTTCTTTTTGTTTTGAGTTTTTTGTCCAGCAATTTAGCCACTTTTTTACCGGCTAAAAGGAATTTTTGGTAAATATTATCGGGCATTTCAAAAGCGTAAGAATCATAGTGTCGCTTGGACATCACCAAGGTCATGCCTTTGGTGTTGGGGAAGATATCAAGAATCGCCAAAAAATCTTTATCTTCCCAAATTTTAAAACTCGGTATTTCACTTTTGATAATTTTACAAAAAACGCACTTAGACATAATATTTAAGTTAAGGTAATTTATTCTCTTTATATTAGCATGACATTTAAAAAGAACAATATCGTAATCAAAAGTTTAGAATAAAATTTGGGAACAAAAAGTTTGGGAACTAAGTTCCCAAACTTTTATTTTTGACAGTTTTGACAGGGTCCGACCCTGTTAATTTTCCTTGTTAATTTTTCCCCCGTCAGTTTTAATAGATAAAAAAACACCGCTTAAAAGCGGTGTTGGACGATGAAATTTGTTACTCCTCTCGAAGCAGAAGGATGTAGCAAAATTTTCCGGCATGTTTTACGTAGCCAACTTCTGTTAGAGATTTCGCATAGTCCATCCGGGAGATTTTCTCGTAGAGGGCTTGCCGTGATGGCCTCCAGGAAACATTGCCACTATCGTTTGAGGTCAGGTAGATGGGGCAAACAAAGTAGCGAATCGAACTTGTATCTGAATAGGCATAGAACCATTCGTCAAGTCCGTCGCTATGCGACCCCGTGATCTGTAAAGAGGAATCAAGAGTAACCACCAAATTATGGATTTGGCTGATCGTTAATGTTGGACATAAATAAGTCCGACTTTCTTGGTTCATCGCCGCGGTTGGTATGAAGACTACCAAAAAGAATGAATAAAAGCAGAGCCACCTTTTTAACATTTTTCCTCCGATTTTTTTAATTGTAATGAATTGTGACTTGATTTACTGTTTATATTCTATCACAAAATTGCTTTTTTGTCAAGCTGGTGGTAGAATAATTATTAACAGATATTCGTAAATCGTAAATTTTATTATTATGAAAGTAGCCCATCTTATTTGTAATTTTCCTCCTTATAAAGGAGGGCAGGGGAATGTCTGTTTATCAGAAGTCGAGGAATTGGCCGAGTTAGGTCATCAAGTTTTTGTTTACACTCCTCAAAATTGTAGATCCCAAATTGTAAACCGTAAATTTCAAATAAAATATCTCAGTCCACTTTTTAAATACGGTAATGCTAGTTTTATTCCCGGCATAATTAAAGATTTGAAGAATTTTGACGTTATTCATTTGCATTGGCCGTTTTTAGGCGGAAGCGAAATTTTTCTTTTATGGCGTTTATTCAGGAAAAAGCCGAAATTGATCGTTCAATACCATATGGATTTAGTAGCGCCGGGAATCAGAGGTTTGATTTTTAAATTGAACTTTTTTTTATTCGCGCCCTTGATGTTTCGATTAGCGGACAAAATTTTGGTTTCTTCCCAGGATTATTTGGAGCATTCGGACATTAAAAAATATTGGTTGAGAAATAAAGAGAAATTCGAGATTGTTCCCTTCGGCGTTAATCAAGAGGTTTTCGCCCCTCAAGACAAATCGCGAAAACTGATGGCTAAATATGGATTGAAACAAGGAGACAGGATTGTTTTATCGGCTGGAGGATTGGATTCGGCGCATTATTTTAAAGGGATAAATTTTTTAATCAAGACGGCCGGAGTTTTGACATTTAAGATTCCCGAATTGAAATTTTTAATTGTCGGCGACGGCGATTTGCGGCCGAAATACGAGCTGCTGGCTAAGAAATTAGGAGTGGGGGAGAAAGTGATTTTTGCCGGCCGAATAAACGACGAAGAGTTGCCCGATTATTACAATTTGGCCGATGTTTTCGTTTTTCCCTCTTTCGGCCGCTCCGAAGCGTTCGGACTGGTTTGTTTGGAAGCGATGGCTTGCGCTAAGCCGATTGTCGTTTCCGATTTGCCCGGTCCAAGGACACTGGTTGAGAATAATGGCCTATTGGTAAAAATTGGAGACATTGAAGATTTAAGTGAAAAAATCAACGATCTTTTTCAAAATCCGACAAAATTAAAAGAGTTCGGCATTAACGGTTTAAGAATCGTTAAAGAAAAATATTATTGGCCGGACATTGTCCGTCGATTGGAAAAAATCTATGTTCAAGCGGTTGATGCGAGTGGTCAAACAGAATAATTATTTTGTTTTTACTTTCATCGGCGTTGCGGCCGTTATTTTTTGGTATTTGAATTTTTCCGCCGGCGGACGAGCTGCTTTTGGCGGATGGTTTTATTTTTTAAATTTTCTTTTTTTTCTTGTTTATTTGTTATTTAATTCTTTATGGCTGGGGAAAATTTTGGCGCGATTTGGGTTTGAAAAAGAATTACAGTTTGTTTTCGGTGTTTTTCTTTTGATATTTTTAATCGCTTTTGGCATGGCCGTGCCAATCGTTTTGTATAAAATCAAACCGTTTTATTTATTCGGTTTGCTTTTATTTTTGAATTTGTTTATTTCTTTTTGGGCTAAAAAGATTAAATCCGAAGAAGGGGAACAGAAGTTTCCAATTCAAGATAAAGACAAGCCGTTTTTTAAAATATCCAAGCGGATTTATGTTTTATTGGTGGCGGTTTGTTGTTTTGCGCTTTTTTTACTGTTTTATAGCCGGACGGGGGAATATATCCGCAGTCCATGGGAAATCATTCATCCGCTTTATTTTTATTGTTGGCTAGCGATAATTTCAATTTTGGGCTTACTGATTTTTACCGGAATCAATTTTAAAAAATACTTGTTAATTGTTATTTTAGTTTCGCTTTTATTCCATGCTTATTTACTAATTCCTTATCAAATGGGTTTTGGCGGGGATAAATGGCGGCATCTCGGCGCCGAGAAATGGCTGATGGAAGGAAAGATTTATACGCCGGCGGCTTTTGGCGAAGAGATTTCTTATCGCCAGATCGGACCCTTGAAAATACCCGAGGTTTTCGTCGTCGGCAATAAGACGTCATATGCCAATATGTGGGGACTGACCATCGCTTTGTCTTGGCTGACCGGTTTGGACGTTTTTTGGACAGATTTGCTTTTGGGCGTTTTACTATTTTCGATTTTTTTGCCCTTTTTACTTTTGAAAATAGGAAGCTTTTTTTGCCGCAAAAAAGAATTTTTGCTTTTGCTGGTTTTTTGTTCTTTTTTATTTTATCCTTTTCAGGCCTACGGCAGTATTACTGTTCCTTTAACCTTCGCATTCTTACCTTTCCTTTTTGCTTTGATTTTCCTGCTTAAATATCTCGTCGGTTCGCCCTTACCTTACAAAAGGCCGCAATGGGGTAAGGGAAGGGAATTATTTTTGATTATTTTGTTTTTTATTCCTTTTTTGTATTTAAATTACGCTCTTTATTTGGTTTTATTTTTGGAAGTTCTTTTATTGGCGATTATTTTTAGAAATATCGGTTTGGGAGTCGGAAAAAGGATTTATATCCCTTTGCTTATTTTTTGTTTTATTCTCCTTTTGTTTTTTATCCCGCTTTTAGAAACCGCCGACCAACTTTCTTGGTTCAAATATCCATTTCCTTCAAAAATGGAAATAAGCGGCGTTTTAAAAAATTTTCCCGTTCGTTTGCTATTCTCTCAGGCGATTTTCCCCCGGGTTTACCAATATGAACAGGATAATTGGCTCTATGCCATAACCGAAGAAGGCCTTTCCCGTTCCGCAATTCTGCGGATTTTGCCTTGGGCTTTTGTTTTGACGCCTCTTATTTGGTTTTTGGCCGTTTTCGGCGTCGTTCATTATAGAAAATTGGAACGCCCGAACGTTGGCTGGCTTTTTTTCTCCATGTTACCGATAGTTTTTATCAATCAAATGACTGCCGTTTATTTTATGGAAGGGAATCATATTTTTACTAAGCGCTTAGTGGTTTTTGCTTCTTTTCTTTTTCTTTTTCCCTTGGCTTGGAGTATTTATCGTTTGTCTTTGAGTCGTTTTTTCCGCCGTAAAGCGGTCATTTTAACCCTGATTTTATTGTTGGCTTTCACCGCGGTTACCGTTTACGCCTCGGGTCCGAAATTTCAAGTTGTTACCGCCGACGAATTTAAGGCGGCCGAATACGTTTGGCGGGAATTATCAACTCAAAACGAAGTCGGCGTCGGAAAACAGGGGATAAAAAATTATTGCGTTTTGGCAAATACCTGGCCTTTGTTGGCCTTGGAAGCGATTTCTTCAAGACAAATCACTACCGGCGGTTTTCCTTATTATTATGAATACCGCCAACCGGAGAGGGTTCAGTTGTTTGATAATATGAATAAAAACCCCTCAATTCGCTATTTGGAAAAATCGCTGGAAATTACCGGCGCGGACGAGTGTTATTTTATGACTGAGGAACGTTGGATAGATTTTGAAAAACGAAAAAAAGTGGTTGAACAGGTTGATAAAATTCTCGGTCCGCATCAAAATATCGGTAAAGTGATGATTTGGCGCTACCAGCCAACGAATTAAAAGAAAGAAATGTTCTAATCCAATATTTATAGTTTAAAGTTTATATGAGATTCTTTTTACCCATTTATCGTTTTCTTTTGATTGTTGCTTGCTTGGCATCCTTTATTTGGCTTTTAAATAAAAATCTTGTGCCCGAAGGAACACTGGTATTAAAGAAGGATTTTTGTTCCGCCTCAGAGCCCCGTTTTATTTCCGACCTTTATCCGGAAAATCGAGTGGGAATTGCCGAGGAAAATGAAAGCGGTTGTTTCCAGCGCATTTTCGTGGAGCCGGCTTATTTTAGCGTCAATATTCCAAGAACATTCTCTAATGTTAAAGTGAAAATCGTTTACGCTAATCCGGATCAGGAAGTTTTTCAATTGGGACTGATGAAAAAAAGAATCAACCCTTTGGATTGGAATTTTCAGTTAAAGCCGCTGGAAAACAAAATTCTTGATAATTTGACTTGGTCTAAATTGACGGAGCAGGGGATAACGCTCTGGCAAAAGCAAAAGCGTTTTGAAAGCATTCACGCCTACGTTAATAATGTGCCTTCTGATCAAAAAACGGCGACTTTTAATTATTATTTTTCTCCGGAAGCGGTCAAAGATTCGGCGGAAGTCGCGGTTTGGAACCCGAAAGGATCATTTGATAATATCGATTATATTATCGCCGGTTATGTTTCACCGGCAATTTTTGATTCGTCGGCCGGTCAGACGGGCTGGCGAGAGCAATCCGTGGAATTTTTCGCTGGCGTCGACTATTTGAACGGCCGCGTGATGGAGTTTATATTTTCCGCGCCGGGACTGACCGAAAACCGTTACGAAATCAAAATAAAAGAGATTGAGGTGGAATTGAACCGCGCAAAAACCAGTTGGTCGAATTTTTTTTTCGATTTAAAAAATTATCTGTTTAAAAGATTTGGTAATCTAAAATCGAAGATATGAGGCGTTTTTTCTATTTTTTATTTCGGGATTTTTTTATCATCGGCGGTTTTTATTTGCTACTTCTTTTGATAATTGAAGACATCCAACCCGGCTTTGTTGGTTTTTGGCTGGAAATAAAATATCCCTTGCTTGTTGTTTTAGCTGCTGGCATCTTAGCCCTCCTCGCCTCAAAAAACGAATCTTAATTGACAAAATTGGGCAAGATCGTACATTTCATTAATATAGGCCGGGCCTGTATGAAGTAGAATGCCCGATGGAGGGGTTGAACCCCTCTAGGCTTTACGAAATTTTTCTTTTTGATATAATAAAAAAATGGCCACATTTCTCGTAATTTTAACCATTTTAATTTTACTCGGTTTCACCGGTTTCTTTTATTTTTTCAATCGGCGGCTGAAAAAAATGGAAGAGGGAAAAAATAACGACCAATCCCTGCTGATGATTCAAGGGCAACTGCAAGGCGGATTGGGAGAGATTAGGCAGAGTATTTTAGAAACTACCCGGAATCTAACCGAAAAACTCGGCAAACTTGATCAAACCAATCAGCAAATAGTCGGCTTTGCCGATCAATTGCAGAATTTGCAGGATATTTTGAAAAATCAAAAACAAAGAGGAATTTTAGGGGAATATTTTTTAGAGGCGGTTTTAAAAAACGTCTTACCCCCGAAAAGTTATCAAATGCAGTACTTAATGGGAGTGGACGAGGAAACAGGCCAAAATTTGATAGTTGACGCCGTTATTTTCGTCAGAGACAAACTTATTCCCATTGATTCGAAATTTTCTTTGGAAAATTATAACCGCCTTATTGACGAGCGAGACCCGGAAAAAATAAAGCAATGGGAAAGGTTGTTCAAACAGGATTTAAAAAACAGGATAGACGAGACCTCAAAATATATAAAGCCGCAAAAGAATACTTTTGAATTCGCTTTTATGTTTATTCCTTCAGAAGCGATTTATTACGATTTACTGGTTGATAAAGTGGGGGCGATAAAAAGCATCACTCGCGACTTAATAGAGTACGCCTACGTTCAGAAAAGAGTGATAATTGTTTCGCCGACGACTTTTCTCGCTTATTTGCAAATGGTGATACAAGGGTTAAAAACTCTGCAAATTGAAGAACGGGCCAAAGAATTTTACAAAAATGTAGAAGAGCTGAATAGAAAAATGTTGAAGTATGATAGTTATTTTAAAAAACTCGGGCAAAATTTAGGAAGAACGGTCAGCACTTATAATGAAGCGCACAAAGAATTCGAAAGAATCGATAAAAACGTTCTTCGGATAACCAAAGAAAAAAGGGAAGAAGTGGAAACATTATCATTAGATGAACCGAGATATGATTGAGAATAAAGGAGATAAAAGTTCTTTTATCCGCGCTATTTCGGTTTTGGTCGGCACCGTGGTTGGCGCCGGCATTTTTGGTTTGCCCTATGCTTTTGTTCAAAGCGGTTTCGTTATTGGGTTAGCGTATTTATTGTTGATCGCCGCTCTTTTTTTAATCACAAAAATGTGTTACGCCGAGGTTATTCTGCGCACTTCCGACGATTTGGAAATGGCGGGCTACGTTGAGCGCTATTTGGGAAAATGGGGAAAAACTATAATTACCATTTGTTTGATTCTTGGAATATTCAGCGCTTTAGTCGCTTATATTATCGGTGTGGGCGATTTTTTACATTCCTTGATCGGTCCCTTATTGGGCGGTAACCAATTTTTCTGGTCCATAGTTTTTTGGGTTTTGACAAGTATTCTGGTTTTAATTGGTATCGGCATTGTTAGCCGACTTGAAGTTTTAATGACTTTCGGTTTGGTTTTGGTTGTTTTAATGGTTTTTATTGTTTGTTTCCCTTCCATTAATTTTAGTAATTTAAAAGAAATAAATCTTGATTTGAAGAATATATTTTTTCCTTACGGACCGGTCCTTTTTGCTCTTGGTGGCGCTTCGGCCGTGCCAACAATGAGACGCATTTTAAAGGACAAGTCGGGCAAACTCAAGAAAGCCATTATCGTCGGGTTTTCCATTCCGGTTATAATTTATCTCGCTTTTTGTTTTTCCATTATCGGTGTCAGCGGCGACCAAACTTCGGAAATCGCTATTATTGGTTTGTCTAAAATCGTCGATGGCCGAGCGTTGATTATCGGCAGTATTTTTGGCATTTTAGCGATGAGCACCTCGTTTCTCGCCTTGTCTTATTTTTTAAGAGAACTTTTTCGCCGCGATTATCATCTTCCTTTAATTCCCGCTTGGCTGATCGTTATCGCCGTGCCGGCTGTTCTTTTTGCGCTGGGGATGAGAAGTTTTATCACGGTAATCAGTTTCGCTGGCGGCGTTCTCTCCGGTTTGCAAAGCATTATTTTGATTCTGACTTATTACCAGGCCAAAAAGAAAGGGGATCGACAACCGGAATTTCAAGTTAAATTAAGCAAACCTTTAGCTTATTTTATTTATTTGATTTTTATTTTTGGCATTCTTTATCAATTCCTTTATATTTGATTTAAAAAGCGATTGGAACGTATGTTGGAAAAATTCGTTCAAGAATTATTTATTTTTGACATCACCCCGATTCAAATATATTTACTTTGGTTTTTATTGGGTTCTTTTACTGTGGCGACTCTTTCAGACTTGAAACATTTATCGGCGCAAAGAGAATTTCTCCATGTTTGGATTTTATTCGTTATCGCGGCTTTCAGCGTCGATTTTTATCACGGCTATTTTTTAAACGAAGGCATAAAGTTTTATTTATTTTTGAAATGGTTTTTGATTCTTATATTTTTTCCTTTATATTTTCATTATTTCTGCCATATCGCTTGGGGCGATATTTTTGCCAAAATGGCGGCTTGCTCTTTATTCCCTCCTTTATTAGTAATCGTTTTTATAATCTTAATCAGATTAACGGATTTTTTTACTGGATTTTTATGGAGAAGGTTGGGGCGGGGGAATCTTTATCCTTTTATGCCCGTCGTTTTTTTAGTCACTTTGGTTTTGACAATCGTTTTTGTTTTTTTGGCCAAGTCCCTTTAAAAGGTTTAAACGTCCCTTGATTTTTTTAAGGATTATGTCTAAATATATGGGGAAAAAATGAATTGTATTATCAATAAGATGATTAAACATTAATTTTATGGGAGACAATTATAACGATGATATTAACAATGACGATCTTAACCTTGATGTTGATCCCGATGCGACCGAGGACGTAGAAGAAGAGAGAGAAGCGGAGAACCCTGAAGAAACCGAGAATACTGACGAATGGGAAGGAAACGACGATTTCGGATCTATGGACGAAAATTAATTTTAGCGCCGGAGAAATTTTTAAAAGCCGTTCTCTCATATTGTTTTGAATAAAAACGAGATTGAGAGAGCGGTTTTCTTTTTATAATAACCCGCTTGATTACGCGGGTTATTTATATTTTTGAGAAAATAAGTTTCCAGAAGTTATCCACAGGGATTGATTGCTTAGTGGTAAGAAATGGTTTATAATACAGACGTTGTGGAAAACTGTGGATAAAAGTGGGGATAAATAAACTAAACTGTGGAAAAAGACGAATAAATAGCTTAAATAAAAAAAAGTAATCCACAGGCGTTATTCGGAATATCATATGTTTATTGGCGAATACCATTATTCAATAGACGATAAAAATAGACTGGGTTTACCGGTTAAATTCCGGTCAGATCTCGGAAAGGGGGCAGTGGTAACCCGAGGTTTAGATTCCTGTCTTTTTTTGTTTTCCAAAAAAGAATGGGAAAAACTGGCGGATAAATTGGCAGCCATGCCGATTAGCCAGTCAAAACCGCGGGCTTTTGCCCGCTTGATGTTAGCCGGAGCGATGGATGTCGATTTGGATAAACAAGGACGGATTAATCTTCCGGACTATCTTCGCCAGTATGCGGAAATTGGGAAAAAAGTGGTGGTGGCCGGATTGTATAACCGTTTGGAAATCTGGGACGAGAAAAAATGGGAAGAATACAAAAAAACTTCAGAAGAAGACAGCGCGGAAATCGCCGAAACTCTGGGAGATTTGGGAGTATAACGAAGTTTGATTTTTAAATTTTTTATGCACATCCCTGTTCTTTTAAATGAAACAATCGAGTATCTTCAGCCGCAGACAAATCAAAATTTTATCGATTGTACTATTGGCGGCGGCGGGCATGCGCTCAAAATTCTTTCGCTAATCGAACCGAAAGGAAAGCTTTTGGGAATAGATTTGACGCCAGAGGCGATTGAAAATTTGAAAATTAGCCAATCTGCCAATTGGCAAATAAAAGCCGAAAATAGATTGGTTTTAATAAACGGCAATTTTGCCAACATAAAGGAGATTGTCGAAGGAGAAAAATTTTATCCCGTTAATGGAATATTATTCGATTTGGGGCTTTCTTCGGACATTTTGGAAAGCGGGGGTAAGGGATTCAGTTTTATGAGAGAAGAAGAATTGGACATGAGATACAACCCCGGCTTTGCCGGTTTAACGGCTAAGGAAATTGTCAATAAGTATCCAGAAGAAAAATTGGCGGAAATTTTTAAAGAAAACGGCGGAGAGAGATTTTCCCGGCGAATAGCGAGTAAAATAGTTTCGTTTAGAAAAAAACGGGATATTGAAACCACTTTTCAATTAAAGAATTTAATTAAAGAAGCGCTGGGAAGATATTTTCATATTAAAAGTTTGGCCAGAGTTTTTCAGTCGTTAAGAATCGAGGTTAATGGCGAATTAAGAAATTTGGGACAAGGGCTCATTAGCGCCGTTGAAATTTTGGCTCCCGGAGGCAGACTGGCAGTCATCAGTTATCACTCATTGGAAGACAGATTGGTTAAGAAATTTTTTAAAGAAAAAAAAAGAAATTCCGAATTGAATATTCTGACTAAAAAACCGATTCGCCCCGAGAAAAAAGAGATTAAGGAAAATTCCCGTTCCCGAAGCGCTAAATTAAGAGTAGCCGAAAAAATATAAATAAATTAATAAAATATTATGGAAAAAAATAAAAAAAACGGACGAAAATACATTTTTATCAACTGTTCTCTCATTGGAGCTATTTTATTGGCGATAATCGCCGGTTTAATAGAAGTCAACACCGGCATCTCGTATAGCCTGGCAATGCAGAAAAATAACTCCAAATTAAAGGAATTGCGACTTGAGAATGAACGTTTATCCAAAGAGATGGCCAATTACGGCTCAATGGATAATCTTTATACGCTTTCGCATGACTTAAATATGGTGAAAACGAGCGAAATTAATTATTTAGTTTCCGCCGGCGAGGGTTTAGCGGTTAAGCATTAAACAAACTGTATTTTTTAAAAGCGAAGATTCCATAATATTTATAAATTAGACAATTAAAAGGATGATTCGTGTCGAAGACGCGCGCTTTTTAAGCGAGAGGCGGTTGAAAATATTGACGATTGGTTTGTTTATCGTCGGACTTTTGATTATTGGACGCCTTTTCCAGCTTCAAGTTTTGGGACGTGATTTTTATGGTGAAAAAATTTACGCCCGGAACACCGTTTCCCAGTCAGTTCCCGCCGAACGGGGGAGAATATCCGTTTATGAAGGAGAGAAAATATACCCCGTCGCGGTAAATGTTTATAAGTACAATCTTATTGTTTCTCCAGCCGAAATTGACTCCCCAAACGAATGGGTGGAAAAGATGTCCTCTTATTTGGGATTAGACCTTAATCAAATGTCTTCCCAACAAGGGGAATTTTCTTTGATTAAAGAGGGGGGCGAAGCGGATAAATTAAAATCGATTCTAAACCGTCTTTCGCAAAAAAATGATTTTTACGAACTTTTAAAAAAAGACGTCAGCGCCGAAGAAGCCGAAGCGATCAAAAATCTTGGACTTAAAGGAATAACTCTAGAGCCGGTGCCTCAGCGCTATTATCCGGAAAAATCTTTATTTGCCCATATCACCGGTTTTGTCAGTAAGAATGAAAATTGCGACGGTAAGTCGCCTTCCGAGCACTGCAACGGGCTGCAGGGACAATATGGATTAGAGGAGTTTTTTAATCAAGAATTGTCCGGCGTTCCCGGTTGGTCCAGTGTCGAAAAAGCGCCAGGAGGCTATTTGATATCTTCATCCAACAATGCCGTCCAACCTCCCAAAAATGGGATTGATTTGGTGTTAACCCTGAATCGTTCTATCCAGTTTTTTGTTTGTCGGGTTTTAGAAGACGCCCTAAAAGAGTATCAAGCCAGTTCGGGGTCGATTATAGTCATCGCGCCGGAGACCAGCGCCGTTTTGGCTCTTTGTAACAAGCCGGATTTCGATCCTAATCAGTATTCCGAACAAAAAAGTTTTTCGTTATTTAAAAATTCTTCCATTGCCTCGATGTTTGAACCGGGATCAATTTTTAAGATAATAACCATGGCCATGGCATTGGACACTAAAGAAGTCACTCCTGAAACTTCATATTATGACCGCGGATCGGTTCAGGTGGAGGATTATGTTATTTCCAATGTGGAAAAACGCTCTTACGGCCAAGCGACTATGACTAATGTTTTGGAGCGGTCGATAAATACCGGCGCCGTTTATGCGGCCAATCTGGTCGGAAGAGAAAAATTCAGAAATTATTTGAAAAAATTCGGTTTCGGTAGTTTAACGGGAATCGAATTGGCGGGCGAGGCTCTGGGGGATATTAAAAACCTGGAAGAGGAATCAAAAACGTATTTGGCGACAGCTTCATTCGGCCAAGGGATTTCCGTTACCTCGATTCAGATGGTTAATGCCATTGCTGCCATTGCCAATTCCGGCAAACTAATGAAGCCATATCTTGTTCAGTCGTGGACGGAAGACGGCAATAAAAATATTCGTTCGCCTCAATTTATTCGGCAGGTAATTTCGCCGTCTACGGCGGCCACTTTGACGGCGATGATGGTTTCCGTGCTGGAAAACGGTTATGGCCGTCTGGCTAAAGTCAAAGGTTATTATGTGGCGGGTAAAACAGGAACGGCTCAGATCCCTAAAAAAGGAAGAGGTTATTCAGAGGATGCTATTCATTCTTTTGTCGGTTTTGCTCCGGCCACCAATCCAAAGTTTGTCGCCTTGGTTAAATTGGATAATCCTAAAATAGGCAATTTTGCCGAATCGACGGCGGCGCCCGCTTTCGGAAAAATAGCGGACTTTATTTTAAAATATTATAATGTGCCTCCGGACAAAAAAGAATAATATGTTACTGAAAATTTTACAAAAATTACTTGCTCGGCTTGCCAAATTGACCATTAAAAAATACAAGCCGATGATTGTCGGTATTACCGGCAGCGTGGGAAAATCTTCGACCAAGGAAGCTATTTTTGTCGTTTTGGCTGATTATTTTTCTTGTCGGCGAAATATGGGAAATTATAATAACGAACTGGGTGCGCCCTTGACGGTTTTAGGTTATCGCTCGGCGGGCAAAAATTTTGTCGGCTGGCTGAAAATTTTTTCGCAATCTTTCAAAAATCTAATTTTTTCAAAGGACGATTTTTATCCTAAAGTTTTGGTTTTGGAGATGGCGGCGGACAGAATGGGGGATATTGAATATTTAACCAGGATCGCCCCTCCGGATACGGGTGTGGTGACGGCGATCAGTCCGGC
>CAZOLB010000009.1:13362-24762 GCA_964580825.1 uncultured Gammaproteobacteria bacterium
ACGGAAGCGGTAGCCGAGTTTTTAAAGGATAAATTAAGAAAAGGGGATATCATTTTAATTAAAGGTTCTCAAGCGATGCGAATGGAAAAAATTGTCGAGAAAATAATGTCTGAACCGCGAAGAGCCAAAAGTATTTTAGTTAGACAAGGGGAGGAGTGGAAATAGCTATTGTGTTAATGTTTTAACACTTTGACCATGTAAGTGTTTTTCAAACGGTAGCCAAGATGGCGGTAATATTGGCGTACGCCAATGCCGGCAATCACGGCTATTTTTTTATACCCATTTTTTCTCGCAATTTTTTCCGCCTGATACATCAATCTTTTTCCTAAACCGAAGTGCTGGGCAGCTGATTTGCTGGTTTTACTGATAGGAATGGATTGTCCGTAAGTATGAAGCTCGCGGATCAAAGCGGCGTTTTTTAATATCGGAAATATCTTTTCAACGTTTTTATCCGTCAACCGCAGTCTTAAAAAGGCAGCGATTTTATTTTCCCCAATATCCTCAAAAGATAAAAATATCTCCTTTCCGCCAGAAGAAGCATATTCCCTTTTAACGAGTTTTAAACTTTTGATTTTTATTTCTTCTTTTTTAATTTCCCGGCAACGAATGCATTGGCAAATTTTTCCTAACTTATTCATTTTTTCCTGAATGATCTCTCTGAGATTTGAAGTTTTATTGCCGCCTTGAATTTGCCAGGCGGGGATATCGCGAATCAAGCGGTTGACTCTGATATAAGGAGGGATGATTGATTTAAATTTTGTTAGAAGGGTTATAAGTTGTTTTTCCTTGTACGGCTTGTATCTTTTTTGTTTAAAAATTTCATATAATCTCGAGCCTTTCGCCACGACGCAGGGATAAATTTTAATCATATCCGGTCGGAATCCGTTTTCGGAAAATATTTTTTTAAACGCCTCAAAATCTTTTTTAGGAGAAGAACCATAAAGGCCGGGCATTAAATGGTAGCAAATTTTAAACCCGGCGTCTTTTAATAATTTCGTCGCCTTAACGATTTCTTTAATGAAATGACCGCGTTTGTTCTTTTTTAAAATTTCATCATCGGCGATTTGAACCCCTATTTCCATCCGGGTACAGCCCAATTTTCTCATTCTTATAATTTCTCGCGGCGTAATATAGTCGGGACGCGTTTCCAAGGTTAAGCCGATGATCCGATGTTTTGCCTTTTCATTGATTTTTTGTTCTTTTTCCAATGTTGATTTGTTTTGGTGGGAACGCAACGCTTGCGTTTTGGTATTTTCGCGTTTTTCTTCCGCGGCGTTAGCGCCTCTAAAACATTGTTTAATAAACCAAGTTTGGTATTTTTTCGGCAAATAAGACCAGGTGCCGCCAATGACAATCAATTCTATTTTGTCAGTAGGATGGCCGTTATTTTCTAGAACTTCAAGTCGTTTCTTGACTTGTTGATAAGGGTCGTAGTTGAGAAATTTAGCTCTTTCCACCGCTGGTTCGCCTGATAAATAACTTTTAGGCACTCCTTTTTCAAAGGGACAATAAAGACATCGTCCTGGACAAGGCCAAGGCTTAGTTAAAACCGCCACCACTGTCACGCCGGACAAGGTTCTCACTGGCCTTTTTTTAAACTCCTGTTCCAGAAGTTTATTGGTTTTTATTTCTCCGTTTTTTTTGAGTTTCCAATAAATTTTTAAAATATCGCTGTTTCTTGGCGAGGACATTCGCAACTCGGAACAAATTTTTTGTTTCTCTTTTGTTAAATTGCCAAAGGATTCCAATTTTTTTTGGGCTAATTTTTTAACCAAGACAGCGATTTTATTTTGTTCAATCATATTTTTAAATTATATCATAATTTTGCGTTTTTGGGAAAAAAATAAAACCCTGTTTTAAGACAGGGTTTTATTTGGATAACCTGATATAGGGAGAGATTTGGGGAAATAGAAAGCGTTATTAGAGTAGTTTGACCGGAACAGCGACAATTTTGTCGTTATAGCGGCATTTATTGCCGCCAAAAATGCGGCGTCGGACGGCAAAACGCGCCGATAACTGTTTTAATGTCTTTTTAATTTCCTTTATTTGTTTTTCTGGACTTAGGGTAGTGTCGCGGGACTGTACCGCAAAATATTCCATGAAATACATCGCTCCTAATAGGTTATTGGGTTTAGACATGGACATTTTAACGGACATTATTATTAGATTGTCTCCCAGCTTCTCCTCGTTTGAATTCATTAAATCTCCGCCCACCAATTTTTGTAATTCTATTCCCTGTCCTTGGGACGAGAATTCTAGTTCTTGGGTCGGCAGGGCGAAAAAAATGAGAAATAAAGAGCAAAGAATCGCCAATTTTTTCATTGGATTTTCCTCCGTTTTATTTTACTTGTCTTTTATTTTAGGACGTTTTCTATTTTTGTCAATAACGAAATTTTAAATTCTTGCGTCTTTAAAAACAATACTTTCAATGGTTTTAACGCAGAAGAGATGCCCACGGTCGGACTCGAACCGACACGCTCTTGCGAGCCAGGCTTCTGAGACCTGTGTGTATACCAATTCCACCACGTGGGCTTTATTTTTTAGCCGTATTAATATACCAATTCTCGACGTTGATAAAGCGGTCTTCGGGGTAATTGAACGAAGTAAAATGAATACCTTTTATTTTTATATTGACCAGATAAGTATAATTGAGATTGTAAAGGAAAATGGCGGGAATATTCTGATTTAGGAGTTCTTGAAATTTTTGGTAATAAGTTTTTTGCTCTTCTTTTTTATTATTAGTTAAGGCAGCTTTTTCCAAAAGTTCGTCTACTCGTCGATCTTGAAATCCTGTTAAATTTAAACCTGGCGGTTCGATTTGAGAGGAATGCCAAAGGGGATAGGGATTTGAATCGACGTTTTCTAGAATGCCATAAAGAAAGGTGTCAAAATTGCGGCTGGCAATAATTTCTCTGATTTGTTCAGCGGGAACAGTAATCAATTTTACTTTAACTCCGGCTTCCTGCCATGATTTCTGCACCAAATGGGCGACTTCCGAAAGGTCGGATTGGTCGACGGTGGTGAGGCTTATTTCTAGTATTTTCCCGTTTTTTTCCAGAAATCCGCTTGATTTTTTTTCCCAGCCGGCTTGTTTGAAAATATTTTGAGCCAGACCCGGATTATAATCGCGTTTTTGAACGTTTGGGTTAAAAACAGGGGACTGGGAAAGAAAGGGACCATAGATGGCGGTTACTCCTTCTTGTCCGAAAATTTGTTTTAAAATTTGTTTTTTGGGCGTAAGGTAGGTTAAAGCTTCTCTGACTGATTTTTCCTGCAATGGAGAAAACCTCTCTTGTTTGGTTCGGAGATTAAAGAAAATAGCTGTATAAGAAGGAAGACTGATTTGATAGTGTTTTAAGTTTTTATTTTGCTCTAATTCTTCGTCGATTTCTTTGGGAATAAGATTAAGTCCGTTGATTTGATTTGTTTTCAGAGCTTCGGTGGCTGTTTTGGAGTCGGAATAAATTTTAAAAATAATTTCTTCAATATAAGGCGATTGCCGGTGGAATTTTTCATTTCTCTTCAGGGCGTAAAGCTTGATGTTGTCGGCATCGTCCTTACCGAGGTAATTAAAAGTGAAAGGCCCGCTGCCGATGGGTTTAAGATTAAATTCGGATTGGAAAAAAGCATTTAAATCGATATTGTTCCAGATATGTTCGGGTAGAATACCTAAAGTCAAATCGGTTAAATGGAAAGAAGAAGGATTTTTCGCGTTAATTTCCAGGCAGTTGTCGTTTATTTTTACAACGTCCGCTTGTTTCAATCTCTCCAATAAAGGATTTTTGAAAATCGGATTTTTAATCAATTCAAAGGTAAAAATAACATCATCGACGGTTAATTCTATTCCATCGTGCCAAAACAGATTTTGTTTTAGGCAAACGGTATAATTTTCTTTGTTGTCGCTGACGGAGATATTGTCAGCCAGATCCGGCTCTAAGCCTAAGTCGCTGTTATATCTCAGAAGTCCGGAAAATATTAAGCGGACGAGAGTCGAATCAATGTCGTTAGCCGCTAAAATCGGGTTAACCATTTTAGGGGTTCCAATCAGGCCTTCCGTGTAGGTTCCGCCGATTTCCGGCTTAATTTCCAATTTCAAAAAACGGTTTCTGACAAAAAGAAAAAAAAGAGAAAAAATAATAAGAAGCGACAAGCAGGTAATGATTTTTTTCTCTTTATTGGTTAAAACCTGGCCAAGCCGTTTAATTTGTCTAAGATTCGGCAATCGCCCAAGGGGCTTGTTTTCCAAAGGAGATGGATTTTTATGATTAGATTTAAAGAAGATTCGTTTTAGCCCGCCTAAAAGCGCCAAAATTTTTTTCTTAAAATTCTGAGCAAACATTTTTTTATTAGTTTACATTTCGGCGATATCAATCGCAAAACAGTCGAAATTAAATCAGTAAGAGAGTTACGCTTAAGCCGAGAAAAATAACCGCAAGGGCAATGGTGGCGATAAAAATCTTTTTTTCCAAACCCCTTTTAGTGCTGTATGATTCGCCGGTTCCGCCGAAAGCAGTGGAAAGACCGCCCCCGCGACTCTGAACTAAAATACAGGCGATTAAAAGTAGGGAAACGACAATTTGAATTATACTCAATATTTTAATCATAGATTTTCAAAATTATGTTTTAATTTTATATTATTTTTTTCTATTGTAAAGGTTTGTTCGGGCGGCTAAATATGTATTTCGCAGCAGAAAGGCGACGGTTAAAGGACCGATGCCGCCAGGCACCGGAGAAAGATAGGGAGTTTTTTTATTGACTGACGGATCGACGTCGCCGCAGAATTTTTTTTCTTTTCCTGAAATGGACAAATTATAGCCGACATCGATTATTACGGCGTTTTTTTTCACCATCTTGGGTTTTATAAAATAAGCCAGACCGAGCGCCACAATCAAGAAATCGGCTGTTCTGACTGGTCGGATAAATTTTTGTTTTTTAGCATAAAAAATAAAGGTTTTTAATCCTCGGCTTTCAAGAATTTCCTTTAAATGGCGGGTAAAAATCGGGGAATTTCCCAAAATAACCGCCTTTTTATTGCGGGTTTTTACCCGGCTTTGTTTTATTAGTTTGACAATTCCTTGATGGACCGGGGAAATAAATTTCGTTTTTAGCCCGAAGCCGTCGACGTCTTTCAGGGGCGAAATGGTTTTTACCAGCAAATCGGGGTCGATTTTTAAAGGAACCGGCAATTGAACGATGATGCCATGAATTTTTTTGTCCTTATTCAATTTTTTTATCAAATCAATCACTTTTTTTTGCTTTACATTCGACGGAAAAATAAACTTCTCGAATTTTATTCCTATTGCTTTGGCCGATTTTTGCTTTAATTTGGTATAGATTAAAGAGCCCGGATTTTTGCCGATTAAGATGACGGCTAGGCCGGGCTTTAGATGATATTTTTTAATCAGGAATTTCGTTCGTGAACGTATTTCCTCGGCGATTTTCTTGCCGTCTAACGCCATAATGAATGATAAGTATTATAATTTAGCGGATTTTGAAATTTGAATAAAGCGGATGTTGCCGGCTTAAATTTTTTACCGATCGGCAAACTTGATTAAAGATTTTTCGGTCGTTAATATGGCGGATTATTTCGCCAATAAGTTGGCCGACTATTTCCATATCTTTTTCTTTGAATCCTCGGCTGGTTAAAGCCGGCGTTCCCAATCTGATGCCCGACGGGTCAAAAGCGGAGCGAGAGTCGTTGGGAATCATATTTTTATTGACATAAATTCCCGCTTGTTCCAGAATTTTTTCCGCTTGCTTGCCGGTTATGCCGTTTTTAGTCAAATCTATAAGAATAAGGTGATTATCAGTGCCGCCGGAAACCAGCGTCAATTCTTGTTTTTTTAAAGATTGGGACAATGCTTTGGCGTTTTTAATAATTTGTTTGGCGTAAGATTTAAAATCCGGCCTTGAGGCCTCTTTTAGGGCAACGGCAATGGCGGCGGTTGTGTGATTATGGGGGCCGCCTTGCATGCCAGGAAAAACCGTCTTGTCAATCAGCGCGGCGTGTTCTTTTTTGCACATAATCATCGCTCCCCTTGGTCCGCGCAGCGTTTTATGCGTGGTGGTAGTGACAATATCTGTAAAAGGGAAGGGGGAGGGATGAAGTCCGGCGACGATTAAGCCGGCAATATGGGAAATATCGGCCATTGAAATCGCTCCGACTTTTTTGGCGATCTCCGCGAATTTTTTAAACTGAATAATTCTCGGATAAGCCGTGGCGCCGGAAATAATGATTTTTGGCCGGTATTTTTTCGCCATTTTTTCCACTTCGTCATAATCAATCAGTTGGGTTTTAGGATTGACGCCGTAAGGGATGGAATTAAAAATTTTTCCGGATAGATTGACTTTATGCCCGTGGGTCAGATGTCCGCCGTGAGCCAAACTCATGCCCATAATTTTGTCTCCGGGCTGAAGAAAAGAGAAATAAACCTCCAAATTGGCTGGTGAACCGGAATAAGGTTGAACATTGACATGCTCGGCGTGAAACAGTTTTTTTGCCCGGGACACGGCCAATGACTCAATTTTATCAATAAATTCATTGCCGCCGTAGTATCTTTTACCCGAATAACCTTCGGAGTATTTATTGGTCAAAGGCGAACCCAGGGCGGCTAAAACTGCCGGGGACACAAAATTTTCCGAAGGAATCAATTCCAGCCCTTGTCTTTGGCGACTGATTTCTTTTTGAATAAGTTCGGCGATTTGCGAGTCAATATTTTTAAGAGTCATGCTGATATTTTAAATCAACCTCTTGACAAAGTCAAGAAAATTTATTACAATCGGACTTGATAAACTCAATTTCTGAATCAGAGTTTTTGTTTTTAAGGCAATATCGTTCAAGGGTTAGGATATCCATCCCCGGGCGGTTGAAAAACCGAGATCAGGTGGAAGACATGGGTTCAAGTCCCGTTATTGCCGCGGAATATCCCTAATCATGCCAATCATTTGGCAGGCTCAAGCTCTCAGATTATTTGAGAGCTTGTTTATTTGCGGGTTTTTGTTATAATAATTTTCCAATCTACCGGTTTTCGGCCCTATCGTCTAGTGGTCAGGACATTTGGTTCTCAGCCAAAAAACTGGGGTTCGACTCCCCATGGGGCTACTTATTTTCAGTTGTAGCGTCTTTTAAAAGTGGTATAATAGTCCTGTCTTAAGGAATATTTAATAAAATAAATTTATGGTTGAAGGACAAATTAAAGAAAAGTTGCCCATAGGCCAAAAACCCTTAAAAGAGGCCGAAATTAGGATAGAGACGGAAAAAATTCCCAGTCCGGAAATTAGGGAAACAGAAGGGTCGATTTTGCCTAAAGAGAAAGTCGGCGAAGCGCCGGCGCCGGCATCAAGCCGAAAAATTCCTTTTTTACAAAAAAAGCCGGTCGCGCCGCCGCCAATTTTAAACAAAAGCGAAACATTTAAACAAATAGAATCGATTTTATCGGAAGGAATGGAACAAGCCTATCAGTCATTGCCGGATAATTTAAAAGAGCAGTTTAAACAAAAAGGAGAAGAGGCGAGTTCGCAAATAGAGATAATTATTTCCAAAGCGAAAATAGCGGTGCATAAAATCGTGGAATTAATCAAGAATTGGCTTCAAGTGATTCCCGGCGTCAGCAGATTCTTTTTGGAGCAAGAGACCAAAATAAAAACCGACAAGATTATGGCTTTGGCGGAAAAAAAGAAAGCGTTTAAAGACGAATAAAATACGAATCGCAAATTCGTGCAAATTAGTTATCAATATGAATCCGGACGACATTTTTAAAGTACCCTTAGAGCAAGTCCAAAAACAAAGTGAAACTTGGCTTTCGGCCAATTTGTGGTTTTTGACCCTCATTTTTTTATTGATTGTTTTTTATATTGCCCTGATGCTGGTAAGGCGTTCTTTTCGAAGAGCGTCTTGTTTGAAATTTTCTTTTCAAAAGGCGGTTCTTTTGGTTTCTTTACCCAAAGAATCTCCAGGTAACGATAAAGAAGCGAGAAAAAGCATTAAAGAAACACTTTTGCCGACAGAAAATCTTTTTGATAATATCGGTGGATTGAAAGCGCAAAAGGGCTGGCGCGCTTGGTTTTTCGGCCGTTCGGACAGTTTTTCTTTTGAAATTGTTTCTGATAAAAAAGGAATAATTTCTTTTTACGTTGTCGTCCCGAGAACCTTGCAGCAATTTTTTGAACAGCAGATTCACGCCCAATATCCCGCGGCTAATATTGAAGAAGTGGAGGATTATAATGTTTTTTTACCCCAGAATTACGTGATCAGTGCCTTTTTCAGACTTAGAAAACTCTCGATGTTTCCTATTAAAACCTATCTTAAAATGGAAACAGATCCCTTGAGTGCCATTATTAATTCTCTGAATAAAATTGCTCCGGACGATTCGGCGATTATCCAGTTCGTCGCCCGTTCCGCCAGGCCGAAGTGGAGAAAGTTCGGCTCCAAAGTGGCTTCAGAAATGCAACAAGGCAAAAACTTAAACCAAGCGATGAGTTCGGTTAAAACCGGCATGGCTAAAGTTTTATTCGAATTAGGCGGATTTATTTCACCTAAGGCGAAAAAACCCGAACAAGCCGGACAAAAAATTTCCCATCAACTTTCGCCTTTTGAACAGGAAGCGGTCAAAGCCATTGAGGAAAAAGCGAATAAAGCGGGATTAGATGTGAATATCAGAGTTGTGGTTTCAAGCCGCGTTAAAGAAAGGGCGGAAACGTATTTGAACAATATTGTTAACGCTTTTGCCCAATATACCGGTTATGAGTACGGCAACGGATTTAAAATTTTTAAAAGCGGAAACGCCAAAACTGTCCGCAATTTCATTTATCGCATTTTTGACGAAAAGAGGTCATTTGTTTTGAACGCCGAGGAAATGACCAGTGTTTTTCATTTTCCTTTGCCGACGACCGAAGCGCCGAATATCAGGTGGTTAATCGCCAAAAAAGCCCCAGCGCCGGTAGATGTGCCGGCCGAAGGTCTTATTTTGGGATATAATATTTATCGCAGAGAAAAAAAGGAAATCCGCATTAAGGATGCTGATCGACGTCGGCATATCTACGCCATTGGTAAAACCGGCGTCGGCAAATCCGTTTTAATTGCCAATATGGCAATTCAGGACGTTAAAAACAATCAAGGGGTTTGTGTTATTGACCCCCACGGCGACTTAATTGAAGCCATTTTAGAACATGTGCCCAAAGAGAGAGCCGAAGACGTGATTTATTTTGACCCAGCCGATATGAGCCGACCTATGGGTTTGAACCTTTTGGAATATGACCCGAAGTATCCGGAACAAAAGACGTTTTTGATTAATGAGATGATTAACATAATGGATAAACTCTATGATTTAAGGCAAACTGGCGGGCCGATGTTTGAACAGTATCTGAGAAACGCGCTCTTGCTGATTATGGAACATCCCCAAAGTGGCTCCACCTTGATGGAGGTCTCAAAAGTTTTGGCCGATCCGTCTTTCCGGGCTTTTAAATTAAGTCATTGCGCGAATCAGGTGGTCCGCGATTTCTGGATTAAAGAAGCGGAAAAGGCCGGCGGAGAAGGCGCTCTTTCCAATATAACCCCTTATATTACTTCAAAATTGAATCAGTTCGTCGCCAATGATATTATGAGGCCGATTATTGGTCAGCAACAAAGCGCCTTTAACTTCCGGAAAATAATGGACGAACAAAAAATACTCTTAATAAATCTCTCCAAAGGTAAAATTGGCGACTTGAATTCTTATCTTTTAGGCCTGATTTTGGTCGGCAAGATTTTAATTGCTTCTCTTTCTCGAACCGATATGCCCGAGGAGGAAAGAAAGGACTTCTATCTTTATATCGACGAGTTTCAAAATTTCATTACTGACAGTGTTTCCACTATTTTGGCCGAAGCCAGAAAATACCGCCTTTGCTTGATGGTCGCTCACCAATATATCGGCCAGTTGGTTAAAAACGGCCAAGACGCTTCGATTCGAGACGCTATTTTTGGCACGGTTGGAACCATTATTTGTTTCAAAGTCGGAGTGGAAGATGCGGAATTTTTAGCCAAGGAATTCGAGCCGGTTTTTAGTCCTTATGATTTAGTCAATGTGGAAAAATTTAACGCTTATATCAAATTATTAGTTGATAATCAATCATTAAGACCCTTTAATCTCCAGCCGGTTCCGCCGCAAAGGGGAAATAAAGAAATCGCCCAAATCGTGAGAGAATTGTCCCATTTGAAATATGGGAGAAATAAAGCCGAAGTCGAGAAAGAAATATCAGAAAGGGGGAGAATTGGGATATCGGGTAATCAGGTATTGGAAAATCGGGTAAATGGGTAATTTGGATATTTATATTTTATTTTTTATTTTAGCGTAGCGATTTATGGTTATCTATCGCAAATACAGGCCGCAAACTTTTTCCGAAATTATCGGACAAGAGAATACGGTTAAAATTATCGAAAATGAAATTAAGCGGAGCAAAATTGCTCATGCTTATTTGTTCACCGGTCCGCGCGGTTTGGGAAAAACGACTTTGGCCCGTTTAATCGCCAAGTCGGTAAATTGCCAAAGAAGGGCTGAAGGGGAGAGCGAGCCCTGCAACCAGTGCCAATCATGCGAAGATATTGTCCGGGGGCGGTCAGTCGATTTAATTGAATTGGACGCGGCTTCGCAAACCGGCGTGGACAATGTGCGGGAGAATATTATCGCTTATTCCCGTATTCCGCCGATTCAAGGGAAATACAAAATTTTTGTCATTGATGAGTGCCACCAACTTTCCACCGCGGCTTTCAACGCCTTACTTAAAACCCTTGAAGAGCCGCCGTCTTACATTATTTTTATTCTGGCCACGACAGAAATACACAAGTTGCCGCAAACCATTATTTCCCGTTGTCAGCGGTTTGATTTCAACAAAGTTAGTTTGGGCAAGATTGTCGAACGGCTGAAAAGAATTATTAAGGCCGAGAGCGTTGAAATTGACGAAAAAATATTAAAGACCGTCGCAATTCGTTCCGAAGGCTGCGTTCGCGACGCCGAAAGTTTGTTAAGCCAAATTTTGGCCATTGACGGAGAGAAAATCACTCTTGAAGAAGCCGGTTTGGTGATTCCGCCGACGCAAACCAATTTGATTGTTGAATTTTTGGAATTGGTGTTTAAAAAGGACGGCGCTCAAGCCATTAAAACGATTAACAAGTTTTTGGAAGAAGGATTGGATCTTGAGCAATTTGTCGTCGATACCATTGAATTTTTGAGAAAGTTGATGTTGATTAAGGTAAAGGCGATTAACAACGACGGCCTTTATTGGCAACAAGACGATGATTTGCAAAAACAAATGGATCGCTTGATAAAAAGCGTTGAATTGAAAGATTTGGTTATGGTCATTGAAGAATTTGTTAAAACGAGAACACAGTTCGGTTATGTGGAAATACCGCAATTGTCGGTCGAG
>CAZOLB010000010.1:0-22535 GCA_964580825.1 uncultured Gammaproteobacteria bacterium
CTGGTCTGTATCTAAACTGTATTTGAATCTAAATTTCTACCAGAAAATTATTTTTCTCGCCAACCGCCAATAAGTTCCCAAAATCGGGTTAATGATTTTTTTAATGATTGGATTTTCAAAGCCGGCAAAATTGAACTCTGCCTCCAAAAACTCCGCCAATTGCCGGTCTTTTATTTTTCTCATTTCCTGTATCCGCTTCCTTTTAGCCAGAGCCTTGGGGATTTGCGTTAAACAAACAAAATAACTTTTTATCTTTAAATGAAACCAGCCGGTCGCCAAAGAAAATCCCAAAACGCCGAATTCCATAAACAACCAAGCGGGGAAAATCAAGACCAAAGTCGGCCATTTATAAAACTTTATCAAAGTTAGCAAACGATTTTTCTCAGACCAATACCAGCGATGTTTAGGAATACCTTCAACATATTTATGATAAACAACCGCTTCGGACGCTAATTTTATTTCATAACCTAAAAACCTCGCCCGTAGACATAAATCCAAATCTTCGTGGTATAAAAACAAATCCTGGTCGAAAAATCCGACTTTTTTCAAAGCGAAAACATTGATAAACATGGCCGCGCCGGAAGCATAAGTGATATTAGATAATTGGACGTTTAAGTAATTGGGCAATTGGGTAATTGGCTTTTTGTAATCTCCGCAAAACCCAAAACCCAAATAATGAATTTTATCTCCGGCGGTCTGAATCAAATCCTTGTCGGGCCTGTCTGCATCGGCAGACCAGCAAAGAATCATCGGTTGCCAGGCAAAAACATTTTCCTTTTCTTTTTCTTTTTCCGTCCGTTCAATCAATTTTTCCAAACAATCAGGCCGGCAAATTGTATCTTGATTCAGTAAAAAAATAAAATCGGACCGGTTGGCCGATTGGATTAAATCCGACTTTAAAGCCCTTATTATGCCTTGATTATTGGCTTTGGCAAAACCATTATTTCCTTTATTCTCAATTAGTTCAATTTTAGGAAAATTTTTCTTTATATAATCAACTGAATCGTCGCTTGAGGCGTTATCGACCACAATAATCCGATCAGGTAAAAATGTCTGCTCTTTCAAACTATTTAAACAATCCGGGAGATATTCCCGGCCGTTATAACAAACGATAATAACCGCTATCTTGTAGCTGTTTCTCATATAATTTGTTTATCGGCGTTCTTATAATAACGCTTTCATTGCCAAAGCCGCCTTTTTCAAGTCGTTGTAATTCGGAATTCCCGCTTTTTCCAACAAGTCAATCGCCTTCCGGGAAAATTTTCCCCCCATATAAACGCAGACAACCGGTTTGTCCGGATATTTTTTTCTCGCACCAATCACCGCCAACGCGTCTTTTTCCGATTCGGTATTCGACTGCAATGTTTGAATGACGATTAAACCGCCAATATATTTTTCTGAAAGTAAAATATCAATAGCCGTTTCGTATCTTTCGGCTAAAGCGTCGCCCACCAAATCTAAAGGATTGGCTCGGGAATAAGCCAGATGCATTTTCCCCGATTTATCCAGCTTTTTAAGAGTCGATTCTTTTATTTTTACCAAGGGTACGCCCAGTTCCAAACAATAATCGGCGCACAAGACGCCGCAACCCCCGCCATTAGTCACAATACCCACCTCGCCTTTTAATTTGGGTAAATTAGCTAGAGCTTTGGCACTGTCAAACAATTCTTCAATTGTCTCGGCGATCAAAATTCCGCTCTGTTTAAATGCCGCTTTATAAACATCATATTTTCCGGCTAAAGTTCCAGTATGGGAACCGACTGCCTTCATTCCTTGCTCGCTTCTTCCCGCTTTAAGGACAATGATCGGCTTCTTTATTTTTTGGGCCGTTCTAATGAATTTTCTCCCATCATTAACACCTTCAATATATAAGGCAATTACTCTCGTGTTTTTATCCCTATCAAAGTAAGTCAAAAAATCATCGACGTCCAACATCGCCTTATTTCCATAGCTGACAATGGCACTAAAACCATACCGACCTTCAATTGACCAATCGATAATTGAATCGACTAAGGCGCCTGATTGGGAAATAAAAGCGACCTTCCCCGCCGGCGGCGCGGCTGGAGCAAAACTGGCGTTCAAATTATTAGCCGTTCTGATAATCCCCAAACAATTAGGACCAAGCATCGGTATGCCGGCCCGACGCAAAACGCCAGATATCTCGTCTTCCATTTTTTTTCCCTGGACACTAAGTTCGCCAAAACCGGCTGAAATGATAATTATCGACCCTACCTTCTTTTTAACGCACTGATTGACGATTTCCGGAACGATTGCCGCGCGAACGGCTATGACCGCCAAATCAACAGCGCCTTTGATATCTAAAACGCTTTTATAAGACTTTAAGCCGAAAATCGAACCGACGTTCGGATTGACGGGAAAAATTTTTCCCCTAAAAGGACGGCAATAAGCGCAAGAATGGACGCAGCCAAAAACCAAATTTTTAAAAAGACCGTAGCCGACGGTGTTTCTTTTTTGTGAAGCGCCGATGACAGCAACACTTTTCGGATTGAATAATTTTTCCAAATTCAAAGTCATACGATTATCCTCGCGTCAACGACAAAAGCGCCTTGACTGTTAACCATTATCGGATTGAGATCTATTTCTTTGATATTTTCTTTTAAAGATAATTTTGACGTTCTGACGATGATGTCGGCCAAGTCGCCTATTTTTGCCGGTTTTCTTCCCCGCCAGCCGCCCAGAACTTTCGCCGACTTGATTTCTTTGATCATTTCCGCTGCCTGTTTTTTATCGACTGGACAAATCCTGAAACTGACATCCTTGACAACTTCGGCAAAAATGCCGCCCAAGCCGAACATAATCACCGGCCCAAATTGGGCATCTTTTTTCATACCAATGATAACCTCTTGTCCCCGAATCATTTTTTGTTTTAAAATGTCGGGGCTTATTTTTCTTAATTTTCCCCACGCTTCTAATGCTTCTTTTTTATTTCTAATATCCAAAACCACCGCCCTTTTCTCGGTTTTATGAACTATTTTTTCCGAAAAAATCTTTAAAACGACGGGGTACGCCGTCTTTTTAAAATCATCTTTTGTTTTAATAATTTCGGACTTAACGAATTTAATTCCGTATTTGTTCAACAGGGTTAAAGTTTTTTTAAAATCTAATTGTTTCATTTTGAAAGCATTTGTTTTTTGGTCAACAATCCCTTCTGAGCGCCAATTTTTTTTATCACCGAGGTGCTATTGGCCACGCCCCAATAAAGCGCCCGCTTGATATCATTCGGCTTGTAAATCAAACTGGCGATAAAACCGGAAGAAAACGCGTCGCCGGCGCCGGTGCTATTAACCACTTTGGCGGGCATTTCCCGCTGATAATAAACTTTTTGGCCATCATAGGCATAAGCCCCTTCCGGACCAACGGTAATCGCCACAATTTTCGCGCCCATTTGATAAATTTCTTTTAATAAACGCCTAACCTCCAGATTGTTCGTTTTTCTATATTTTGACAACACTAATTCCCTGGCCTCATCTTTATTAAGAATAAAAAGGTCTGTCGATTTCAAATATTTTGCCAATCCTTGATAACCCGCCTGGAGATTGGTATTGCTCGGATTCCAAGCAATTAAGGCCTTGTTTTTCATTTTGAACCTAAAAATTTTATCTAAAACATCAGACCAATTAAGTCCCAAAGAAGACACATATAGCCATTTAGCGGTAAAAGAATTACTTTCCTTATTAGGAGGTTGCAAAAAGTCTGTGGCGCCATGATAAGCAAAAATAGCGTGAGCTCTTTTTTTAAATAAACTCAAAATAAAAGAGAATCCTGTGCTTATTCTTTTGTCTTTTTGAATAAAACGGGTGTCAATTTTTTGTTTGCGCATCTCTTTTATCAAAGAGTCCCCTTCTCGGTCGTCTCCAACTCTGGCAAGAACGGCGGTTTTAATTCCCAATCTAGAGAAACCGACCGCCGAATTTATTGCCCCGCCGCCGGTCCCAAAATACACTTCTTTAATATGGACTTTTGCTCCCAATTCAAAAGCAATCAATCTCTCGCAAACGGGATTATCGGAATTATCCAAGACCAAACCTTCGCGAGTATAAAAAATAATGTCTCGCATCGCTCCACCGATGGCAATGATATCATAATACATAGGCGCTTCGTTTTAAAACATTAAAATAAAAAAATCAGAAATCGCGTAATTTCGCCCGGTATTTATCCTGTAAAATCTTGATAATCCTATCCTGAATTTTATCCACTTCTCCGCTTTTAAGCGTTTTCTCCGATGATTGAAAAATAATATGAAAAGCGACATTACGTTTGCCACCAAATTCTTTAGATTCAAAAACGTCAAATAACTCCACTTTTTTAATAAGAGGATCAATTTTGCCCACTGTTTCGGCAATTTCTTTCCAGGCCACGCTTTTCTCAACTAAAAAGGCAAAATCTCTTTTAATCGGCGGATACGCGGAAATAGGTTGATATTTTTTTTCACTTTTACCGTCCGCCAATTTAAGCAAATTATCGAAATTAAATTCAAAAATACCAATACCGGCCTCGGAAAAAACAAAATGGCCGATCTCGCCATTATCCTGCGAGAATCGTACCACTGCCGATTTTCCATGGGACTGATACCTGATTTTTTCTTTATCAACGCCAAGTTTCTCAAAAATAGTTTCCGCCACTCCCTTAACCGTAAAATACATATCCTTATCCTGATTGTCAAAAATCAGTCCAGCCACTTTTTTTGATTCTTTTGTCTCATCCTCGATCTCTCCGTTTCCGTTCTTTGTGGAGACATTTTGATAAAAAACATTTCCAATTTCAAAAATTTTAAAATCAGAAAAATGCGCTTTATTTGTCTGAACATTTTTCAATAAACCAGAGACCAAACTGTCTCTTAAATATTTTTGTTCCGGACTCAAAGGATTGGCGATTTCTAGCAGCCTTTTGGCTTTTCCGTCAGATAAATCCCCTTCTCCTATCAAGGGGTAGTTGTATACTTCGTCAAAACCAAGTCCGACTAAAATGTTTTTTAATTCCCTTTCCAAGACAAATTCCTTAGATAAAGAACTTAATCGAGTTTCCATTAAAATCGGCTTGGGAGTTATTTTCTCCACGCCGTAAATCCTAATAATCTCCTCTATCAAATCTTCAAAAGAATCAAGATCGGTTCGATAATCCGGAGTTTTAACCATCAATAAATTTTTTCCTTTCGACTTCAAAGAACAGCCGATGTTTTTCAAAATACGTTTAATTGTCTCTTTTCTTATTTTTGTTCCGACTAATTTTTCCGCCCTGATTGAGTCAAAAGCAATTTCTTTTTTTCGCGTCGCTTTTTTTCGCGCTACCGCGTTCTCTATATCTCTTATTTCGCCTTTTACTTCGCCGCCGGCCAATTCTTTAATCAATTCAATCGCCCGAGACAACCCCCACTCCGCAAAAATCAACGGCAACCCTTTTTCAAACCTCAAAACCGCTTCCGTTCGCAACCCTAAACGCCAAGAAGTTTTTCTAAGACCTGTCGGTTCGAAATTAGCCGACTCAATGACGATTTTTTTTGTTTTTTGGCTAACGCCAGAATATTCGCCGCCGATAATGCCGGCCAAGGCAATTGGTTTTTTTTCGTCGGCGATCACTAAATCATTATCCGTCAATTCATACTCTTTTTTATCCAAGGCCAACAATTTTTCTCCTTTTTTCGCCCGACGAATAACGATTTGCGCGTTCGAAATTTTTTCAAAATCAAAAACATGAAGCGGCTGGCCAAGTTCCAATAAAACGTAATTGGTAATATCCACCGCATTGTTAATCGGTTTAAGACCGAGATTTCGCAACCGATTTTGCAGCCATTGAGGCGATGGCTTCACGGTTATTCCCTCCAAAACCGCCGCCATATATCGAGGACATAATTTTTCATCCTCCACTTTAATCCCCAGACCGTTTTTAGAATTTTTTATTCTTTGATTTTTTTTAACCGCCTTTTGTTTCCTGGCAGGACAATAACGAGCGGACATTTTTAAATTCAATATCCCGCCGGCCTCCCTGGCAAAACCCAGATGGTTAAATAAGTCGGGGCGATGAGTTAATGATTTATTTTCTATTTCCAAGATCGTATCGTTTAAGCCCATCGCTTTCGCAAAATTTTCTCCCGTCTTCGTCGAACTTGGCAGAATTAAAATTCCTTGATGGTCGGGACCCAAACCCAATTCGTCTTCGGCGCAAAGCATTCCGTTTGATTCGATACCCCGAATCACCGCCGATTTGATTTCAAGTCCATTTGGATTACTAATACTGGGGGACAATTTTGCTCCCGGCAAAGCCAAAGGAACTTTTTGTCCAACCTTAATATTAAAAGCGCCACAAACAACAGTCAGACGCTTGAGCGCTTGAGAATCGGACTTGGTCAAAACGGTGACGACTTGCAATTTGTCGGCGTTCGGATGGGGTTTTATTTCCAAAATTTCGGCCACCACCACTTTCTCCAGTCCCTGTCCGAGTTTTTCAACTCCTTCCAATCCAGCCACTCCTATACTTAAAACTTCCCCCAGTTTCTCCGGGGATAAATTCAAGGTGGGAATAAATTGTTTCAGCCAGGAATAACTTAGTTTCATAAATTGCTATCGCTTACAAATGACAACTCTAAAACTGCCTAATAAATCTTAAATCGCCCGAATGCAGCCAGCGAATATCGTCTATTTTATATTTCATCATTACCAATCTATCCAATCCCACGCCAAAAGCGAATCCGGTATACGCTCCGCGAGGATATCCGGCATACTCGAAAACTTTAGGATGAATCATTCCCGAGCCGAGAATTTCCACCCAACCGGTTTGTTTACAAACTGGGCAACCACTTCCGCCGCAATTCAAACAAAGAAAATCGACTTCAAAACTCGGTTCAGTAAAAGGAAAATAACTCGGGCGAAGCCGAACTTTGACCTGTCGCTCAAATAAAATATCCAAAAAATTTTTCAAAGTATAAATCAGGTTTGCCACCGAAATTTCCTTATCCACGACAAAGCCTTCAATTTGATTGATAGTGTGCTCATGTGAAGCGTCTGTCGCTTCATGGCGAAAACATTTGCCAATGACGCAAACCTTTAACGGGGGGTTTTTCTTTTCCATCACCCTGACTTGCATGGCCGAAGTGTGAGTCCGCAATAAAAACTTTTCCTTATTTTCTATTTTTTGTTTTTTATTTTTTATTTCATTTTGGCGAAGCCAAAATGTATCCCACATGTCTCGCGCCGGATGGCCTTGGGGAATATTCAATGACTCGAAATTATAATAATCCGTTTCCAACTCTCTCCCTTCCATAATTTCAAATCCCATCGAAGAAAAAATTTCGGCCACTCGATATTTCATCTGGGTCAACGGATGCAGGCGTCCGAATCCCATTTTTTTCCCGGGCAACGTAACGTCTATTTCAGATTCGTTTATCCGTTCGGCGGCGACTGCCAAATTTTGACGTTTCTGTTTTATTTTTTCGTTTATTTCCATTTTAACCCGATTAGCCAAAGAACCTATCTTTGAGCGTTGACTAACCGGTAAGTCCTTCAGGCCACGCAAAACCACAGTTAACTTACCATCTCCCCTACCCAGATATTTTTTCCAAATATCATCCAGTACCGAATTACTAAGGACGGCTTTAATTTCTTTATCAGCATCGTTTTGAATTTGTTTTATTCCATCAAGCATATAATCAATTAACAAATAATACCCTAATAAAATAACAAAAAATAAGATATTAAACAACTTCTTTAAAGCCCTTTTTCCGTTCTTTGAGTTACGGATAAAAAATAAAAATGCAAAATCTAAAATTTAAAAATTTACTTTTGATTTATCATTTTACATTTTTAATTTCTTTAGACCACCTCTGCCTGGTAGTACTTTTCGCAGTAGACAACCTCTTTTCTCTCCGGAGAATAAGTGGTTTCAAGTTCATGGGGACAGAGCTGATAGCTGTGAAAATGAGCAACAGTGTTCTTTTGAATTATAAATAAAATTACCAATTACGTCCTTATTTTTTCTCCCATCATGAATTTATGAATTGTTTTTGATTTAACCATCTCAATAAAAAATAATTTTTAACTTTTGAAGCTTATCATACGAGCCGAGGAAATCCGATTTATTCTTATTAAATTCTTGTTTAGAAACTTGTTTGTTAAAAATATAGTAACTTTTATGCCTTAAATTAGCGCAAAATAAACAATTCCGACAGTCTCGGCAGTCAAATAAAAACCACGAATCTAAATAAAAATCTCCTCTGCGTCTGACAACTCCGGACACCAGGTCGGCGGCGGGACTTTTATTTTTTGTAAAATAAAAAATCGCCCGGCTCAATGACGAATGCTTTTCCGCAGGATTGGCAAACTTTTTGCTCGGACTGGGGCATAATTGAGATATCAATCATTTAAAAAACTACACTTTATATCTCTTTCTTGACGTTAAAAAGAAAAGTTCTAAAAATAATAAAAATAAAAATAAAAATAAACCATTCCACCATCTTAATAACCCCAAACCTTTAAGCAAGAGCAAGGCGACAATTAAAAATCCGACCCAAATCCCTTGTCTAAACGACACCTCCACTTGTTTAAAAACCGGCTCTTTTTTAAGGCGAATTCTAATAATAAATCCGATGACCGCGACCGACCCAACGATTGCCAAAAACAAACTGAAATAAAATAAAATAAAACCAATCAAACCCGCTTTGTCGGGATTAATGAAAAAAAATACGGAAACCCACGCTAACCAACAAAAAAGCGTCAAAATACTCATCAAATTAAGATATTTTTTAAGAGTCATAAGTGTCTCTCTTAAAATTTTAAATCCCAAATTACAAATTACAAATAAAATTAACTAATTATCCTATCATTCTCCTGTTTCTTTGTTTTATACCCTAATACCCTGCGATTATTATAAACCTTGTTAAAAAATCAGTCAATAAAAAGAGAAAGCCGCGGCAAACGGACTTTCTCTTTTTATCATATCGCAACTAATGTTAGTAATCCATTCCCTCGTCGGGTAAGCTTCCGCCGAGAGATCCCATGGACCCAGGCGCGGAACAAGTCGAATAGGTCTTCGGTTCCGGTTTGTCGGTAACTACGGCCTCGGTAGTCAAGAGTAAAGAAGCGATTGACGCCGCGTTCTGCAAGGCCGTCCTTGTTACTTTGGCGGGATCGACAATGCCGGCCGCTACCAAATTTTCATACTGATTAGTGGCCGCGTTATAACCGTAATTCCCCTCTTTTTCCTTAACTTTTTGAACTACGACTGAACCGTCCTGTCCTGAATTGGCGGCAATTTGCCGCAATGGCTCTTCTAAGACCCGTTTCATAATCTCAACCCCCACACTCTCATCCCCTTTGACTTTTATTTTATCCAATGCCGGTAAACAACGAATTAACGCCACGCCGCCGCCGACCACCACACCTTCCTCGACTGCCGCTTTAGTGGCATTGACTGCATCCTCTACTTTGAATTTTCTTTCTTTCATCTCCGTTTCCGTCGCCGCGCCGACTTTAATCACCGCCACGCCACCGGACAATTTAGCCAATCTTTCACGCAATTTTTCTTTATCGAACTCAGAGGTGGCTAATTCCAATTCTCTTTTAATATTGATGATTCTGTCTTCAACGGCCTGTTTCTTGGCCTTACCTTCGACAATAGTCGTATTGTCTTTGGTGGCTATAATTTTTCTGGCTCGTCCCAAATCATTCAAGCCCACATTTTCCAATTTCAAACCCAAATCCTCGGTAATGACTTTGGCTCCGGTTAAGACGCCGATATCCTGCAACATTTCTTTTTTTCTGTCCCCAAATCCCGGGGCTCTAACCGCCAAAACATTAAAAACTCCTCTTAATTTATTGACAACAAAAGTGGCTAACGCTTCTCCTTCGATTTCATCGGCAATAACCACTAAATTCTTTTTTCCCGACTGGACCATTTTCTCCATCAACGGCAAAATTTCCTGCAATCCAGAAATTTTTTTGTCCGTAACTAAAATATACGAATCTTCAAATTCAGCGGACATCTTCTCCGGATTGGTAATCATATAAGGAGAGACATAACCTCTGTCGAATTGCATGCCTTCGGTAACTTCCAAATCCAAGCCGAATGATTGCGATTCTTCAACCGTGATTACTCCGTCTTTACCGACCTTTTCCATCGCCTGAGAAATAACGCGGCCAATCTCGTCGCTATTAGCCGAGACAGAAGCCACTTGCTGAATTTCTGCCGGCGTGGAAACCGGTTTGGCTATTTTATTTTTTAATTCGTCGACTACGGTTTCAACGGCTTTATCTATTCCTCTTTTAATGAATATCGGATTGGCGCCGGCAGCGACATTTTTCAACCCGGCGGCAATAATACCCTGAGCCAACAAAACGGCCGTGGTTGTGCCATCGCCAGCCACGTCATTGGTTTTTGAAGCCACTTCTTGCAACAACTGAGCGCCGACGTTTTCATATTTATTTTCCAGTTCAATCTCCTTCGCCACGGTTACGCCGTCATTAGTCAGGGTCGGAGACCCGAATCCTTTATCCAGGGCGACATTGCGGCCGACCGGGCCGAGGGTAACTTTGACCGCCGAAGCCAATTTATCTACACCTCTTTTCAGAGCCGCCCTGGCCTTTTCGCTAAATAAAATTTGTTTAGACATAATTTTATATTTTATTTTTCTATAACGGCGACGACTTTATCGTATTCAACGACCAAAAATTCCTGATCATCAATTTTATATTCGTCTGAGCCGTATTTTTCAAATAAAATTTTATCACCGACCTTTAAATCAATTTTTTCTCTTTGGCCATTTTCTAACATTTTACCCGGCCCAACAGCCGAAACCTCTCCTCTGATTGGTTTCTCCTTGCCCACTGTATCGGGCAGAATAATGCCGGATTTAGTCGTCTCATCTTCGACAATCGGCTTGACTATTAACCGGTTACCTAATGGTTTAAGATTTAGTTTAGACATATCACTTTATTTAATAATACCAATTTGCAAATTTATATTAAATTAGCACTCTCGACCTTTCAGTGCTAAATTATAAGAAAATAAAAAAATCTGTCAATCCCGTTAAAAAAGTTTTCCACAGTTCTTTAATCTCTTATAGGCGTTGGCTGAATCTCCTTTCAATGGCGAATAAATAAAATTCCGGCCTTAGCCGACCCGAATATTATTTTAACCATCTATAAAAATTTTAATTGTTCCACAAAGAGGGTTTTCTATCTTCTTCTTTTCTTAAATCCAAATAATTACAATACTCGCAATCCTGATTCTTTTCAGGTATCGGCCCTCTTAACAGGGGTATAATTTCTCCAAGTATTTTTTCAACTCGCTCCTCATTCGTCTTCACTTCGACTATTTCCGTCTCAAATTCGATTCGCGTATTTTTATTTTCCTTCCCGCCGTTCCGAAGCGAGTCCACTTCTATTTTCTTGGGAAAAAAATAAATCAAATAAGCCAAATTTTTTGTCTTATATCCGTTCTTTGACAAAAGCAAAGAATAAGAATCCAATTGTGTCTGATAAAATTCTTCCGCCTGACCCGCTTTAGGTGGATATCCCCTTGTCTTATAATCAAGGGGTAAATAATATTCGCCTTCTACCAAACAATCATCCAAAGCGCCGAATAAGGTAATGCCTAAATCTTTGTGCTCGTATTCCAATTTATGGCTTTGCCAATTGCGCCATTCTTCCAGAATGTCCAAATCAGTCATTAACTTTCCTTTTATTCTGCCTTCAAGCTCCGGCGGCAATTTACCTAAACGGCGATAAGAATCAAAATATTTCTTAATCATCAAATCAAGTCCGACCGGTAAAGAAGAAGAAATCCCTTTGGGGCGGAATATCCCCCGATTATAACGCAACCAAAAACAACGGGGGCATTCTTGAAATAAATTTAAGCCGGTTGTCGGCGAAACTCTGATCATTTCTTTTAAAAAATTAAAGTCCTAAATCGCCAGCGATTTTTTGCATTGCCATCAGGGCTGTTTGCATAAACTCCGGCAACTCCAAACCCAAAAGCGGCTGGCACTGCCGAATTATCTCGCGATTGGCTCCGCGAGCGAAACTCTTCTCTTTAAATCGGTTTAAAACGCTTTCTGTCTGCAAATCGGCTAATTTTTTCGACGGCAAAACCAGGGCCGAAGCGACAATTAAGCCGGTAACCGGATCGGAAACAAAAAGAGCTTTTTCTATCAAACCTCGCAAGGGTATTTTATGAATTTCATTATGAGTCCTAACCGCCTGACAAATTTCCGTTTCCACGCCAAAATCTTCCAGCATTTTGGCGCCTGTCAAAGAATGCTCTTCCGGCTTGTCTTTGGTCATCTCGTAATCTATATCATGCAAAAGTCCGGCCAAGCCCCATTTTTCCTTATCCTGTCCGAAACGTTCGGCTAAAGACGTCATTACCGCCTCAACCGCCAAACAATGCTTTATCAAATTCTGATTTTGGACGTTTTGTTTTAATAATTGTAGTCCTCTTTTTCTGTCCATTTATTCTAAGGGTAATTTCGGTTGTTTGTTCCCCAATTCTTTTCTTTTACTGAAAATGAAAATGTAGAGAATCTCCAGAATCGCCAGGGTATTTAAAAGCAAGATGGCGACAAACCACCATTTATCGCTAAGACGAGCGGCTTTCCATAAAGCCACGCCTTTCCAGGGCAAAACCCAAACCAAGGCCAGAATAACAAATAACTGATTGCCGACAAAAAAATTTTGAAAGTCCATAAAATTATCAAATTTATTATTTTTTCCAAACGTACTTAATCAGCCGCCAGCCGTACTTCGCCACCAATAAAACGATGAACAAATAAACAGCATACTGCAAAATAGAAAACATCAAGGCGACCAAATTAACAGTTATGTCCTGCAACACGCCGTTAATGTCCCGCACGAACGCCTTGACCGCTTCCACCCACGAATCTTTTATATTTTGCCAATCTACGAATTTGTTTTCCAAAATATAGACGTTGAAATAAGTATAATTCAACCTGTCGAGTTGTTCGGCTTTAGAACGTTCCAACTGTTCCATTTGAGAGTTAATCTTAATGCGCTCTTGGGTCAATTTTTCAATAATATTTATCTTACTGTCGATGATTTTTGCCAAACTTTCCACGTCTTGAACTTTGGTGGCAATCTTGGTGATATCATCGTAAGTTTTTACGGCATTGGATAAAGTCTCCTCAATCGAATTCATTTTATTTTCCAAAATCTCCAATTCGCTTGTATAGTCGTCAATTAAGCGTTTAATGGTATAAGTATTCTCATTTAATTCTTTGGGGTTTAATTCCTTGATAATTTCCAGAATTCCCGCCACGCTCTCGCGTTTAACTTTAAAACCATAGCTGCAACTTTTTTCATATTCATTAGCTCTCTCAAAAATTACGTCGGCGCGCGACTTCAGGGCGGCAATCTCGCCGCAAACATTTTCCAAATAACGCGTTTCGATGTTCGCATTGTATTCCGTCACTTCGAATTCTTCGGCATTATCGCCGACCGTCGGACCATCCGGACTTGGAGGAATCGAAGGCGACACATTACGGAGGGACAAACCAACGGCGCTGGCTGATTCTTCATAAGAATCGACGCCTTTGGCATAGTAAGATTCGTTAAAAACGGGCGCTTCTTGACTAATACTCAAACCAGTTCTTGCGCCCAAAGAATTAACTGCCGAACCAATTAAACGAAAACTTAAGGCAATAACAACAATAACTATCAAAATCAAACCGACGATCTTTAAAACGTTTCTCGGTCTCAAATCAAAATCGTGAGGAAACTGCATATTTTTATTTTTAAAAAATTAAATATTTATCACTGTATTTTAGTATGACAAATTTATTCTTAAAAGACAATATTCTTTCGGCTTATAAAAAACGCCGGACTCGTGGCGTTGAAAACTAATCAAATCAAAAAGTCCGCTCTTTTAGTCCCGCCAGACAAAGGCCGACAAATTAAATCCGCCCTTTAAAAGCTTAATGGCTTTGCGCAATTCGTACTGGCTGATACCTTCGTCCCATTTTTCGCGGGCGGGAAGAGGTTCTCCTGTGTTATATTTTCCCAAAAACGGCAAGGCCTTTTTGTCTCCCAATTGCCCCAAAGTCCAGATGGCGTCATTTTTTCCGTTTTGAGCGGAAGGGTCGGCGACTTGACTTATTAAAGCGTCGACACATTCGCCGCCGTATCTGTTTTGCGCCAAGGCGCAATGTTTTTTAACACCATAACCGATTTGCGCACAAGTGATAAAAAACACGAAAAGAAAAAACAAAATACCCGCGCCAGCAACATAGCTAATTAAATTTTTGTCGATTTTTTTAAAAATCTTCATACGTTTACGAATTATTATTTTGGTATTGAAAAACATTTTCAATTGTTTCTCCAAAAACTCTCGCAATTCTAAATGCCAGTTCCAAAGACGGAACATATTTATTTTTTTCAATAGCAATGATCGTTTGGCGGGTAACGCCTGTTTTTTCGGCCAGCTCTTCCTGCGTCATATTGCGCATTGCCCGAAAAACCTTAATCTTGTTCGTCGTCTTTTTCTCCATATTTTTTACTCATGTATTTATAAGAAAGAGAATATAAAGCCAAACTAAATAAAGTTATGTAGCTTAAAATAACGCCTAACGCTTCGTAATTCGCCTCTCCGGTTCGCCGACCGGCGCCGATAAAAATCAAAGAGAGAAAAGCGAGAATCACGGTTAAAATTGTGTAAGTCAGACGAGCGGCGCGACCGGCGATAGTTTGAATTCTCTCGTCCACTAAAACCGCTTTTGTTTTTCTCCTGACCAAAAAAAGGAAAAGTATGCCGATTATCACTCCGGCTAAAGCCAAAACAATATTATTATAAACAACGGCGATAGCCACAGTAGCGGAAACAAATGAGGCAACAAGCGCTTTTACTTTTTTAAATTGCTGATATTTCATATGAATAAAGTTATGTTTATATTACTTATTGTAATGTATACTTTACAATAAGTCAATATTAATTATCCACAGAAACTTTATAAAATAAAAGGGGCGGAGTTTAATCCGCCCGATTTTCAATTACAAGTTCTTTGGTAACAAACAGGACATCCATTATTGCGAATTCAACGCAATTTAAGTGACAACTATACATATTTTTCACCCGATTGCGCTTTTCGCTCAGTTTCTGGTAATAATATTCCAATTCTTTTTTCATGGCCCCGCCGAGAAGATCTAAAAACACTTTCCCAATGTCTCTAACTCGTAGCGCTCCTCCGCCGTATTTAAATCGCCCAACTCTCCCAATTTGAACACTCCTCCCTTCTTTATCTTAATTACGTTATTCTTTTTATTTAATTATTTAACGCAAATATCATAAATTTTCCCAAAAAATCAAGGGAAAATGGGTAGTTCGATTATCATTTTTTTAAATAAAAAATGCCTCTCGACTGCTATTTTTTTAGCGACAAGCCTAATCCCCTTTTGGGCCCCTTTTTTAAAAAACCTTGGCCGAATTTTAACAATTATGCAATTATTTCTTATTTTTGCTGCATTGCTGACATATTTCTCTATATTCTGCCGGTACTAGAGCGCAAGAAGGAGCTAATTTAAATTTATCGCAAGTGGCTTGATCTGGCTACCAATCGGCCGGCGGCGTTCCGCTTTGAATTGGCAATGTTTCCACTGAAATATTTGGGTCTCCTAATTCAAATGTCTCATCACCTAAATCTGTATTAACGGGAATATCCGAAAAAAAATCAGAAGATAGGCCAATTCCCAAATCAAAACTATCCAATTCTAATTCCTCTAAGCCGCTTTCAAAGGGCATATTTATAGTTAAAGATTCAATCCCCTTCAAATCGACTTTTAATCTATGTTTATCAGGCCGAAAAAATAAAAAAAATCCTACGATTAAAATTATTAAAATAACAATAATAATGATAATATTTTTTTTTGTCATATTAATCTATTGCTCGTTTGTGCAAATTAATAAAATCTTCCCCCGATTGCTTTATTTCAAGGGCTAAGTCAATAATTTCTTTTAAAGAGGGGCTTAAAGGACTGGCACATTTTTGTTCAAAAACGCCGAATTTCGCCAACGTCTCTTCCCCCTTTTTTATAGCCGCCTCAAATTCGACTTTTCGGCTCTGATAAAGCACACAAGCGCTCGCCTGTGAAACGCAGGCCTCAGTTGTGCCGACGCAACCCTGATCACATCTTTCTAAACGGTCATTAATATCGTCAAGTTTTCTCTGAATGTCGGTTCTCCCCCTTTTCAATTCTTTTAAATCGCAAATTGTTTTGACGTCGGGCCTTTTGGCTAATTCTTTTTCCAAATCATTTTTATTTTTCAACCATTGAATTTTCAATAAAGTTATCTCATTTTGCCATTGTAAGCCGTTATTATTTAAATCGGTTATTGATTTTAAAAATTTTTCGTCCCAAACCGTGTTCTCACTCACCTTAATGCACTCTTCTTGAACCTCTTTTATTTGATTAAGTAATAATTCTGTTTTTTCTTTAGCGAGAGATATTTGTTCGTAAATATCCGCCACTTTTTCACAAATTGCCCCTGAGCTAAGACCGCATTCTTGTTTTTTAGACTCTATCTCATCTTGCGCCAATCCCATTTGGGACAACCCTTGTTCAACTTGAGGCTTAACTTGAGAAATTTGAGAAACAATTAAAGCGCAAACTTCTATTGGCTTTTGTCTTTTAGCCAAATCTTCTTCCAGTTCACCCTTGATTTTCAGCCATTTGTTTTTCATTTCATCAATCGCTGAATTTATAATCCCTTCATCATCCTGGTCGATTCCTGACTGAATCTTATTTGCCAAAATTTCCCTATCTGTCTGCAACTCGACGATGTATTCATCGCTTGTTTTTACGCTTGGATCATTTTTTCGAGCCTGATCTAAGAAAGATGATTTTTCCTTTATTAAAACAATTGCTTCCCCTATTTTTTTATCTAAAACCGCCATAATCAAACTTTTTCTTTTGGCCATGGCTTGAATTTTGTATTGTTCGTAATGTTTTAATTTATCGCCTGTCGTCTTTTTTATTGTTTCTTCAATTTTTGCCATTTTATCTCCTATAGCCTTGAATTCTTCAACCGGCCAGCCGACAATTTCCGACACCTTATCATTAATTCTTTTTTCTATTTTCCCCTTTTTCTGATCAACTATCTCACGGGCTTTTGTTTCAATTGTCGCCTTAATTCTTCGCGCGCCTGATTCGCCAAAGGCCCGGGCCTGTTCTTCGCTAGCAAAACTCATATTTTGAGCTTGTTGTTCCAATTGGCTCCTTAATTGATTTGTCAATTGATTAATTTCGTTTTTTATTTCTTCTTCTATTTTTGTTTTTTCCTGTTTTTCTAAAACATCCACTTGCTCCAAAATCATTTTTCTTAATTCTTCCCCTTTGATTTTTAATTTCTGTCCCCAATCGCCGTTAATATTGTTTAAATCGTTTCCAACTGACTCGCCAAAATTGATAAAATCTCGGGCCTTTGTTTGCGCCTCTTCCCAACTGATTGCTTGGCAAATAATATTCAGCTTTTCTTGCCCCTGAGATCTATAAGAGCTAAAATTAGGCATTTCCGCCTCAATACCCACTTTATTCAATTCCTGCAAACTTATTCTTAAAACTTCTTCTAAAGCGTCTAGAGAAGCAAAAAACTTTCCGCTTTTCCATTTAGTCATTAAACAAAAAATTTCTAAGAGATCTTTCTCGGAAACCATTTTTCTGACCTCAGCCGGAATTTCCGGGATTTCTTGCGCTTTGATAATTAAAGGATGGAATAAAACAAAAATTAAAATGAAAATACCGATAAAAAATTTTTTTGATTTATCGCTGACCATAGTCATCTAACACTAATAATTAATTTCTAAAAATAACTAACGCGCGTTTTTTATCTCATGTTAAAACTCGCTTTGACCGTCACCATCACTTCTTTTTCTATACTGGAGGTGTCATAGGCGCCGTAATCGCTCACTTCCACGGAATTAACCGGCAAAACCTGGACTACGCCGATGCTGGCGGATTTAATCATATCAACTTTTTTACCACTGCTTTCGGCGATTTTCTCCGCCCGCGCTTTTGCATCTTTAATGGCTTCGGAGAGAAGATTGATTCTCAATTCCGGCAAATTGGTGTAAACGTATTCGACATACTGCGTGGAAAAAAGAATTCCTTGGTTGATCACCTCTTGGATATTTTTAGACACTTCCGTGACTTTCTGCACCTCTGAGGACTTTAATTCGACCGTCTGCCGCAAAGTATACTCCTTGGGCGCACTAGCGTCATATTTATACACCTGATCCATAAACACTGGCGAAATAACGACATTTTGTTCGGTAAACCCTTTTTCCTTAAGGAATTTCGAAACCACCTCCTCGTCTTCCTTCATTTGAACATAACCGTTTTTCAAATCAGATTCCAAAATGGTGCGGGAAAATCCACTTACCCACTTCACCGCGTCGGAAACCACTTTTTGTTTAGTGGAACCGGTTACGGAAAGCGTGTTGTCCAGCTGTTTCACTTTATAAAATGTCTGAGAAACAAGAGCGCAACCGATAATGAAACTTATACCTAAAATTATCGCGCCCGACCTTGGTCTTGAATAACAACTTGTTTTTTCTTCCATATATTTTTTATATTTATTTTATTTAGAATATTATAATTTATCGCTGGACAAAAAAATCAACCTTAATTTAAAATGTTCGAGTTCGCCAACTTATTCATTATAACACTAAAATAAAAAATAAAAAAGCGACTATTTAAAATTCGGCTTATATTCTAAAGTTATTCTTTTTATTAAATCGACTGCCGCAATTCTGAGACTTTTAAAACGGCTTCTCTGGGCGTATTTATGAAATTCGTTTTTACATCATCAATAAGCCAGTCGCGAATCTCAAGCGGATATAAAAGTATTTGCGGTAAATTTTTTATTTCATGCCACTCCGGACAGTAAAAATTATCTTTTTCTTCTCTCATACTTCTCGCTTCATTGGCTTCGCCGAGTTTTGGCTCGCCGGAAATATAATGGCAAAGATAAAAAAACTGCTCCGTATTATCGTCGTAAAAGTGATGGTAAATCAATTTTTCTATTTCCGTTTTGAGTAATGTTTCTTCCCGCGTCTCGCGCAAAAGCGCTTGCTCGACGGTTTCCCCTTCTTCCACACCACCGCCGGGAAGAACGTAATACTCTTTGCCGCGTTTTATGCGATGCATAAGCAAAACCTTGCCGTCGTTCACAATAATGGCAACGGCGCGCATTTTCTTTTTATTTTGTTCATTTGCCATATTCAAAAAATAAAACGCTTAACCGCGTAAAATCTACGCGTAAGCCCGCTTAAATAATAAAGATAGAATAAATATCACAAAATTAATCATTACAATCGTCGCCTCGGTTGGAAATCGCCAAAAAACGAAACAGCCATCCCGATTAAAACCGAGAAAACCGCGACGGTTAATGAAATAATCATCGCTTTCCTAAATCTCTTGACCGCCTGCAGGGCGGCAACAGCCGACAAAATATGCCCCTTGAATAAGGGCATACGATAAAAATGCAACAAATCCATATTAGCGCTGATGACAGATTAAATACTAGGAAGGAATTTTGCCGCAAATATTATACCTATGCCAAATAAAAACACAGCAAAAGAAATAATCGATTTTTTAATAATGGGCTCTTTTCTTATTTCTGGCATCAGGTCAGAGGCGGCTATATAAATAAATCCTCCCGCCGCAAAGGGCAGCAGGTATTTGATTATATTCTCCGATCGAAAAGAAATAAAATAACCCGCGACTCCACCTAATATGACAGTCAGAGCAACAGCATAATTCCATATGAGAGCCTTGATTTTACTAAATCCCGAATGCAATAAAACTCCGAAATCTCCGACTTCCTGCGGAATTTCGTGGAGAGCTATAGCCAATGTAGTGATAATTCCCAATTTAAAATCCGTAATAAATACGCTGGCTATAATGAACCCATCGATAAAATTATGTATGGAATCGCCGAATAAATTCATATACCCAAAGGTATGAATTATGCAGTTATCCTTGTGACAGTGCCTCCAATGCAATAATTTTTCTATTAAAAAGAAAACTATAAAAGATAATAATGACATAAAAAATAATCCTTCTGTTTCTATTTTTTCTGCCGCTTCTGGCAATAAATGAAGAAAAGCGCCGCCGATTAATGTTCCGGCCGATAAGGAAACTAAAAATAACGTAATATTAGAAAGCGTTTTTTCATTGATTAACATCAATAGAACGGCAATCCAAACACACAGGGTTATTAAAAACGTTGCTATTAAAATTTGTAATAAAACCATAATAAATTTATCTTATATTTTTAATATTACCATTAATATTCCCAACCTCGATGCCGCTTATTCAAAAATTTGACGGCGGTTTCATCAGCCTGACGATTTTTTCATATTTGATTGAAGTCAAAAATAAACGTTCAGTTCCAATATAGTAATTAAGTATGGCTTTAATAATACACTATTCTCTGATTTCAATCAAACAAAAAAATCCCCGCAACTAAAAAAATTGCTGGGATAAATTTCTGATTTTAACTACTCTCATTTCAAGTCTTTAACCCGTGGCAGTTAACCCGTGACAGGGTCCGACCCTGTTATACCGTGACAGGGTCGGACCCTGTCAAAACCCTGTCAAAAAACCCACTAAAAACCTTGTTAAAAAATCTTTTTTTATTTTTTCTCTTGAGATAAGGTAATTTGTTCCTGAATCTTTTTTTTAAACTCCAAAGGATTATTAATTTGAAAAAAGGAATTGGCACTGCCGCCACTTCCTTTAACAATAACCGCGCCATAATTTAATAAACGACCGAAAATTCCTTGGTTGATTTCAATCGCTTCCACTTGAGTCAAAAAAACTTCTAAAGAATTTCTCCCAATAAAACCCGTTTTAAACAGCACTCTTTTATTGGTCACCCCGAATTCCGAGGTTTTAAAATAAATAAAAGAATATAGCCACAAAATAATAACTATAACCGCGGAAAGTAAGGATATTTCATTATTAGAAATATCGTCGATAATAAAAAACATAAAAACAACTAAAGAAAATATGGTGGGCAAAAGAAAAATTACCCAATGTAACCTGGTGCGATAAATTAATTGTTCGTCGTTTATCAAACTATCTTTAAGGTAACTCATATTATTTTAAAATATTACTGAAAAACTTGACGTCTGGCCTTTTATTCTACGAGGCGAGACCTCGTAGAATTGCTATTTGCAATCTTGGGGGCAATACAAAAGACCGCAATCGTCGGTTTTCATGCAATCAAGCGGCGATGTGCAGTTTATAGCTGAAGAATGGCACGTCTCCATGGATTCGCAAAGTCCATCTCCGCAAGTGGCGCAATACTCCGTTGCCACGCCGTCTCTTTTATAATTAGCGCATTTTTTGCCAGTATTTTGAAATGGATTTGGCGCTGGTTGATTTGAGTCAACTGCCGGTTGATCTATTACTGATTCTTCTTGAATCGCCGGCCCAGGATTCATTTCCGTGGATGCCGATTGAACGCACCCGCTGACCAAAACGGTTAAAAAAATTAAAGCGATAATTAAAATAAAATTTTTCATTTTCATAAATTAAATTTTTATAACTAAATCATCTCTTATTTTATCGTCTAATAAAAAATTTTTTATTTTGCAGTTTTCACCTGTAATCTGAGATCTTGAAATTCCATTTCATTATACCACCATTGAACCATTCGCCAAGACCTGAATATCGTTTTAAAAAAAAGGAGCAAATACATGCTCCTTTGTCAAATGCTTGACTGGACTAAAATGGGTCTGTGGCTGCTTTTCTAAGCGGTCTAATTAGGAATATTACTGCTAATACTACAGCCGATACCCACCAAGTCCAGCCAAAAATTGCTGGTGTTGGGACGGCCACGACCATCCTCCCCACTAACTTCGTGTACTGGAAGAACGGCGTTTTTGAGCCGAGATATACCGCCGAGGTTGTTGAGAGGCCCAATACGGCAAGCAACATCAGTAAACCCATGATACTGTTAAAGAACTTTTGCATTCTTTCTTCCTCCCTTTTGATTATAATTATCTTATTGAATGCATATATCTTATCACAAAATTGCTTTTTTGTCAAGATGCAAAAAGGACCTAAATAAGCCTATTTAACCCACTTGGGTCGGTCTCATTTTCTGCCTTAATCAGCGGGCAAACATGGGAATAATTGACTGCCGAATGATCTAGTATTGGGGTCTGGCTCCATAAACAGATTCTCTAAGTCCCGTATGAATAAAGGATTAGAAAACAAATTTTTGGAAATGGTATAATTTTGATCAATTTTTGTTAGTAGTGAAGTGGTGAGGTTCCACCTCATCATTATAGAACGTTAACTATAAAAAATAAGTTAAAATCGCGCCAAACCTGAATTTTCGTTCTGAATTGCTTTATTCATCAATGTTTTAAATGGGAATAAATGGGAGTCAGGTCCCATAAATCTAAAATCTGTCATTTTGCGCGGGAGAAAATATGCAGTATTAGAACCAACCAAATTGCCGAGGAATAAAGCACGAACAGAGGCTTTGACCTCTGTTCGTGCACA
>CAZOLB010000011.1:0-22327 GCA_964580825.1 uncultured Gammaproteobacteria bacterium
GAATAAATCCAATTCCTGTCCTAGTTTGCGGTGGTCTCTTTTTTCCGCTTCTTCTTGGATTTTAATGAAATTTTCCAATTCTGTTTTACTGGTAAAGGCTAATCCGTAAATCCTTTGCAGCATTTTATTTTTTTCGTCGCCTCGCCAATAAGCGCCGGCAATTTTTATCAGTTTGTAGGCCCTGATTTCTTTAGTTGAGTCAATATGCGGGCCTCGGCACAAGTCAATGAAATTCCCCAGCTGATATATGGTCACTTTGGCGGATTTTGATTTTTGATTTTTGATTTTTGATTTTTGATTTATAACTGTCGTACCGGTTTTTTCAATGTCTTGCAAAAGTTCGATTTTATACGGCTGATCAAGTTTTTTGAATAATTCCCTGGCTTGGTCGATATCTATTTCTTTTTTGACGAACTTTAAGTCCTTTTTCGCCAGTTCGTTCATTTTATTTTCTATTTTTATTAAATCCGGCGGGGTTAGAGTTCGTTTCAAGTCAAAGTCGTAATAAAAACCGTTGTCAATTATCGGCCCGATGCCGAATTTGGCATCGGGAAATAATTCCAAAATCGCCGCGGCCATCAGGTGGCTGGTGGAGTGGCGGACAGTTTCGATATTTTTGTTTTTTATATCGGATTTCATAATGTTTTTATTGAGATTTTTTGATTATGATTTCTATTTTGGCCGCGTCTTTCGGGGTTTTTTTAAGAATAAACGGCGGCCAGATTTTTACTTGAGCCTGTTCGACTTCTTTAAGTCCTTCAAGATAGGTTTTAATCTCTTTGGGTAAGGCGTTTTGAAAACGCGTCTTTTCCAGGGCGGCGTGATTTTCGGAGATTACGGCGTAACCGCGGAATTGAACTTCGAGGGTAGCTTGTTTTTGCCCTAGATCGTGTTTTATTAGGCGGTATGATAAACTTTTTGGCTCGTAAGAAATTAGTTCTTGGCCGGAAGAAATGTTCTTTTTTAGATTCTCAACCGCCAGGGTTAAAAGATCCTTTTCTTTAAAAGCCACTGCCTTAATATCCATTTTTATTGAAGTGGTAAATTCGGCCTTTTCGTCTCCAGCCTTGGCGTCGCATTCCTGTTGGGCGACATTCGATTCAATGATAATTTTTAAATCCGATCCGGTTAGTTCATTTTCGATTTCAGCCGCGCCTTTGGCGTAGAGTTTTTCTTTCAAATTTTTCACCGCTTCATCAATATCTTTTTGCATTATAATGCCGGTTTTTTTAAGACCGCCGGTCATTGGAGCTTCGCTTATAACAGAGAGTTTTTCTTTCAATTGGGAGTCGCGTAGATTGGGAATGCTGAAAATAGTCGGTTCAAGATCGTAATTCGGGCCGGTTTTGTCGGCCCTGACCGGGATTTTTATTTGACCTCTCGCCGCGACTTTAATCGCTTTGATAGCGCGGAAAATAAGTCCCTGCGGCGAAGCGAAACGGGTGCCGGCGATGAAATTTATCGGTGTTTGAGAATTATTAGTCAAAATAACTTCTCCTTCGGCATAGTCCTCTATAGAAACCGTGGCTTGGGCGGTATTTTCTTCTTGCGCTTCTTCACTGACGGCCAAAACCCGGCCGGGCATGGCCGGACCGCTTTCTTCGATTACCTTCTCGCTGATTTGAATGTTGAAATTTGCGTCAACCTCTTCTTGTTTTGGCGTGATAACGATTTTAACCCCATAACCGATATTAAACAATCCTAAAATCATGCCGGCAAAAGCTAAAATCGTCAGCGCCAGGAATAGGTATCCGATTTTATTGTGGGGGGAGATAAAAATATTGGGCATATTAAGAAATTTATAAATTTACAATATCCTCATATTATCATGTTTTTACAATTTCAGCAATAAGCTATCAAGCGTGTCTTTGGATACTTCCTTGACTTTCTCGGCGATTATTTTAACCACGCCTTCTTTATCCGATAATCGCCCGGAAACGGAAATTATTTTATTCTCTTGCCAAATATCCGGAGTTGAATTTAGGATTTTAGGAAAGACAATAATCTCGATGTCGCCGGTCGAATCTTCGATTTTGACAAAAAGCATCGCTTCTTTGCCGGCGGTGATAAATTTCTTAATTTTGGTTATTAACCCGACGATTTTCACCGACGAGTTTGATGTCTTTTTGAATTGAAAATTTGTTTCTTCTCCGGCGGTTTCTTTGCCACGGGAATCGCCCTTGAATTGTCCTATGGGTTGGGCGTATTTTTTAAACAATGGAGCATATTGTTTTAGGGGATGGTCTGAAATAAAAAGCCCGAGTAACTCTCTTTCCCAGATAAGTTTTTGTTGATGCTCGGCGGGTGGGAATTTTTTAAGCCTTAAACTTATTTTGCCGCTCAAACTCAGGATGCCAAAAAGAGTTGTTTGGCCGTTTTCTTTGTCTTTTTGTTTTTTTCTCGAGAATTCGAGCAAGGTTTCAGTGTTTTGCAATAATTGGTTTCGTTCTCCCAGTTGATCCATGACCCCGCTTTTAATCAAACTTTCCAGCGATTTTTTATTTAAGTTTTTCGAATGGATTCGGCTTAAAAAATCCTCTATTGACTGGTATTTTCCGTTTTCTTCGCGTTCTTTGATTATGCTGTCAATCACGTCCTCGCCGACGTTCTTAATCGCCAGCAAGCCAAAACGGATATTTTTTTGGTTAACGACCGTGAAATCTTTATAACTTTCGTTAATATCCGGCGGCAAGACATTGATGCCCATTTTTCTGACTTCCTCGACTTCGATGGAGATTCGGTCGATATCGTTTTGGTCCGAAATCAAAAGGGCGGCTAAAAATTCCGACGGATAGTTGGCTTTTAAATAGGCCGTTTGATAGGAAATGATGGCATAACAGGCGGCATGGCTGCGGTTGAATCCGTAGCCGGCAAACGGTTCGATAAAGGCGAATATTTGTTCGGCGGTTTGTTTCGGAATTTTGTTTTTAAGACAGCCGGAAATGAATTTTTCTTTTTGCTCTTTGAGCAGTTTGGGAATTTTTTTTCCTACTGCTTTGCGCAAGACGTCCGCTTCGGACAAAGAAAAGCCGGCCAAATCGCGGACGATTTGAAGCAGTTGTTCTTGGAAAACCGCCACCCCGTAAGTCTTCTCCAATATGGGTTTCAATTTCGGATGAAGATAAGAGGGAATTTTGCGTTTGTTTTTTCCGGCGATGTATTCGGGGATTAATTCCATTGGACCGGGTCGATACAAAGCAACCATAATAATAATGTCTTCCAGCTCGGTTGGTTTTAATTGTTTTAAATACCGGCGCATGCCTTCCGACTCCAATTGAAAAACGCCCGTGGTCTCCGCTTTTTTCAAAAGGCCGAAAGTTTTTTTGTCATCGAGGGGAATTTGGTCGATGTCGATATCTTTTTGATGGTTGTATTTGATAAGTTTAAGCGTTTTTTCAATGACGGTCAGATTTTTTAGTCCCAAAAAATCCATTTTTAAAAGTCCAAGTTTTTCAATCGCGTTCATTTCATATTGCGTGATAATGATTTTTTCTTGACCGGAAACGTCGTATTGGGTCGGCGTATATTGAATAAGCGGCTCGGGGGCAATAACCACGCCGCAGGCGTGTTTGGAAACGTGGCGCGCCACCCCTTCCAGTTTTTCGGCAATGTCGATTATTTTTTTTGCGTCCGGATCGCTTTCGTAAATCGTTTTTAAATCTCTGGATATGTTTAAGGCTTGTTTTAAGGGTTTATTAAAAGGAATGGTCTTAGCCAGTTTGTCACAAAAGGCGTAAGGATAATCAAGCACTCGTCCGACATCCCTGACGGCCGCTCGGGCGGCCATAGTGCCGAAAGTGATGATTTGAGCCACGTGGTCTCGTCCGTATTTGTCTTCGACATAATGAATCACTTCGTCGCGCCGAGTGTCGGCGAAATCCAAATCAATGTCCGGCGGAGCGATGCGCGAATCGGTTAAAAATCTCTCAAAAAGCAGCCCGTATTTAAGCGGGTCAATATTAGTAATGTTTAAAATATAAGAAACGATGGAGCCGGCAGCCGAACCGCGGCCGGTTCCAACCACGATGTTATTGTCTTTAGCCCAATTGACAAAATCCTGGACAATAAGAAAGTATGGAGCAAAGCCAGTTTTCGAAATAATTGAAAGTTCGTTTTCCAAACGGTCGGCGATTTTTTTGGTTTTTTTGGGATAACGCCGAGAAATTTTTTCCTCGCATAAACTTTTCAGATATTGGTCGGGCGTTTTATTGTCGGGTACGGCGAAAAAGGGAAGTTTAATTTTATTCAGTTCTATTTCCAGGTCGCACATTTGGGCGATTTTTTCTGTGTTTAAAACGGCCTCGGGAGAATTTTTGAAAGTCTCGGCCATTTTTTCCGGCGAGCGGAAAGAAAAATCGTCGTTAATCATACAGAGTCGGTCAATATCTTTTTGCTTTTTTTTAGTTTGCAAACAGAGTAAAATGTCTTGGATTCTTCCGTCTTCCGACTTAAGATAGTGGACGTCGTTGGTGGCGGCAAGAGGGATATGGCATTTTTTTGAGAATTTAATAAGAGCGTCGTTGACGATTTTTTGGTCTTTGATGGTCGGATGGTCTTGAATTTCCAGATAAAAATTGCCTTGGCCGAATAGCTCGTTATATTTTAAAATTGTTTTTTCCGCCTTGTCCAATTGTCCCTCGATAATCAATTGCGGAATTTCCCCTTGGCAGCAAGCGGTCAGGGCAATAAGGTCGGAGGAATATTTCTCCAGGATTTCGAGGTCTATCCTCGGTTTATAATAAAAGCCCTGGAGATGGGCGATGGTGGTTAATTTAATCAAGTTTTTATACCCTTGGCTGTTTTTGGCCAAAAGGATTAAATGAAAGGGTTTTTCGTCTATTTTCGCTCTTTTTTGAAGATAGCCGTGGCGAGCCAGATAGGCCTCGACCCCGATAATGGGTTTGAGGCCGGCGGCTATTGCTTTGGAATAAAATTCAATGGCGCCGTACATAACACCATGATCAGTTAAAGCCAGGGCTTCCATTTTATATTCTTTTGCCGCCTTAATCAGGTCGTCGATTTTGGCTAAGCCGTCTAAAAGCGAGTAGTGACTATGAACATGGAGATGAGTAAACATAAGAATATGAAAAGATAAAAATGAATATAAAAAAACAGAGAAATAAAAAAGCGAGGAATGTTAAAATGAAAAACGGAATGTCTTACGTTTTTCATTTTTTGCTTTTTTTGTTTTCTTTTTTTTCTTGAACAAGGCTGAGTATTTCTTTGAGGCCTTCACCGAAGAGCGCGATTAAAGCCGAGGTTTTGATTTTTTGTTTTATTTCTTCCGCAATTTGCCCGATTTTTTCCGAGACTTTTAATAAATGACGGGAAAATTTGGCAAACCGGCAAGCGACGACAATGGCAAGAATCGCCAAGACGATGCAAAAAATGGCGATGATGATAATCGCCCCGCTAGCGGTGACGTAAAAGAGACTTTGGCTGGTCATAAATGTTTTATTATTAAGATTAGGACTAGATATAAAAAATAAAACACGCGAATTTTTGATTTTTTACGTTTCTTTTTCTTAGTTTCTTATTATAACACTTTGGAAATTGTTGCGCAATGTTATTTACTGATCTCCGGGCATTTGCTATACTGATGGCATATGGACAATGATTTAACTTTGAAACAATTAAAATTCGCCCAATGGTATTTGAGTCACAAAAGGAAACTTTATCGAACGTTGGTTGGTTTTACAATTGCCGTCAATCTTGTTCTCTGGGGAATCGCTTTATATCAGTTTATTTTTTACCTTTCTTCGTCGGCGGCTTATGAATTAATGCTTAAGGAATTGACTGTCGAGAGAATGGACTACACTTCGCTTCACAAGATTTTTTCTCCTGAAGATTTAGTGGTTGATAAACCGACGATCGTCGGTTATCCGGGCGGCGATCGCTATGATTTTGTCGTCAGCGTCGAAAACCCAAATCCTAAATGGCGGGTTTCTTCTATGAGTTATTATTTTTTTTCCGGGAACCAAAAAACGGAAACGGGAAAATCTTTTATTTTGCCCGGCCAAGAAAAACGTCTTTTAGTTTTCGGACAAGAAATCGGAGGGTTGCCTTCCAATTTAGGAATTGATTTTTCGGAAATCAATTGGAAAAGAGTCCGCCCGGAGGAACAGGAGGTTTTGCGAATTTTGCCGGAAGTCGAGGTAAAAGAAATTGATTTGGGGTTTGCCGTTTCGGAGCAGAAATTGATTTCGTTGCCCGAAATTTCCTTTAAAGTTTTAAATCGCTCCATTTACAGTTTTTGGCAGATCGATTTTATTGTTATTCTTTATGATGGAGATCGGATTGTCGGCGTGAATGTTTTACCCGTTAAGAAGATATTGGGGAATGAAGAACGCCGGGTTGAATTGTTGTGGCCTTCTATTCCTTTTTCGACCGCGATTCAGGTTATTCCGGATTTCGACGTGTTTGATTTCTCGAATTTTATGTCCAATGTATGATTGGTTTTACCCAATTAAAACGTTTTGACGCGCCTCTTTTTGTCTTAATGGTGGTGTTGATTGTTATTGGGTTGGCGGGTTTGTACAGTTTATCGCTGGCCGAGAAGGGAGCGGGGAGTGTTAATTTTAGCCGGCAATTGATTTTTGCGTCAGCGGGTCTTGTTTTGTTTTTTTTCGTTTGCTTGATTGATTTTCGTCTTTTAAGATCGCTTGCCTACTGGGTTTATTTTTTAGGGATTCTTTTGTTAATTCTTGTTTTAATCGCCGGCGAAACGTCTAGGGGTATGAAAGGATGGTTGAATTTCGGTTTTTTTAATTTTCAGCCGACTGAATTCGTGAAATTGGCGGTAATTATGTTTTTGGCTAGTTTTTGGCAAAGGGTGCCCAAACCAATCCGCTTAAAAGACGCGATTAAGAGCGCCCTTTTTGTTTCTCCGAGCGTTTGTCTTATTATTTGTCAGCCGGACTTTGGTTCGGCGATAGTGATCGTTATTTTGTGGCTTAGCATTTTTTTATTGGTGAACAGCAATAAAAAATTTATTTTTGGTTTGGCGGTGATTATTGTTTTAGTCAGCGTCGCGGCTTGGTTGTTTTTTTTAAAGGATTACCAGCGAGACAGAATCTCGACTTATCTTAATCCGCAGGCGGATCCTTTGGGGCGGGGATATCAAATAACTCAGTCGGTGGTGGCTGTCGGTTCGGGAAGAATCTTCGGCCGGGGATTTGGTTTGGGTTCTCAGTCCCAATTGCGTTTTTTGCCGGCAGCCGAAACGGATTTTATTTTTGTCGTTTTTGCCGAAGAATTCGGCCTGGTCGGCTCATTGTTGCTTTTGGGGTTTTACATTTTTTTATTGCGTCATTTAATAAAAATAGGCTTAACGGTTTATGACGATTTTAGTTTAATTATGATTTCGGGAATCGCCGTTTATTTTTTTTCCCAGTTGGCGATTAATGTCGGAATGAATCTCGGATTGTTGCCGGTTATCGGCTTGCCTCTGCCTCTTGTCAGCTACGGTGGCAGTTCTTTATTGATTAGCATGTTGGCGCTCGCCGTCGTGGAGAGCGTTGTTCTTCATCAACCCTTTACAAAAACTTTATAATATTGTAATATGGTAAATCGGATTAAAATCAAAAGTTAAAAAATTAAAATTATCTTAAATTTTAAATTTGATGTTTACACTTAAAGCGCAATCTAGAAATTTGACCGGAAAAAAAGTTCGAACCTTGCGTCAAGACGGAATTATTCCGGCGGTGATTTATGGACATAATTTTCCGGCTCAAAATATTCAAGTAACCAAACACGAATTCGAGAAAGTGTATAAAAAGACGGGCGAAAGCAGCTTGATAGATTTAAAAATCGACGAGCATCCGACGGTTAAGGCGCTGGTTTATGATATTCAGTATCATCCGTTGACCGACACTTTTCAACATATTGATTTTTATAGAATTAAAGCCGGAGAAAAAATTACCGTTGAAGTGGAATTGAAATTTGTCGGAACGCCGCCGGCGGTCAAAGAATTGGGCGGAGTGTTCGTCGTTGAGATGGATAAATTGGAAATAGAGTGCTTGCCCGACGATTTGGTTCACGAGATCGAGGTTGATGTTTCCGGTTTGAAAAATTTCGACGACCTGATCAGGGTAAAGGATTTGAAAGTTCCGGAGAAAATCAAGGTTTTACAGGACCCCGAGACCATGGTGGCCGCCATTGAGAGGCCAATTAAAGAAGAGATTCCCGAACAGGCTCCGGAAGCGAAAATTGAGGAAGTTAAAGTGGTCGGCGAGGAGGCCAAAGAAGGCGAGGAAGGAAAAGAAAAAGAAGAAAAGAAAATAGAGAAGAAATAACAATGAAAATCGACATCGCGTCTTCTTAATAGATTTTAAAAACAGAATTCGCGATCGTCGGTTTTTATTTCTACTTTTTATACTTATATTTATTTATGCCTTTTTTTATAAAAATGGCGGGGTTGGTTGTTTTGGGCTTGTTTTTGATTTTGGCCATCATCTTATTGCTGAATCAGCATGAAAGTCGGTTGCCGGACAACTTGGTTTTGTCCGGCAATCAAACATCTCTAGATGTTAAAGAGCCGCTAGCGGAAATTGAGCAGAGTCCGGCAATTCCTGAAAAGCGTTTTTTCGGACTTCCAATCGCCGTAGTTATGGACAATTTAAAAGAAGCCTTGCCGGTCAGCGGCATTAATCAGGCGTTAATCGTTTATGAAGTTCCGGTAGAGGCCGATATTACTCGTTTTTTAGCGATTTTTGACCGGGATTTTTTGCCGGATAAAATTGGCCCGGTAAGGTCGATTAGGCCTTATTTGACGGATTGGGCCGAAGAGTACGGGTCTCTCCTTGTTCATGCTGGTGGCAGCCAAGAGGCCTTGCAAAAAATCAAACAGGGCGGTTACTCTCTTGCTTATAATTTAGATGAGATTAGTCGCGACGGGATTTACTTTTGGCGCGATTCGCGAAGGCAAGCACCTCATAATTTATATATACTGAAAAAATTTATTCTTGGCGTCATTGATAATAAGAATTTGCCCGATGAGCCCAAATCAGATTTTCAGGATTGGGGGTTTAAGGCCGAAGAGAGCAGCGGCGATCAATCCGCCGTTTCCGAAGAAGAAACGGGATTGATTATCAAGATTAACTATCGGCAGCCAGTTATTTGGCAATTCGACAAAGTAACGGGAAATTATTTGCGTTTTCAGGGAGATCAGCCGTTTCTTGATGAAAAGGGAGAACAAATCGGCGTCGAAAATTTAGTCGTTCAAAAAACGGAAATCAATGTTCTTGACGAGGCGGGACGGCTTTCCATTAAAACCGCTGGTTCGGGATCGGCTCTTATTTTTCAAAACGGGCGGCTGATAAAAGGGAGATGGGAGAAAATTAGTCAAGGAACGCGAACCGAATTTTTCAACGACGCGGGGCAAAAAGAGAGTTTTTTGCCGGGGAAAATTTGGGTGGAAATTGTTTCTAAAAATCATGAAATTCTTTATTGAAATAGAAATTTAAAGTCGTTCTGAGCGGCAAAATAAAAAAAGAATTTGTAAAAATGAATTCTTTTTTATTTCAGGCGTTTCTAATTTTTTACTGTTGAGAAAGTCACAGATTCAGTTCATTGATAATCGAGTTGAGTTCCCCGTCTAAAATTTGTTCCAGATTGTACCAGGATTTTTTAACTCGATGGTCGGTTATTCTTGCCTGGGGATAGTTGTAGGTTCTAATTTTTTCCGAGCGATCGCCGCTTCCGATTTTGGACAATCTTTTTTCTTTCAGATCTTTGCTTCTTTTTTCCTGTTCAATGGCGAGTAGTCGGGACCGTAAAATAGTGAAAGCTCTTTCTTTATTTTGCGTTTGTGATCTCTCGTCTTGGCAAGAAACGGTCAAGTTCGTCGGCAAATGCGTAATTCTGATTGCCGTGGCGTTTTTTTGAACGTTTTGCCCTCCGTGGCCCGAGGCGCGGAAAAATTCCATTTTTAAATCTTCGGAATTCAGCTTGATGTCTATTGGGTCGGCTTTGGGCAGGACAACTACTGAAGCGGCTGAAGTGTGAACTCGGCCGCTTTTTTCCGTTTCCGGAATGCGCTGAACTCGGTGAACGCCACTTTCGTTTTTAAGCAGTGAATAGGCGTTGGTTCCTTTAATTTCGAAAATTATTTCCTTAAGTCCGCCGATATCTGTTCGATTCGATGAAATTAGCGAGGTTTGCCAGTGTTTTTTTTCGGCAAATCGAGAATACATTCTGAACAAGACGGCGGCGAATAGCGCCGCTTCTTCTCCGCCGGTTCCTGCCCTGATTTCCATAATAGCGTTTTTTTTGTCCAAAGTGGCGGTTGGTTCTTTTTCTTCATTAATTTCTTTTTTTAAAATCCGTTCTTTGTTTCGCAATTCATTTAATTCTTCTTCAGCCATCTTAATCATTTCTTGATTTGATTCCGAAGAAAGCAATTTTTCCGTTTCGATTATTTTCTTTTTTATTTCTTCCAGTTTTTCAAGGTTTTTAAGGGAGTTTTTTAATCGATTATATTCTCGGGAAACGCTTTCCAATTCTTCCCGATTATTATAAACAAGAGGATTTTGCAGCTGTTTTTCCAGTTGCTGTAATTGTTGTTTTAAATTGACCGGTGAATTTTGCATAAGACGGAAATGAGAAATAAAATTGAAAAACCGGATCGGATTTCATCCAGATTATCCGGTGTTTTTTTAAAAAACTTAAAACGGCTTTTACGGTTTTTTACTTTTTGTTTTTCTGTTTTCTTTTATGGCGGTGGATTTTTTGACCATTTCTTCGTATCTTTCCAAACGGCCGGCCGTGTCGATTAATTTTTGTTTTCCCGTATAGAGCGGGTGACAGGCGGAGCAAATTTCCACTTCTGCGGTTTCGACAGTCGAACCGACAGTGAAGACCTTGCCGCAGGCGCATTTTATTTTTGCTTGCGGGTAATACTTGGGATGAATGTCTTTTTTCATAAAAATGGTTTTAGTCGTTAATCTGGAAAAATTTTAGCAAAAATAATAAAAAAAGCAATACGGGGCGGGGTTGATGGATATTTGACTGTTGGCGTACGGCGCCGGTCAGAAACAAAAAATCTCTTACTCCTTAAGCAAGGGATTTTAATGGTTCGGTTTAAGTTATACAGACGCGTGTCACCAACAAGGAGTTGGGGAGTTGGCAGGAGATCTTGTTTTCGCTACAACCCACTCTTTCTGCCGTTTTTTCATTTCTCTTGACAAAGACCAGGAACACACCCCGGAAGCCTCCGTGGCCGGAGTTATCCCCCGGTTCAGGTTGAGAAATAAAGAAATTTCCTACCTTAAGCTCGCCGAATGTCAGCGGCTCGAAATCTTCTGCTAGATGGTTGCACCATTCTTTTTTTAGATCAATAGCTTTATCAGACGCCACTTTTGTCCTCCTTTTTTATTTTAAATTAAACGCACTGTAAGACGCGAATATTATAATATAATTATATCAGATGATAAAAATTGGTCAAGGTTAATTATCCGGGGTAAAAAACAAAAAGATTCGGACAAGTGAAACCCGAAGATCATTCCAGCGCTTTACAAACGTTTGTTTTTTTTTACGATTATGTTATACTAATTCTTAATCCGATTAAGATGATTAAGATAATTTTAATTTTTTAATTTTTAATTTTAATTTATTATGAGCGAAGAGAATAAAAGAAAATCTAGCGAGATAAAAGTTCCGTCTGTTTTAGATCTGGCTAAGGCCGGCGTTCATCTGGGGCATAAGACGACCAGGCGGTCTCCGCAAATGGATCCTTATATTTGCGGCGTTAAAAATTCAATTCACATTATCGACCTTGAAAAGACGTCGGAAAAACTCCAGGCAGCCCTTGATTTTATTGTCGAATCTGTCAGCCGAGGGGCGAATATCCTGTTTGTCGGCACTAAACCCGCCGCTAAGGATATCGTTGAAAAATACGCCCAAGAACTGAAAATCCCTTATGTTACAGAGCATTGGTTGGGGGGTGTTTTAACTAATTTTTCCACCATTTCCAAGTTAATCGAGAAATACAACAGGATGCAAAAAGAAAAAGAGGGCGGCGAATGGGAGAAATACACAAAAAAAGAGCGCCACGAACTTTCAAAAGACATTGAACGGCTGAAAGTCATGGTCGGCGGAATAAGCGCTTTGGTAAAAAAACCGGATATAATTTACATCGTAGACATTCTTAAAGAAAAAACCGCTGTCAGAGAAGCTAAAATATCGAAAATTCCGGTGGTGGCGATGATTGACACTAATGTCAATCCTAACTTGGTTGAGTGGCCGATTCCGGCCAATGATGATGCGACCAAATCAATCGAACTGATTACCGGTTTGATTGCCGCCGCCGTGGAAAAGGGAAGAAAGGAAATAGAGAATAAAAATAAAAAGGAAAAAATCTCGAAGTAATAGAAATTTTAATTTGATTTAATTCAATTATTTTATGGATATAAAATTAGTGCAGCGTCTTCGCGAAATTTCCGGCGCCGGAGTTTTGGATTGTCAGGAAGCCCTGCGGCAGACAAAAGAGAATTTCGACGACGCCGCGGAATTTTTAAGGAAGAAAGGGCAAAAGATCGCCCAAAATAAGGAAATCAGAGCGGTAAGCGAAGGTATTATAGAATCATACGTTCATACCAATAGTAAAATCGGCGTTTTGATTGAAGTCTTGTGCGAAACGGATTTCGTGGCTAGAAACGAAGAATTTAAAGAATTGGCCCATGATTTGGCTTTACAAGTCGCCGCTACCAACCCAAAATGGGTTAGCCCGGATCAAGTGCCGGAATCGGTCATCGAGAAAGAAAAGGAAATTTATGGAGAAGGATTGGATTCGGAAAAACCGACGGAAGTGAGAGAAAAAATAATCAACGGAAAACTAGAAAAATTTTACCAAGATGTTTGTCTTTTAAGTCAGCCATTCATTAAAGACGATAAAATGATTGTTAAAGATTTAATTCAAAGCGTCGCGGCCAAATTGGGGGAAAATATTCAGGTTGGGAGATTCATAAGATTCGCGTTATAAGACATTTAGTAATTATTTTGTATGTCGGTAGTTTTTATTCAATTAGCCTCCTGGGACGGCTCTCCGACGCGATCGTCGCAAATGAGAGGAGGCGAAGCAATTGCTAAAGACGCTTTTGCCGTTGGCGACTCAGTGGTTATTAAAACCGATTTGGGTACGGATTTGGGCAAAATAATAAGAATCGAAGAGGAGCCGGATGATAAAAAAGAAGATAAAGATTCCTCTCTTGAGCCCCCGGAAAAAGCAAGCGGGAGTAATTTTGTTTTAAGAAAAGCCGGCGAGGACGACTTGAGAAAATGGGAAGAGAGAAATAGCCGGAAAGAAGAAGTGATGAAAAAATGCGAGGATTTGGCGAAAAAGAAAAAGATGCCAATCAAGGTAATTGACACTCTTTTTTCTTTTGATGGCGGTCGAATAACTTTCGCTTTTATTGCGCCTTCCAGGGTGGATTTTCGAGATTTAGTTAAGGACTTGGTTCAGGAATTTCATAAATCGATCAGGATGTATCAGGTTGGCGCTCGTCAGGAGGCGGGTTGGATCGGCGACGTCGGTCCTTGCGGCCGAAAACTTTGTTGCAATAGTTTTTTAAACAAATTGGGAAACGTTAGCGTGGAAATGATGTTGGAACAACAGCTTTCCCAACGCGGTTCCGATCGACTGACCGGAGTTTGCGGTCGGCTTAAATGTTGTTTGTCTTATGAACAAGAAGCTTATAAAGAATTAATAGGGAATTTGCCTCCGATAGGCAGCGAGGTAAAAATAAAAGGAAAAACCAGGGCAAAGGTGGTTGATTGGCGCGTTTTAAAACAGGCGGTGGTGGTTGAAGAAGGGGAAAAAGGGAAGGAAGGGGTGCAGACGGAAGTCCCCTTGGTTGATATTGAATTTTCCCAAAACAAAGATAAACAAAATAAATAGAGATTGGCGAAAAAAATAAAATAGAAAATAATTTGATAATTTTCATATGAAATCAACTAATGGGAAAAAATGGAAATTAATTGGTTTATTAATCGTCCTTTTGATGGCGTTTGTCTTATCGGGCTGTCTTAAGGACAACAAACAAGAAAAAATTATGTCTATTGAAGTTTTAGGCCCCTTAAAAGCGGTTTTGATAATTGCCCGTCAAGGATTTCAGGATTTTGAATACAACGAGACCAAGCGGGTTTTAGAGGAAGCGGGCGTTGAAGTTTCCACGGCTAGTTTGGATAAAGGTTTGGCTGTCGGCAAGCTTGGCCAGAAAGTGGAAGTCGAAATGTCTCTCAATGAGATAAATTTAGAGGATTTCGACGCCGTGATTTTTATTGGCGGACCGGGAGCGGCGGATTACGAAGATGACCCCTTGGCGCATAAATTGGCTCAGCAAACTATGGAGCAGGGTCGGGTTTTGGGGGCGATTTGCATTGCGCCGACAATTTTAGCCAAGGCCGGCATTTTGGAAGGCAGGAAAGCCACAGTTTGGTCTGATCCAATAGTTCAGGAAACAATCGAAATTTTAAGGGAGCAGGGAGCGGATTATGTTGATGAGGCCGTCGTGGTTGACGGGAAATTGATTACGGCCAATGGTCCGGGAGCAGCGGCGGAATTTGGCCAAAAGATCGTCGAGACACTGAATAAATAATTATTGGAAACTTAGATTCCAAACTTTGGTGCGGGACGAGCGGAGACAATACTTAATTATTTAATTTTTCAATTTTTATGCCTATAAAAATTGCTATTAACGGTTTTGGGCGGATAGGTCGGCCGAGTTTTCGATTAGCCCTTGGCTCAAAAGAATTTGAAGTCGCGGCTATTAACGATTTAACCGACACCAAAACCTTGGCCCATCTTTTAAAATACGATTCTCTTTATGGTCGGTTTGGCAAAAAGGTTGTCTATGACCAAAATCATTTGATTGTCGACGGGAAAAAGTATCCCGTTTATTATGAGAAAGAACCGGAAAATTTGCCTTGGAAAAAATTGGGAGTGGATATTGTTTTGGAGTGTACCGGTAAATTTACCACTAGAGAATTGGCGGAAAAACATTTGCGCGCCGGAGCAAAAGCGGTTTTACTCTCGGCTCCGCCCAAAGATTCGGATATTCCTATTTTTATCTTGGGAGTCAACCAGGAAAAATTCAATCCGCAAAAAGACAAGATTATTTCCAACGGTTCTTGCACGACTAATTGTTTAGCTCCTTTATTGAAGATTTTAAACGATGAGTATGGCGTCGAATATAGTTCAATGACCACGACGCATGCTTATACTAATGATCAGGAGTTACTTGATTTGCCCCATAAAGATTTGCGCCGGGCTCGGGCTGCGGTTCAAAATATCATTCCCACCACGACCGGCGCGAGCAAGTCGGTAATCGCCGTTATTCCCGAACTGGAAGGAAAACTCTATGGTTTGGCGGTTCGCGTTCCCGTGCCGGTTGTCTCAATGATTGACCTAGTTTGTTTGGTTAAAAAGCCGGCAACTGCCGAAAAAATTAACGATAAATTAAGAAAATTGACTCAAGGAACATTTAAAGGCATTGTTAATGTGACTGAAGAGCCTCTTGTTTCTTCCGATTTTATCGGCGATCCGCACTCAGCCACGGTTGATCTCGGTTTGACCGCGGTTTGCGGAAAAAATTTGGTCAAGTTGGTGGCCTGGTATGATAATGAATACGGTTATGCCTGTCGGTTTGTTGAAATGGCTGAATATGTTGGCGGAAAATTGAAAAGTCATTTGTATTAAATCACGATTTGATTGTAAATTGTAAACTGGGAAGTTTATACTTATTTGAAGTATGCGTATTTTAGACATTAAAAATGCGATTATTAATGTAATTAAAGAAATTTTAGCTCTTCCTCCCGACTTTGAGGTTAATTTTGAAATCCCCCCTGATTCTCAGTTGGGGGATTTAAGCGTTTCTTGTTTTAAAATGGCCAGTTATTTAAAGCGGTCTCCAAATGAAATAGCGGAAATTTTGGCCTTGAAACTGGATCCGAAGATTGGGGCTCGGCGCTTGTTTAATAAGGCGGAGAGCGCTGGCCCTTATGTTAATTTTTTCTTTGACAAAGCGGTTTGGTTTGAAGTGATTTGTCAACAGATTTTAGAACTCAAGGACAGCTTCGGCGGATCAAGCGAAGGCGCGGGAAAGAAAATTTTAATCGAATCTTCCGCGCCCAACACCAATAAACCTCAGCATCTTGGGCATTTGCGGAATAATTTTCTAGGCTGGGCCATAGCGAATTTATTTTCTTTTACCGGTTTTAAAGTAATTAGAACTAACTTAATAAACGATCGGGGAATTCATATTTGCAAGTCGATGTTGGCTTATCAAAAGTGGGGGAAAGACAAAACGCCGGAAACAGAAAATGTAAAAGGCGACCATTTTGTCGGTAAATATTACGTCTTATTCGCTCAAAAAGAAAAAAAGAATCCTGAACTCTTGGAGGAGGCGCAGAAAATGATGGAAAAATGGGAACAAGGAGATACTGAAACAATCGCTTTATGGCAAAAAATGAACAAATGGGCTTTGGACGGTTTTAATGAAACGTATAAAAAGACAGGCATTAGTTTTGATCATGTTTACTATGAGAGCGATGTTTATAATTTGGGAAAAAAAATCATTTTAAAGGCCTTAAAAAACGGCTTATGTTATAAACGCGAAGACGGGGCGGTCGAGATTGATCTGACCAAAGACGGTTTGGATAAAAAAGTTTTGATTAGAGCCGACGGCACCAGCGTTTATGTGACCCAGGATATCGGGCTGGCAAATTTGCGTTATAAGGAATTTAAAGCGGATAAGACGATTTACGTCGTTGCTTCGGAACAGGACTATCATTTCAAAGTTTTATTCAGAGTTTTGGAAATTTTTGGTTTTGACTGGGTCAAGAGTTATTATCATCTTTCTTATGGTATGGTTTTTTTGCCTCATGGAAGGATGAAATCAAGGGAAGGCCAAGTAGTCGAGGCCGACGATATTATTTTTGAAATGAAACAGTTGGCTAAAAGCGAACTTTTAAAAAGAAACCCTCATCTCAGTCCTTGCGAGGTTTCAAAAAGGGCGGAGATCATCGCTTTAGCCGCTTTAAAGTTCTTTTTTCTTAAGTTCACGCCGACGCAGGATATTCATTTTAATCCCCAAGAATCGCTTTCGTTTGAGGGCGACACCGGGCCTTATCTCCAGTATGTTTATGCCAGAATCAGGAGTATTTTAAGGAAGTCGGGAATTGACGAGATGGCCAGATTGGAAGTCGATTATTCGATTCTGGGGAGCCCTGAAGAGACAGAAATACTTAAATTGCTTTTTATGTTTTCTGAGGCGGTGAATAAGGCGGCCAATCAGCGCAATCCGGCTTGTTTGGCTAATCATATTTTAAAGTTGGCGCAGAAATTCAATGAGTTTTATCATCAGCAGCCAGTTCTAAAGGCGGAATCCGGATTAAGGAACGCCCGTTTAGTTTTAATTGCCGGCGTGGCCCAAGTGATTAAACTTGGTTTGGATTTATTGGGAATTGATGTTTTAGAAGAAATGTAGAATAAAAATGCCATTTTTTTATAAAAGAATTGGGAGTGATAATTGATTTTTAAAGTTATGTTGAAAAAATCCGAAAAAAATTTTATTCTTGTCGAATTTTTAATTTTTTTTGCCGTGGCGGCAGTTTTGCTTTTAGTCGCCGGCTTGGTTTTGACCCCCTTGGCCCGGTTTAAAAATTTTCGCGATTCGCGGCGTTGGATTGACATAACGGAAATTTTAAACGCCGTTAAGACCAGCCAGATTGACGGCGATGATTCTTATTTTATTTTTTCCGATATAGTCCCTGGCGAGATTTATATGATTACGGATGGCAAGATGGTGGCGAATTGCGATCAGGCGAATGCCAACTGCGACACAGGCGTTACCGATAGTGATAATTGCGTTGATTTGAGCGAATTCGTCGCCTTGGGTTATTTAAAGAAGATTCCGATCAGTCCGATGGGGCGGCAAAATGGACGGCAAGCGCCACTGGTTATACGCTTCAGCGCAGCGCCACGGGCATTATTACTGTCAGGGCTTGCGAGTCGGAAAATACCGACGAGATTCGACTGTCTAGATAAGAAAAATTTTACTATCAATAAACGTAAAATTAAAAAAATATGAGCATTAAAGAGAAAAAAATCGTTTTTTCTTTAGGTGGGTCGTTGATTGTTCCTGGGGAAGCGCCGGACATTCCGTTTTTAAAAAAATTCAGAATTTTTATTTTGGATTTATTAAAAGACGGTTATAAAATTGCTATTGTCGCTGGTGGTGGGAGAATCAGCAGAAAGTATAATATGACGGTTCAAAAAATCGTTAAGGTTGGATATGACGATAGGGATTGGCTGGGAATTGCAGCCACCAAATTGAACGCCGAACTGGTGAGAATAATGTTTTCCCATTACGCGTATCCGCGGGTTCTGGACAATCCCGATTGTTTAGCCAATAAATCAACCAATAAATTGGTGGTCGCCGGCGGCTGGAAGCCAGGGAGTTCGTCGGATAAAGTCGCGGTTCTTTGGGCTAAAAGTTTTAAAGCCGGCGTGGTGGTTAATTTAACCGATATTGATTTCGTTTATGACCATGATCCGGATAAATATCCGGAAGCAAAACCTTTAAAGAGTATTGACTGGAAGGGTTTTTTTAAAATTATCGGTAAAAAGTGGACGCCGCACAAATCGGCTCCGTTTGATCCGATCGCCGGACAAATAGCCCAGAAAGCAAAAATAAAAGTAATTATCATTAACGGTAAAAATTTTAAAAATTTGAAAAATTGCTTGGAAGGAAAGAATTTCAAAGGGACGGTTATTTCTTAGTTTTTGGTTTTTAGTGGCTCTGCCACCAAACTTTTAAAGGAACGGTTATTGTTTAGTCGGCTGTGGATAAATAGATTGACGTTTTAAATAAATCCCTTATAATAATCGCGGTCACAGATAGCAGGCGTTGAAGGACTTAATATTTCCGGGCGGAAATACCTGCCGAGACAAAAGAGTATTTAGGTTACTGAAGGGTTGAGGATTGAAAATAGTCTGTGGCTCGGGCTATTTTATTTTTTTAAAATTATGGCAAAAACAAAAGAGCAAAAAAAAGCAATTGTTAAGACATTGGAGCAGGAATTAAAAGAGGCGGAAAATTTGATTTTTGTCGATTATTACGGCCTAAAAGTCAAAGAAATCGACAATCTTAAGAAAATGCTACGCGCCAAAGGATATCGTTATTTGGTGACGAAAAAGACGCTTTTGAAATTGGCTTTTGATAAACTTGGGTTTAAAAATATCGACTTGGATAAGTTTAAGGGTGGATTGGGGTTAGTCTATGGGTTGGGCGAAGAGACCGAATTAAGCAAGATATTGGAACAATTTATCAGAACCGGCAAGAATCTGACTATTCAGGGAGGCGTTTTTGACTCGGAATTTTTCAGCGCGGACGCGGTCGTCGCCTTGGCTAAATTGCCAAGTCGGCAGGAATTGATCGCCAAAGCGATTGGCGCCGTTAAAGCCCCGCTTAATAATTTAAGTTATGTTTTGGCGGGAAATTTGCGGAGTTTGGTTTGTGTTTTAGGGTCGATAAAAAAAAGTTAGTTTATTTAATTAATTTTTAACTAATTTAATACGATTATGTCCGAGCAAACTCAAAATAAAGACGAAAAAGAGGAACAAGTGGAAGTTCCTAAAAAATTTAAATCGCTGGTTGAAGAAATCGAGAAGATGAGCGTTTTGGACTTGGCGGAATTGGTTAAGATTTTGGAAAAAAAGTTCGGCGTTTCCGCTCAAGCGCCAGTGGCAGTGGCGGCGGCAGCGGCTCCGACGGCCGGAGCGGGAGAAGGAGCCGGAGAAGAACAGTCCATTTTTAATGTCGAGATTACCAATGCCGGCGGCAATAAGATTGCGGTCATCAAAGCCATCAGGGAATTCGTCCAAATGGGACTAAAAGAAGCCAAAGATTTGGTTGATGCCGCGCCTAAAGTGGTCAAAGAAGGCGTCAATAAGGAAGTGGCCGGAGAAATGAAAAAGAAACTCGAAGAGGCCGGAGCCACCGTGACCCTAAAATAGGCCTTGGGATTTTTCCCATATCTTGCTTTTTAGTGTTTATTTAAAAGGAGCTACGTTTGAGCAGCCCCTTTTAAAATTTGAATTTTTTTGGGTTTATTCCAAGGTAATTTCGAAGATTTTTGAGCCAGAAAGGAGCCAAATTCGGCTTTCGTTGCGGCTGACGATAAAATCTTTTAAGTCATCGAATAATGGGCTGCTGAATTGTTTGATCAATTTGCCCTGTTTGGAAAGGAGAATTAGCCTTTGGCTTGGCCCGTCTAAAATGTAAAGATAAGTTTTGTCGGCATCGGTAAAGATTTTTGTTTTTTGTTGAGAGTTGATCAAGTTTGGGTTTTGGACGGAGAGAGGAGGTTGGAGATTATCGATGAGGAATTCTTCCCTTTTATTTTTATAGAATTTGAGAATCTGTCCGTCGGTTTTAAGGAGATAAATGGAGCCGTCGATAGTCAGGGAAAAAGCACCGGCAATACTGGTTTGATCTTGGAGCCAAGATTCTTCTTTGCCAAAACCGTCGATAGTTTTTGAATATTTGTAAATTTGGTTATTGTCCGGTTCGAGAAGATAAATACGGCCGCCATAAACGGTAAGATCTTTTACCCCCGAAGGGGAATGGGAACTCTCGAGTTTTAAAGGCGTCAATTTATTGTCGATGGTGTTAAAAATTTCCAGTCCCTGGTTTTGATCGTAGCCAACCAGATTATCGTCGTCCAAGGGGACGATTTTTTTAAGCCGACCGACATTGGCGGAGGAATCATTGACGATTTTCGCTTCTTTCGTCTTGAGATTATAAAAATAAATGTAATTATTTTCGGAGTTGAAAATATAGAAATTGTCTCCGATATTAGTCAGTCCGCCGGTTTCGACTTTCTCGTCGATTGTCTTTAAATCAATTAAAGGTTCGAGATTGTTGAGAATGGTTAGATGATAGAATTGATTGAGGCGTTGGCTATACTGGTCGTGGAGAATTTGGTAATTTTCTCTTTGTTCTTGCGTTTCTTGCGGCATTTGTTCGAGAAGCTGGCGTATTTCGATAAAAAGTTTTTCACTATTTTCTTGGTCGGGATAAATAAGGGCTACGGACAGTTCCGTTTCTTTGTTTTTTATATTTTCCGCCAATTGGGCGTATTTTTCTTCTTGACGATTTTTGGCCTCCTGCTTACTCAGGGCGATTAGGCTTTGGATAAAAAGGACAGCAAAAATAAATAAAACAATTAAAAGTATTTTTTGTTTTTTATTTTTATTCCCGGAGGAGGGGACGACTTTAAGCTGGTGGAGCATTTTGTGCTCGGTTGGCTTCAATATCTCGATTATTTCTTTTTTAGCCGGCAAATCAGGCGCGGTATCTGTTTTTTTTCCGGATAAAGTTTTTTTAGAAGACGTTGTTTTCTCTTTTTGTTTAGGCCGAAAATCTTCTTCATCTTTTTCATCTATTTCGTTCGCGTTTTTTTCAACGGAAAAAGATTCATCGCGGTTGGAAATAATCAACGCCAGTAAATTAGCCCGGACATTTTCGTCGGATAAAAGTTGTTTTATTCTCGCCGTTGCTTTTTTAATTGATGTTTCTTTTAGTGTTTGAGATATTTTTTTGAGAGGCAGGTAGTCGAAAAGATTTTTGGCGGCAAAAAGCAGAATACTGTTTTCTTCCAGAGTTCCGCTGGTGAGGTTCGAGAATTTTATCAATTTGCCTCCGCCTTGGCCCTCGGCGATTTCCTGAACGGCGTCTTCTTCGTCTTTATCTGATGAAGAAGTTTGAATCAAATACGATTTGATTTCCCCGATTTGGCTGAGATAAATGTTTTTATCCAAAAGGGCGATAATTCCGACATTGAGGCCGGCGATATATTCTTCTAAGACGCTTTCCGGTTTTATTTTTTCTTGACGGAGCCATTCATTGGTTCTTTGCAGCATATTTTCAAATTTTTTCTCGATCTCTTCAATCGATCCGACGCCCCCGTAAAAATTGTTTTTAATAAAATCGATCAAGGATTGCGCCCATTGGCGGATTTGGGAAAACGTTTTTTCTTCGGTCCCGCGCCTCAGATCTAAATCGACTAAAATCGCCAGACGTCCGAATTTTTCCAGAAATTTTTTTTCCGGATTGGCCAAATAAATCTGAGGATAACTATTCGTTTCTTCGGCGTCGGAAAGAAAAATTTGTTCTATATTGATTTTTTCAGCCATAAAATTAAAAGTGGTTGATAAATTATGATAACTTTATTATAATACTAGCGATTGAAGATGTAAATCCCATTGAGCTCTGCGGTTTTCTTTTTTGAAAATTGAAAATTGAAAATTGAAAATTGGAATTTTGAG
>CAZOLB010000012.1:0-5730 GCA_964580825.1 uncultured Gammaproteobacteria bacterium
GGAGGTCCGACCTCCTAGAGAGAAGATTGAAGAGGTCGGACCTCAAAAATCTCAGAAAGAAATCGGACCCCAAGAAGAGCCCGAAACCCAGCAAGAAATTACCATCAGATCTAAGGTTTACGGTCCAGCCGATGAACTAAGAACGCTAACTTTGGCTGATTGGCGACGTTGGGGAGCGCCTCAGCAGGCCGCGGCGAGAATCCAAGACAAAATAAGCCTATTGGCGGAAGAATCATTGCTTAAAAAAGCCGAGGCCATCAAGGCCTGGAAAGAGTCGGAAATAAACCGTTTATATTTAAAAATTGGTGAAGAATCCATTAATAATGGAATCTCGGTCAAAGAAGTTATTGCCAAGCGCCAGCAACAAGGACAGCCGACTTTAAGCGAGGAAGAATTCGATCTGGTAGTCGGACTTAATGAAAATCTTCGCTTTTAATTAAAATAAAACATCAAAAAGAAATATTTTTTAGTTTTTCGTTTGTATTTTTTATATTTTATATTTTATTTTAGCGGAGTGCCGGAGTGCCTATGCAGTTTATCGTTCCTCAATTTATTAATATTGAAAGTAAAATTATCGGGCCGATTACGCCGAAGCAATTTATAATTCTCATTATCACTATCGGTTTGATTTTTATTTGTTATAAGTTGGCTGATTTCGTCTTATTTATTATTGAAGGAGTGATTATTTTGGGATTGGGAGTAGTCATTGCTTTTGTTAAGGTTAACCAGCAGCCGATTTATTATCTTTTTTTAAATATGGGACAGGGGCTTAAAAGGCCCAGTTTGAGAATTTGGCGCAAAGAGTTCATTCCTGTGGTTGAGGAAAAGTCGGAAAAAGCGGGGAAAACCGAAGAAAAAATTATTTCACGCCAACCTTTGTCAAGTTCGCGTCTTTCGCAAATCGCCTTGACCGTTGATACCGGCGGAGAGTATAAAGAGGAATAGGCGCATTTTTACGCTAAAATTGTTATTCTGGGCATTTAATTTTATTTTACTCGCGCTATGCCAATTTCAAAAGCCAATATCCCCTCTACTCAGAGATATTTGGATATTGCCGAAATCCGAAATGATTGCGTAGTTTTAAAAAACGGCGGTTTTCGCGCCGTGCTTTTGGTCTCCTCAATTAATTTTACCCTTAAATCAGAAGATGAACAAAAAGCCATTATTCAAGGTTATGTTGGTTTTTTAAATACCCTGGACTTTCCCTTGCAAATTGTCATTCAATCCCGGCCGCTCAACATCAAGCCGTATTTGGTTGATTTGGAGCAAATGAGAAAAAAACAAACCAATGAACTGCTTCGGGAGCAAATGTCGGATTATTTGGAATTTATCAGAGAATTAGTCAGTTTGGGCGAGATAATGAGCCGCCGATTTTTAATATCCATTCCTTATAGTCCGCTGGGAGACAAGAAGCGGGGGTTTTTTTCCAGAACTTCCGATCTTTTTAGCGCGGCAAAAATCGTTAAAATCAAAAGAGAAAAGTTTGAAAAATACCGCGAAGCTCTTTTCCGAAGAGTGGACAAAGTTATTTCTGGTTTGTCCGGGCTCGGGCTTAAAGCCGCGCCTCTTGACACCCAGAGTTTAATTGAACTTTTTTATAGCACTTATAATCCGGCTGAATCGGAAATGCAGCATTTGGCCGAAGTGAATAAATTAAGAGTAGAGGATTAAAAAATTAAAAATTAAGAATTAGAAATTAAAAGTTGCAGTGTCTTATGGTTATTACCCCTTCCTCTCTTAGAGAACCCACAATTAAAAAGGAGTCCCCAAAACCGGAGAAAGAAGAAGTTAAATTGGAGAAACAAGCTCAAGAGGTTCTGACCACTGAAGAATCTTATCGCCGAGGATTGGTTTCAATTTATGATTTAATTGCTCCTTCGTCTTTGAAAGTCAATCCGATGTATCTTCAATTGGGAGATAGGTATTTGCGGACTATTTTCGTTTCCGCTTTTCCGCGTTATATTTCTGTTGGCTGGTTTTTACCAGTCATTAATTTCAGCGACTCGGTTGATGTGGCGATGTTTTTCTATCCGGTAGAGGCAAAAATTATTCTCAAGCAGTTGCAAAGACAAGTCGGAAATCTTGAGGCGGAACTGAGTTCCGACGAGGAAAAGGGAAAGCCTCGAGATCCGGTTAAAATTACAGCCCTTCAAGACATTGAAACATTAAGGAATGATTTAACGACCGGCGTTGAGCATTTTTTCCAGTTTTCGTTGTATGTCACCATTTACGCCAAGAACGACAAGAAATTGGACGAACTGACTGAAAGAATGGAAAATTTGTTCGCCTCAAAACTCGTTTATACTCGCCGGGCATTTTATCAATCGGAACAGGGTTTTGATTCCACTCTGCCCTTGGCCAACGATAAAATAATGGTTTCAATTAATGTCAATTCATCTCCTTGCGCTTCCAGTTTTCCTTTTATTTCGGCTGATTTGACCTCTGATAAAGGGGTTCTTTACGGCATAAACCGTCATAATAACAGCTTAGTGCTTTTTGACCGCTTTTCCATGCCTAACGCGAATTTTATGATTTTTGCCACCAGTGGGTCGGGTAAATCGTATTTTTCCAAATTGGAAGTTTTGCGTTCGATGATGATCGGCACGGATGTTATCGTTATTGATCCGGAAAGAGAATACGAACATTTGTCGGATGCGGTGGGAGGGACCTATGTAAATATTTCCTTGGCTTCGCAGGCGAAAATCAATCCTTTTGACTTGCCTCGGAGCCAAAGCAAGGACGCAAAAACCACTGACATTATCCGTTCGGGAGTAATTGCCGTTAAGGGTTTATTAAAAATAATGATTGGCCGTTATATTAAAGAAAATCTTTTAGGTTTTACGCCCCAGGAAGATTCATTGATTGACCGTGCTCTTTTGGAGGCCTACGCCAAAAAAGATATTGTCCCCGGCTGCGATTTAAGCAAGATAGAAACTCCGACCATGAGCGACCTTCAAGAAGTTTTGGAAGGGATGGAGGGGGGCAATGATTTGGCGGAACGACTTAAAAAATACACCAGTGGCACCTTCTCCGGATTTTTAAACAATCCGACTAATGTTAAAATGGATAATCAGCTGGTGGTTTTCTCGGTTCGCGACCTTGAAGACGAACTGAGGCCGATGGCGATTTATACGATTGTCAATTATATTTGGAATATTGTCCGTTCGGAAATGAAAAGAAGGATTCTGTTGATTGATGAGGCTTGGTGGCTGATGCAGCATGAGGACTCGGCGAAATTTATATTTGCTTTAGTTAAACGTTGCCGCAAATATTATTTAGGGGTTACGACCATCACTCAAGATGTTAATGATTTTTTAAACTCTCCTTATGGTCGGGCGATTGTGACCAATTCCGCCATGCAATTGCTTCTAAAACAGTCGCCGGCGGCGATTGACACCGTGGCGGAGACCTTTATGCTGACTGAAGGAGAAAAGTATCTGCTTTTGGAAAGCGGAGTCGGCGAAGGTATATTTTTCGCCGGCACCAAACACGCAGCCATTAAAGTGGTGGCTTCTTATTCCGAAGATCAGTTAATTACCTCCGACCCGCGGCAATTATTGGAGATTGAGCAGGCAAAAAGGGAATTCGCCCAGGAAGGGGAGAGGGGTAAATAAAAAATAAAAAATAAAATATCAAAAACACAGATATAAAACACAAAAAGTTAATGGAAGACAAAAGAGTATTAAAACAAGAGTTTAAGTTGAGAATATATCGTTATATTTTACGTCTTTTGAAATTTTTAGTTAAATTATCAAATAATCCGGTAACTGCGGAAATAAAAAGACAATTAACCAGAAGCGGAACCTCAATCGGCGCTAATTATTTTGAAGCTGAAGCCGCCAGTTCTAAAAAGGATTATCAGAATTATTTTAGTATTGCCCTGAAATCAACAAATGAGTCGAAATTTTGGTTAGCCGTTTTAAGAGATAGCGGCTTAGCGTCGAGAGATTCAATTAACGAAATAGAGAATCTTTTAAAAGAAACTAAAGAGATTGCTAATATTTTTGCTTCCAGTATTTTGACAATGAAAGGAAAAAGAAAAAGTCTTTAAGTTTTTTATTTGTGTTTTTTGTTTTTTATATTTTATTTTTAATATTAATGGAGTGTATATGCTTAAAAAAAACATCATTATTATCGTCGTAATAGTTAGTTTAGTCGTAGTGGCGATTTTGATCTGGGGGCTTAAAACAAATTGGCAGGCGAAAACTTCGGTCAATCCGCAACCGGAAACAGAAAAGTCCGTTGTTCATGACAAAGAAGAAATAAAACCGGAGATTGATCAGGAGGCGATGCTTAAATCGCAATTAATGCTTCAGTCCAGGGCTTTTATTGAAAAATACGGGACTTATTCGCTGGACAGCGGTTATCAAAACTTAAAAGAATTATTGTCTTTAATGAGCGATAAACTGGCGGCTGAAACTTCAATGAGAATCGCCCAAGGACCAGACAGACAACAGGGTTTTTTCAGTTTTGTCGTCAAGGTCGGCTCTATTGATATTAGCGAGTTTATTCCCGACACTCAGGCCGTTTTTATTGCTCAAATCCAAGAGCAGGAGATGCGGCCGGGCGAGACGAATATCTTGCAAAAAACGGCCAGATTAATAATGCTTAAACAAGGAGAAGGGTGGAAAGTGGACAGTATTGAGATTCGTGATTAAAACCAAACTATGATTAGCGATATTTTTCAACAAGAGCAGGAGCAAAAAAGAACGCTTCGACAGCAACAAGAAGAGGAACGGAAACGGGCGATTGAACAATCAAAAACCGTTCCGATTCTGGCGAGAACGGAAACTGAGAAAGGGGCTCAAGAAAACGCCAATCAGTCGGAAAGAGGCGAAGAAAATGGCGAAGCGCTCTCTCGTTCGCCCAGAGCTATTGCCGCCAGATTAAGGGCGCAGAAAACCAAAGAACAAGCGGAAGCGTCTCAGGCGTCCGCCAAAGGCGGAACGGCGACGGTTAAACAAACCCAAGAGACAATAAAACGGTTAAAAACCCTTTACCGCGTTATAAACGGCGCGGCGGGAATAAGTTTAGTTGGCTTAGTGGTTACGGTCGTGGTGATGAATGGGCAAATGATTTTAGGCAATTTATTTAAATTCAAATTGGTTCCCGCTCTGTCATTGCCGGAAATTATTATTGTTTGTTTCCTTGACTTGCTTCTATTGGCTATTGTTTTGCTGATTTTTATTCTGTTTGCGATTATGGCTTGGTCTATTACAAATCCACTTAAAGTGTTTATCGAAATTTTTAAAGCCGAATGGAAAGTCATAAAAGATTTATTTGATTTAGTTTAAAAAATAAGGAAAGCGTCTCATGTTTAAAAATAAAGAAAAAATATTTATTATCGGGTTATTCGTTGTTTTAGGTTTTTTTATTTTGCATCAGTCGGTTCTCGCCGCGACTTTTACTCCTCAAGTCGGAATTCCCGGGTCTAATAAGTATCAACCGGGAGAAACGGTGGGGGTTGGTCCGGAAACATTTGCCGATTATCTTACGACTTTTTATAATTGGGCGGTCGGCGCCATTATTGTCATTGGCATTGTGATGATTATGTTCGCCGGATTTCAATGGGTAATGGCGGCTGGCAGCGCTCCGAAGATCTCCGCGGCGAAAGAAAGAATTTTTTCCGCCATCATCGGTATTTTATTGGCGGTCGGCTCTTACGCCCTTTTAAATTTCATTAACCCGTCTTTAACCAGATTTAGAAGTTTGAGTTTGAATCCAGTTACC
>CAZOLB010000012.1:5830-18541 GCA_964580825.1 uncultured Gammaproteobacteria bacterium
TTTCATTAACCCGTCTTTAACCAGATTTAGAAGTTTGAGTTTGAATCCAGTTACCAAAGTGGGACGTCCCGACTTTTGTACTATTTATATCGAGGATGACGGAGAGTGTATAGAGGCGGGAGATAAATATCAGGCATATAAAGATGGGACAGAAAGACCTTTTGGTTATACCGAATGCCGGGCTGGTAGGGGTTGTCCCGGCACAACAACTATTTGTTGTAAAAAGGAAATTGAGGCCTTGTCCCCTAAATTTCGGTGTTTATTAGAAAGTCAGACCTGTAAGGATACCGTTCCTCCGAGTATAGCGATGAATATAGAAGTTTGTTATTCTATATATGGTGTAAAATTTGAGTGTCCTGAAAAAGCTCCAAATATAGAGTGCTGCGGTTATTACGAAGGCGTAAACGAAGATGATGTTTGTTCTTTTGCAGTACAAGGGGAAAATACGAACCTGCAGTCATGTAGTGTGACACTGGGATCAAATGTAGTTTTTGGATATTGTTGGAATGGTAAATGTAGTTATTGTAAAAAAATTAGAGAAGAATGTTCCCCCGCTGCTGGAGACGCTGAATGTATAAATAAAGATGGAAAATGTGGAAAAAGTTTTAAAGGAAAATGCAGGGGACTTTTTAATCATGTATGTGTACAGGATGATTGAGTAATCAAATAAAGTGGTTGAGATGAGGACTGCCCCTAGAATCCCCTTTCTCTAGTTCGTGTTATTACTGGATTTTATCCGATTTTTAACAAGTAGTCGATTGGCTAATTTAGCTAGATTCTAAATTTAAAACAGTATTTAGATTTAGATGTAGAGTAAAAAGATAAACAATTTTTACTTTAAGGCATTGATGAATATTAAAAAATTATTAGTTATTGTCTTTTTTGTTGTTATTTATTTTATTTTGTTGCTCAATTTTGCCTTAGCTCTTGTTGAAGTTGAAGACCCGGAGGCGACAGTTTTTACTCCTCAGATTGAAATCCCGGGGTCTGGTTATCAGCCGGGCACGGAGGTGGAGATTAAACCAGATACTTTCGCTGATTATCTTACGACTTTTTATAATTGGGCGGTCGGCGCCATTATTGTCATTGGCATTGTGATGATTATGTTCGCCGGATTTCAATGGGTAATGGCGGCTGGCAGCGCTCCGAAGATCTCCGCGGCGAAAGAAAGAATTTTTTCCGCCATCATCGGTATTTTATTGGCGGTCGGCTCTTACGCCCTTTTAAATTTCATTAACCCGTCTTTAACCAGACTTAGGGGTTTGACCTTAGAGACGGTAGCACCACAGCAAGGAGAACTTTTTATATCCGGAAAGTGCGGGTCAGAAGGCGAAAACCTTCCTTCTTGTTTGGGGGCTTGTCGAGGAATTCAAACAGGGGGCATAAAGTCGTGGCAATGTCAAGATGCTTCGCTTATTTTGAGTTTATTTTTTGGTTGTTTGACTAGAAATAAAGAAGATTATATAAAGTCCTGGGAATTGATAATTACTTCGATTAGCGATGACAGGGGATTGGCGAGATGTCGCGATTCTTACGATTCAAAGATTTGTAGTCATGAGGAAAATTCGGCCCATTATGGTGGAGGAACAAAGATGGATGGGTCTTATGCGGCCGACTTTAGGTGCATAGTTGAGAAGGGTCAGATTCCTAAAAAAAAGTTTAAAAATCTGGTTGAAAAATGCGGTGGAAAGTTTTTAGATGAATGCGGGGGAAATAATTCTCAAAAACATTACCATGTATCCGTATATAATACTCGGGTGGAAGATATTGACGGCGCTGTTGATGAGTCGGCGTCTGGTCCTAAAAAATGTACTACCGCCGTAAATGAAGAACAGTGTCAGAATGTAGGAGAGATTTGTCAATGGCGGAATAGTAAATGCGGAGTTAAACCAAAATGCGGGTTAACCACCCTGGAGATAAAAACAGCCGAAGGATATGTTAGGTGTTGTTGTAAAGATATGGCGGCCGGACCATGTAAATATGCCACCTCTCCTGAAAAAATTGAGATTGGATCGAGTGCTTGCGCTATATCTTGCCAAGGCGCGGAAAATGGCACTTACATTAATGAAAAGGGGACATATATGTGCGATCAGTTTCCTCCCAATCCTTAAAAATAAGACATGAGGATTGTCTCTTTATTTCCCTTCCTCTGATTAGTCTTGCGACCCCATAAGTAATAGTCGAGATTATCCTAATTCTCAATAACTAACAGTAGAAATAAAAAATAGTTCTCAAGAATATTTTTCTTTAAAATTTATTTAATTAAAATTTAGATTTTAGAATCTAGAATTTTAAATGAAGCGATATTATGTCTGAAAAAAACAAAAAAAATTTTAATAATTATCGGGGTTGGTTATGACAAAAAATCTAAAAAATCAAATTGATTATTGGAAAAATTCGGCCCAACGCAATTGGTAAACGGCCCTTAGTTTGTTTAAGATTAAACATTATGACGCTTGTTTATTTTTTTGCCATTTGACTCTGGAGAAAGCCCTAAAGGGGTTGGTAACGTTGCGAACAAACAGGCCGTCTCCATATATTCATGATTTGGCCAAATTATCCGAAATAGCGGAGCTCGGTTTATCTAAAATTCAAATTCAAAATTTAAGGATTATCACCGGGTTTAATCTGTCAGCTCGATATGACGACATTAAACTTTCTTTTCATAAGGTTTGCACGAAGAATTATACTGAAAAATATTTAGAAATAACCAAAAAATTATATTTATGGTTAAAGGAACGATTCCCCAAAAAGTAAGGAGAGAAATCGACGAATATATTAAGGTTCTAAAAGCGGATAAATTACCAATTAAGAAGGCTATTTTATTCGGGTCTTACGGTCGGGGAACTCCGCATAAGTGGAGCGATATCGATTTATGCATCATTTCTCCGAAATTTAAAAATGCATTTACCGCGATGCAGTATTTATGGCTGAAACGTTTTAAGGATTCTGGACTTACCATTGAACCGGTCGGGTTCAGTCCTGATGATTTTAAAATTGATTCTCCCCTTACTTTTGAAATAAAAAGAACGGGCGTCGAAATAGATATTTGAATAAAGTAAGTAAATCGGGAGTTAAACTGGGGACTGTCCCCTAAAACTGCTTTTCTCTAACCCGCATTAATACTGGATTTTAGCCCGATTTTTGAAAAGTAGTCGATATTCGACTAATCTCCGGCATTCGGCATTGAGAAAAAATTAGGCCTTAAAAATATTTTTTCTTAGAATTTAATTTGGAAATTAGGTTTTAATCCGCCGATTGGCGGATAAATGAAGCGATATTATGTCTGAAAAAACAAAAAAAATTTTAATGATCGTTTTATTTGTCATGATCGTTATCGGACTCGCCTTGCTTTTATATTTTATTTTTTTCCGCAAGGCGCCGGCGCCGCCCGTGGAAATTGTTCCGCCGGAAGAGGAAGTGGTTCCGTCTCGTCTGCCTATCACCAAGGCCGACTGGGAAAAAATGACCATTCAGCAAAGAGCTCAACAGGGTTTGCCGGCAACCGAGTGGCCCGAGGAAACAGAAGAGATGGCGCTACCCGCGGAAATAGAGAGAATTGTGCCGCAAATTGACGACGTGGCTCAAGGGGGGAGAACTTGGATTACGCCAATTACCGACGATCCGGTCAAAGGAGCGACGCTTTCCAGCGACGGCGTGAATAATTTTTATTACGACCGAGAGTCGGGACATTTTTACAAAGTCGACGGTTTCGGCAATAAAACCCTGTTGACCGACCAGGTTTTTTATAATGTTGAGAACGTAAATTGGGCGCCGACCAAAGATCGGGCGATTATTGAATATCCGGACGGTTTCAAAGTAATGTATGATTTTAACCAGAAAAAGCAGTACACCCTGCCTAAAAATTGGCAAGAATTTTCTTGGGATTCTACCGGCAGTAAGGTCGTTTTTAAATCAATGAGCCAGTATGCGGAAAATACTTGGTTGGCAGTGGCTCGACCCGACGGCAGTCAAGCCGAACCCATTGAACATATGGGCGATAATGCCGATAAAGTCGTCGTTTCTTGGTCTCCCAATAACCAAGTCGTCGCTTTTTCCGCCACTGGCCAACCTCGAGGCGCTTGGGAACAGGAAATATTGCTCATTGGCCAACATCAAGAGAATTTTAAATCACTGGTTGTTGATGGCCGCGATTTCCGCCCGAAATGGTCACCACAAGGAGATAAAATCGTTTATAGCGTTTATAGTTCGGATTCGGATTACCAACCCCGGCTTTATTTGGTTAATGCCCAGGGAGATACGGTGGGTAATGATAAGATAAATTTAGGTTTAATTACTTGGGCGGATAAATGCGCTTTTGACAGCGTTGGAGATTTTCTTTATTGCGCCGTGCCTGAAGTTTTACCCGAGGGCTCGGGTTTGGTTACTGAATTGGCCGACAATACTCGGGACGATTTTTATAAAATCGATACCTCCACGGGTCACGTCACTTTTTTAGCCGAAGGAGCGATGGGCGGTTATAATGTCCAAGATATTTATTTATCCGCCGACGATCAATATCTTTATTTTGTTGATAAAAACACAGAACGACTAAGAAGTATCAAATTAAAATAGAAAATAAAGAATAAAAAATTTTTAACCCTTGGCAGAATAAGGATTTTAAAAGGCTTTTAATATGCGTTTTTTATTTTTTATCTTTTATTTTTTATATTTTTTATGTCTATTTTCGTTTGTTCAAAATGTCAGGCGCAATTTTCTAAATGGTTCGGACAGTGTTCGCAGTGTGAGGCCTGGGGAACGATTAATAAACAAAATCAAGAGGATTTGGAGACTGAGGACGTTAAAACATTCAATCTTGAACGGTCTGATAATGAAAATATTACTCGAATTAAGACCGGGATTGAGGAGTTTGACAGGGTTTTGGGAGGAGGCATTGTTCCGTCAAGCGTTATTCTCTTTGCCGGCCAGCCGGGCATAGGCAAATCAACCTTAGTTTTGCAAATAGCCCAGAAGCTGTCTGGTCAACAGGTTTTGTATGCCAGCGGCGAAGAATCAGCAGAACAAGTTAAATTGCGATTGGAACGTTTGAATGTCTCGGGACAGAATTTGCGATTTTTAGGGCAAACTGACATTAAGTCCATTAGTGGTTTTTTGAAAAAATATAAACCGGGACTGATTGTTATTGATTCAATCCAGACCATATCTCCATCTCATAATCTCCGGCCTGGCGCCGGAGGGCCGAATCAAATAAGAGCGGCGGCGGGGCAATTGATTGAGCTGGCCAAGCAAAATCAAACGGCGATGCTGATTATCGGGCATGTTACCAAAGAAGGAGTTGTTGCTGGGCCGAAAACTTTAGAGCATTTGGTCGATACGGTTTTATATCTTGAAGGTGACCCTTATCATTATTTTCGGTTTTTAAGGGCGGTAAAAAATCGCTTCGGGTCGACTAATGAAATCGGCGTTTTTGAAATGAGGACGGACGGCTTGAGAGAAATAAAAAATCCCTCGGCCAGTTTTTTGGCGGATAGGGATTTAAAAATCAGCGGTTCGGTTGTCGGCTCTTTAATCCAGGGAAATCGTTCTTTTTTAATCGAAGTTCAGGCCTTGGTTACGCCGAGCGTTTTTAAACAGCCGCAGAGAAAATGCAGCGGTTTTGATTCGAAACGATTATCTCTTTTAATTGCCGTAATCGGCCGGCGTCTTGGATTGAATTTGTCCAATAAAGACATTCATATTAATATTGTCGGCGGACTTCAAGTGAATGAACCGGCAATCGATTTGCCAGTGATTCTGGCGATTGTCTCTGCTTTTAAAAATATTCCGGTCAGTTCCGAAGTCGTTAGTTTCGGGGAAGTAGGGCTGGGCGGAGAAGTGAGACCGGTTCCTTGGATGGAGAAAAGAGTTAAGGAGGCAGTAAAAATAGGCTTTAAAAAGATTATTTGTCCCCAAGATAAAAACGCGATTATCGGTTCAAAGGCGGAAATTATTCAAGTTAAAAATTTAACCGAAGCCATTGCCCGACTTTGGTAATTTTGAGCAACGGATAATTTTTTGTTTTAATTTTATTCAAGATGAGTTATTTGCGGCGACTCATCTATTTTGTTTTTTAAAAGTGGATATTGTTTTAATTCCGGGTCTTCATCGAGAATTTGTTGCGCCGCTTGCCGGGCTTGCCGAACAATCTCCGCGTCGGAAAGTTTGGCTATTTTCAAATCAGTTAAAAATCCGGATTGTTTTACGCCAAAAACCTGTCCTGGTCCGCGCATTTCCAAATCTTTTTCTGCTAATTCAAGGCCGTTTTTAGCCCTTAACAGGGTTTTTAATCTTTGTTCGCTGATCCCGCCGGCGGTTTCCGAGAATAAAAAACAATATGACTGATGTTGGCTTCTTCCAATTCGTCCTCGAAGTTGGTAGAGTTGGGCGAGGCCGAAACGCTCCGCACCTTTAATGAGCATAGTTGAGGCATTGGGAACGTCGATGCCGACTTCAACTACGGTGGTAGAGATGAGAATATTTATTTTATTTTGGACGAATTCCTCCATGGTTTTTTCTTTTTGTTCGGCTTTCATTTTGCCGTGAAGAAATCCTATTTTAAGTTCTGGAAAAATTTCTTTCGACAATTTTTCATATTCTTCTTTGACCGATTTGACGCCCATTTTGTCCGACGGATCAATTAAGGGACAGACAACAAAAATTTGCCGTCCTTTTTTAACCTCTTCTTTGATTGCCCGATAAATTTCTTTTTCTTGCTTAGTAGAGATGATTTTGGTAAGAATTTTTTTTCTTCCGAGAGGCATTTCACTGATGACGGACAAATCAAGGTCCCCGTAAAGAGTTAAAGCGACTGAACGGGGAATGGGGGTGGCGGTTAATGAGAGGAGATGGGGAAAATACGCCGAGGATTGATTGGCTAAGGCGGCTCGTTGATTGACTCCAAATCGATGTTGTTCGTCAATTATAGCCAACCCCAGATTTTTAAATTTGATTTTTTCTCGTTTATTCGCTAAAGATTTATTAGATGAAGAAATTAGAGCATGGGTACCGATAACGAGATTTATTTTTCCGTGAGTTATTTCCTGAAAAATTTTGTTCTTTTTTATTTTTGTGTTTTTCCCCGATTTTTTATTTTGGATAAGAATGTTTTCTCTGGTAATTAAAGCGATTTTATAAGGATATGGTTTCAATAATGAGTTTAGGGTTTCAAAATGTTGTTTTGCCAGTATTTCTGTCGGCGCCATATAAGCTGCTTGACTGCGGTTTAAAAGCGTATTTAAAATGGCAATGGCGGCAACAATAGTTTTGCCGCTGCCGACGTCGCCTTCTAAAAGCCGATTCATCGGCGATGGTTTTTCCATATCCTTAATAATTTCCCAGGCGGATTTTCTTTGGCTGTCGGTTAGCTTAAAGGGTAGATTTTTAATGAAATTTTTTGTTTCTTGAAGGTGAAAGGCGATTATTGGCGCCTTTAAATCCTGAATTTTTTTACGGATTATTTTATTTTTGATTTGAAGCAAAAATAATTCGTCGAATTTCAGGCGTTGGCGGGCGCGTTCAAGCCATTTGACGTTTTGTGGAAAATGAATTTGTTCTTGGGCAAAAGAAAGAGAAATTAGATTATAAGCGCTTTTAATGGTTCGCGGCAGCCAATCTTCGACTCTTTGCGTCAAAGGCAAAACTTGGCGGATTAAAAACCGGATTTGTTTCTGGCTTAGGCGGTTGGTCGCCGGATAAACGGGCACTAACCTTCCGGTATGAATCGGAGTATTCTCCGCCGATTCATAAGAGGGATTAAGCACTTGCAGGCCGTATTGCTGGTCATAATCGGTTTTCCCCGCTAAATAAATTTTTTGTCCGGGTTTAAGATTTTTTGCCAAATATGGCTGGTTAAACCAGGTAATTTTTATTGAATCGCTCGAATCAGAAACAATAGCTTCGGTAATTATCATTTTTTTTCGCGGCGAACGGCGGTTGGCGATTAGGTCGATTTTGACCTTGATTGTACCTGATTTTTTAGTTTTAAACTCGGAAATAGGCAGAATCTTGCTGTAATCGTCATAACGAAAAGGATAATGGGCTAAAAGATCCCCGGCGGTCTTTATTCCCAATTTTTCCATTTGCCGACTGGTTGATTTTCCCACTCTTGTCAGTTCGATAATTGGAGTTTGAGGCGTTAGCATATATTGTAATATTTTAGCATTTTGCCGATAAAAAAAAAGATTTGTCAGACGGGTTTAGGTGTCCTTTTTGGCGCTCTGATTGACTTTTTTGTCAAAAGAGATACAATTTTTACGTGGAGGAGTACGTCTAATTGGTAAGACAGCAGTTTGCTAAACTGTAGCGGTCTCAAAAGCCGCTTGCGGGTTCAAGTCCCGCCTCCTCCGCCATCAAGCCCCGCTCGCGCTTCGTTGATTTTTGTTCATATATTTTTAAATTGTAATTATTAAACATATATGACGGCCAAAAAAATTATTCTTTCAATTTTATCGGAAAAATTGGGTATTTGCCATTTTGATAAAAATAGCCCCCTTCCTTCTTGGGCATTGGAAAAAACAAATTTTACTTCAATAACCAGAACAATGGGCGAACTCTCAATTGTCTTGCCTCAGGAGAAAATTCCGGGCGGAGTGATTGTGGAAAAAGATTGGCGAGCTTTCAAACTAGAAGGAGATCTTGGTTTGGACTCGGTGGGTATCATCGCCTTTTTAACAAAACCCTTAGCCGAGGCCGGTATCAGCGTTTTTAATGTCTCGACTTACGAGACCAATTACATTTTAGTCGAAGGGAAAAACTTTGAACGGGCGGTGAATGTTTTAAATAAAGTTTGCAATATTGAACAAGGTTAAGGGTTTGAAACGATTTTTTAGCGTCGTGGCTAAAATATTCAAATGAAACTTTTAATCGCCACCACTAACTCGGCGAAATTTAAGGAATACAAAGAGCTATTTAACGATTTAGGCGTGAAAATCGTTTGTTTGAATGATTTTGATTTCAAGCCGGTTAAAGAGACCGGTTTGACTTTTAAGGATAATGTTATTTTGAAAGTAAAAGGATATTTTTCTCAATTTCGAATGCCGGTGATCGCCGATGACGGCGGACTGGAAGTAGATATTTTAAACGGGGAACCGGGGGTTAAAAGTCATCGTTGGCTCGGCTACGAGGCCTCAAGTTGGGAGTTGGTTAAAGCCGTTATTAAAAAATTGAAGGGGATAGAAAAAACGCAAAGAACCGCCAAAATTGTCACTTGGGTCGCTTTTTACGACGGAGATAATTTGTTTTTGACAAAAAAGGAAATTAAGGGTTATATTATTGATAAACAGCCGTCGAAGATACAAGAAGGTTTCCCCTGGAGAGCGATTCTGTTTATTCCCCCATTTAATAAAGTTTATCAGGATTTAACTGCCCAAGAAAATAAGAAAATTAATCATCGGGTTAAAATTGTCGCTGAATTGAAGCCAAAAATAAAAAAAGTTTTAAATAATTGGAGAGAAAAACAGGAATAAAAAAGAGAACCGCCAACTCCTTATTTCAGCCGCGCTCTTATTGGAAGACAATGATAAATAGTTTTTATCTATAAAATGAGATTCGCGCGGTTAAGCGCTGTCATCTTGATATAATTTGATTTTTTGGTGGGATGCCTGAGTGGTTTAAAGGGACGGTCTTGAAAACCGTTGTCGCCTTTCCGGCGACCGTGAGTTCGAATCTCACTCCCACCGCTTTTAATCGGGTCGCGAAGAATAGTGCGGACTGGAAAGATTAACGAATATAAAAAGAAAAAAGTAATATTAATAGGGCAATTAGCTCAATGGCAGAGCGTCTGCTTTACACGCAGAAGGCTGTAGGTTCGATCCCTACATTGCCCATTACTGAAGGAGGCGAAAATTATTTAGGACATAAAACGCGAACTTGATTATTGGTAAAAAGTCCTTATTGCAGGACTTGTTTTAATTTAAAAAAACTCGAGTGCTCGAGTTTTTTTAAAAGGAGGGTGCCGAGGGGCAGAATCGGACTGCCGACACAATGGTTTTCAGCCATTTGCTCTACCACTGAGCTACCTCGGCTTATTTTTTTTGAAAAGTCGGAGTTCCGACCTAGCGTCGGAAAGATACCTCGGCTTTTGGGCATATTTTATAGGATAAAGCCGAAATTGTAAAGAGGAACGGCGGCGGCTTGAAAAATTCATTTATTTTTTATAAAATTAGAGTATGCTCGGGTTTAAAAAAATCGATGCTAAATTGTTGCTTTTCGCTTTTTTTGTTCTGGGATTTTCCTGTTTGACCGTTCAGACCCTGATTATTCAGGAAGCGATTATCAGTTTTTTGGGCAATGAACTTTTGTCGGCGCTTGTTTTGGGGTTTTGGCTTGTTTTGGTCGCTTTTGGCAGTTGGTGGCTGGCAAAAAAATTGGAGTGTTTTGAGCCGGTTGAAATTTTGATTTTTGCCCACGTTTTTATTTCCTTTTCACTGCCATTGGGAATTTTGTTTTTGCGCTTGGCAAAAAATCTGTTTTTAATTAACGGCCAAATGCCCGATTTTTTAGTCGCCTTAGGCGCGATTTTTTTTATTTTACTTTTTTTCTGTCCGATTCTGGGCGTTTTTTGGACCATTGGCAGCCGGCTATATTGCCGAATAAAAAATTCTTCGGCGGCCTTGACTAAGGTTTATTTTTGGGAAACACTTGGTTATATTTTTGCCGGATTGATTTTTAGTCCGCTTTTATTGGCGACCAATGATTTTTTTCTTTTCTTGTTTATCGCCGTTTTGAATTTTATCAGTGTTTTGTTTTTAAGTTTGCGTTTCGGCCGAAAAATGAATCGTTTTAAAGTCGCGTTATTGGTTTTATTGATTTTTTTTCTCGGTACAGCGGTTTTTAATAAGAATTTGGCGGATAAGTTTGTCGGACTGAGATTTAAAAATCAAATTCTCTTGCAAAATATTAACAGTAAATACGGCAATTTAGCTGCGACTCAGTGGTTCGGCTCAAAACAAGTGAATTTTTTTCAAAACGGCGCTTTGCTCGGGTCGGATGAAGAGCGCGAATTCAACGAGCAAATAGTTCATTTATCATTGCTTCCGATTCCGGAAATTAAAAAGGTTTTGTTAATCGGGCAGGGTTTTAACGGCGCTTTATCTGAAATTTTAAAATATCCGGTGGAAAAAGTGGATTATTTGGAGCTGGACCCGAAATTAATTGAGTTGGCCAGAAAATATTTGTCATCAGATTTACAAAACGCCTTGAAAGACGAAAGAGTAGAAATAATTTTTCAAGACAGCCGCTATTTTTTAAATCATAGCCGGGGAAAATTCGACGCGATTATTTTAAAATCGCCACCGCCGTCTTCTTTACTTTTTAGCAGATTTTTTACTCAAGAATTTTTTAAACTGGCGAAAGAACATTTGTCAAAAGACGGTCTCTTGTCTATTTATGTTTCTTTTTCTCCGGACTATTTTTCGCCCGAATTAGTTAATTTTAGCGCCTCGGTTTATCAGGCGCTGAAACAAAATTTCTTTCAAGTTAAGGTCGTTCCTTTGTCGGTAAATTTATTTCTTGCTTCCGACTCTTTGGATTTAGAAAAAGAAAAAATCGTCAGTCGTTTTAATTCTTTAGGATTAAAAACTGACTTTACCACGCCCCAATGGCTGATTTATCACTTGGGTAATGACCGCCTAAAACAAATAAATCAACTGGTTAGCGCCGCTCCGACCATGTTTAATCGCGATTTTTATCCTTCGGCTTATCTTTTTTACAACCTTTTTTATCTTAAACAATTTTATCCGTGTCTGACTGGTTTGTTTTCTTTTTTAGGACATTTATCTCCCTTTTGTTTTCTTTTATTCGTCGCTCTATTTTTACTTTTCTGTTTCAAGAAACCCTTTGAAAAAACTTTGCCGTTTTTGACCGCTTTGCCGGATTTCACTCTTTTGGGTTTGGAAATTATTTTTATTTTTTGTTTTCAAATCTTTTACGGCTATCTTTATTATTATCTGGCGCTTTTCATTGCTTCAATAATGGTTGGTTTGGCTTTGGGCGTTTTGGGGGCAAGAAAAATAAAAACAGAAGTTAAAAAAAGACATTTGTCTTTGATTTTTCTTGGCTTTATCGTTTTGGAGTTGGTTTTTGTTGTTTGTTTAAGAGTATCCTTTAAATTATGGCTTGTTTTTCCTCTGTTAAGCGGGGTTTTAGCCGGATTAGAGTTCGTTTTTGCCAATTCTTTGTATCTTCGGGATGGCCGGGAACAAAAAACCGGCGTCATTTACGCTGCGGATTTGATTGGCGCCTGCTTGGCCGCGGTTTTGATTCCCCTTTTCTTTATTCCTTTTTTCGGCGTTTACCAAACCTTGTTTTTTCTTGTCGGTTTGAATTTCCTGCCTTTTATTTGGCTAAATTTCAAAAAAGTTTAATTTTCATCTTTTACTAAATAATACGATCGTGTCATTCCGTCGTTGTCCAGTCATGCAGTATTATGACGTTAATCCTATGTTTTAGACGGTCGGAATACGGATTTCTAAAATTAAAACTCGCCGATCCTTTTGTTGGGTTTATTAAATAAGATTCATGAAATCAATAAGGGTGTCGTAGCCAAGCGGTTAAGGTCATAGCCGTGAAAAGCTATGTTCGCAGGTTCGACTCCTGCCGACGCCTCAAGGAGGCAATTTAAAAGACCCGTTTCTCGGGTCTTTTAACATATTTTACAGTATTTTACAGGTCGCACCTGTTTTACAGGTCGCACCTGTAAGACAGGTGCGACCT
>CAZOLB010000013.1:0-12886 GCA_964580825.1 uncultured Gammaproteobacteria bacterium
AGCCGATGAGCCGACAGGAAATCTGGACAGCAAGACCGGAGAAATTGTTTTGGAAAGTTTTAAAAAATTAAATAAGCAGGGTCGAACGATTATTTTAATCACTCATGAGAGGTATATCGCCGAACATATGGATAGAATAATCACTATTAAGGACGGCCGAATTATTGAAGACACTGCCGGCGATAATTCAGAATTTTTTAAGGAAGTTAAAGAATAATATGCTTTTTATTGATTTAATTGAAGAAACAGTTTTTGCTATCTTGGCGAATAAAGTCCGATCCGGCTTGACGGTTTTGGGGATTATTATTGGTATTGGTTCAGTCGTGACCATGATTTCTATCGGACAGGGCGCAACCAGCGATATTTCGAAAAATATTCAGTCGTTAGGCTCGAATTTATTAGTGGTTATACCTGGTTCACAAAGGGGCATCGGGTCGCAAGTCCGCGGCGGACTGGGATCGGCCACTACTTTAGTGATTGCCGACGCTGAAGCGATTGCCGAAAAAATCGCCCACGTGGAAGCTGTTGCTCCGGAGGTTTCCGTAAGAAAACAAATCGTTTTCAAAAGCAATAATACGAATACGAGTATTCGGGGAGTCACTCCCGATTACGCCAAAGTAAAAAACGTCGAAATAGAAACGGGGAATTTTATATCTGGCCAAAATATAGATAAAAATTTGAAAGTTGCAGTTTTAGGACCCACAATCAGAGACGATTTATTCGGCGAGAACGCAAATCCGATCGGGCAAAAAGTTAAAATCGAGAAAATGGAATTTACAATAATCGGCGTGACAAAATCAAAAGGCGGGACGGGTTTTGGCAGCGCTGACGATCTTGTTTATATACCCATTAGCACGGCTCAGCGTTATTTAATCGGAAGCGATTCGGTTAGCGACATTAACATTCAGGTTGAAAAAGAAAATTTTATGTCTTTGACACAAGAAGAAATTACGAATTTATTATTAAGAAGGCATAATATCGCTGACCCTTTAAATGCGGATTTCGGCATTATGAACCAAGCGGATATTATGGAGACCATGTCGGACGTTTCAAGGACATTGACTCTTCTTTTGGGGGCGATTGCCGGAATTTCTTTGATTGTTGGCGGCATCGGAATTATGAATATGATGTTAACAACTGTTACTGAGAGAACCAGGGAAATTGGTTTGCGTAAGTCATTAGGAGCAAAAAATGAAGACATTATTTTCCAATTTTTGGCGGAATCGGCTACTCTTACTTTTGTCGGCGGTTTAGTAGGTATTCTCTTGGGGTGGGGGGCCTCAATTTTAGTGATGAAATTCAGCGGAACGACTACGGCGATAACCGCTTGGTCTGTTTTTTTGGCTTTTGGAGTTTCAGCGGCCATTGGTATCGTTTTTGGTTATTATCCGGCTCGTAAAGCCGCTAATCTTAATCCGATCGAGGCCTTGAGATACGAGTGATAAAAATGTAAAATTAAAAAATCAAAATGTAAAATTATGAAGAAATTATTGCCAATTTTCATCATTGTGGTTTTAGTGGTTGGCGGTGTGTCGTTTTATGGCGGAATAAAATACGGAGAGAGTAAGAATCCTTTTCAAGATTTTCAAAGATTATCTTCGGAGCAGCGCCAGCAGTTTGTCAGTCGGAGCGGCGGAGAGAATTTCCCCGGCAGTTTTAGACCGGTGGCGGGAAAGATTTTTTTAAACGGCAAGATTATTAAAAAAGACAATGAAAGTTTGACGCTTGAATTAAAAGATGGCGGTTCCAAAATCGTATTTTTTTCCGAGTTCACGGATGTTAGGGAATTTGTAAAAAGCTCGGCCACTGAAATCGAGATTGGCCGGCAGATTACCGTCGGTGGCGAAGAGAATCCGGACGGCAGTTATACCGCTAAAACCATCCAACTCGGCCAAGAATAAAAAAAGCAGGCAAATAATTAAAAACCGAATTTTTTCGGTTTTTTTAATTATTTGGACTGTAACAAATATTCTCTTGGTTCGTCTTACTTGTAAAGAAGATAAAAAATAAGTTCCAATCAAAATGGAATGTCTCAAAAATAAACAATTTAATTATTGGCCGTTGGTTAGAGAAGGCCGTGTTGCCCACGTCGTGATGGATAGTGAGGAAATTTATCTTTTCTCCACTATTAATACTCTAATTCAGGCGGTTTGTATATCTAAAAATAATGATAATTGTTTAAAGACTTAGTTATAATTGGATATTTATTTTCTTTTTTAAGCCTCCTGAATTAGAGAAAAAGTCAGGGGGCTTTTGTAAATATCAATAATTAATAATTAATAAACAATAGGAGGAGTTTATGACTAAAAGAATAATCACTATTTATTTGATGGTCAGTATAATCACGACTTTGTTGTTTGCCCTGCATTCGGCTGTCTACGTGACTTACTTATTGGCGGGAGGATTGAACTTGCTGCAAGTCAATTTGGTAAATCTGTGTTTTATGATTGCCGTATTTTTATTGGAAGTGCCGACGGGAGCGGTGGCGGATATTTACGGCCGAAAATTATCTTTTATTCTATCTTGTCTGACTAACGGAATTGGGTTTTTGATTTACAGCACCGCCACCACTTTTCTTAGTTTTGTTTCCGCTGAACTGGTAATCGCTTTAGGCGTGAGTCTGGCCTCAGGAGCCCTAAAAGCTTGGCTGGTAGATTCCTTGCATTTTGTCAATTGGAACGGGAAATTGCTTAAAATATTTCGTCTGGAAGGGCGGGCAATCACTTTGACTAATTTGGTTGGAGGTCTAGCTGGCGCTTTTTTGGGAGTGAAAAATTTATCAATTCCTTTTGCCGTGGCCGGAAGCGGGTTCTGTTTATTGGCTCTTCTGTCATGCGCCTTAATGAGAGAACAGTATTTTCAGAGAAAGAACAATGTCCGAAATTTCACTTATAATATTAAACAGGTTATTCGGGATGGCGTTGTTTATGGATTGCAGAATCAGATAATTTTTTTAGTGATGATCGTCGCCGTGGTGTTTATGCTGGGATTTCAGGCTTTGAATATGTATTGGCAGCCGCAATATCGTCCCTTCTTACCCGATAATCGGTATTTCGGATTTATTTGGGCGGGGATAACATTATTCACTATCTTGGGTAATGAGTTGGCGGGAAAACTGGGAACAAATTCTTTGAACGTCAGGACGGTTTATTTGTCCTTGGGTTGGATCGTCGGGCTACTGATATTTTTAGCCGGCGCTGCTTCTCCGTTTCTTGTTTCTCTGAGTTGTTTCTATCTTCACGAATTGGTCAGAGGTATTTATCGGCCTTATACCAACGCCGTTTTGCAGGAAAATATTCCTTCGGATAAACGGGCGACGGTCGATTCTTTTGTCTCAATGATGCAACACGGCGCCGCCGGACTAGGATTGCTTTTAACCGGTTGGGTCGCTAATAGTTTAGGTATTCGGTCCGCTTGGATGTTATCCGGCGCAATGATAATAGCTTTTACGCCTTTAGCGGTGTTTTTGAGCAGGTTGAAGCGGCGTAATCAAAAGGACTTATCCGACTAATAGGATAAGTCCTTTAAAATATATTCATCCTCGCATTTAGTAAATTTTTAAAATTGTCCTTTACATTATTCCGAATTCCTTTATAATATAATCCAGATTCCCGGCAAAAGATTCAGCCGGAAACAAAGGTTAAAATATTAATAAATGGTTAATTATTAATTTATGCTTAGCGAAAAACTTATGGAGAAAAAAGGAATTTTTATTGCCGTTTTTGCGGCGGTTTTTTTGATTTTTCTTTGTTCTTTAACCGTTTACGTTATTGCCGGCGTCAGCAATAAAATCAAACAAGGGAGATATATCGGACAGGAATTTGAAAGCCAAAACAGCATTACGGTTTCCGCCACGGGCGAAATTTACGCTAAACCAGATTTGGCTTTGACTAATTTTACGGTTTTAACCGAGAAAAAAACCGTGAGCGAAGCGATGAAGGAAAATACGAAAAAAATGAACGACATCGTTGCTTTTATGAAAGAGCAAGGGATTAAAGACAAAGACTTAAAAACCACCAATTTTTACATTTACCCTCGATATGAATGGCTTAAAAGCGCGAATTGCGTTCCTCCTTGTCCCGAAGGAAAAAGAACTTTGGTCGGCTATGAAATTACTCAGTCCTTGCAGGTTAAAATTAGAGATTTGGATAAAATCGGCGAGATTATTCAAGGAGCGACGGAAAACGGAGCCAATCAAGTTGGTGATTTGCAATTTACTATTGATCAGCGCGACGAAGTGGAAAAACAAGCGAGGGAACGGGCTATCAACGAAGCCAAGAACAAAGCCAAAGAATTAGCTTCCCAACTCGGGGTTAATTTGGTGCGAATTACCAGTTTTAGCGAGGGCGGGGGATCGCGGTATTATGAAAGTTACGCACCAAAACTTATGGCAGCTGACATGGTAGGAGGGGGGGCTCCTCAAATACAAACCGGAGAGAATAAAATAGAGATTCAAGTGACGATTACCTATGAGATCAATTAAAATTGGCTTTTTAATAATAATAAAAAGAACGCTTTTTAGACGCTCTTTTTATTATTGTTTAATTTGACAAAAATCCCAAAATATGCTACTATTACTACCGTGGTAAAAATTTTATTATTTTTAAAATTCAATTATTAAGGAGGCGGTGTGATGAAAAATATACAGATATGTTTTTCAGCGTTGGCGGTTTTAATCAGTTTAGGCGGAATGATTAAGTGTTTGAAAATCAGGATTTCTAGGATTAAAGTGTTGCCCGGCGTGTTATTTTTCATGATTACCGGCGCCGCTTTTCTTTATTGGGGAATAACGATGATCTTTGGAGGATGAGAATAGGGTCGTTTTAATTTTAAACGGCCCTATATTTTTGTTTATTGACAGAACAATAAGGGAGTGCGAAAATGTTAATTAAGTAAGAATAAAATAATAAATAATTAATTTATATTTATATGACGGAAAATAAATTATTTAACTTGCAAGGGGAAATTGCTTTGGTCACCGGTGCCAGTCGGGGGTTAGGGAGGGCAATAGCCCTTGGACTTGCCCAGGCCGGTTCAGACGTGGCCGTAGCGGATGTTTTGAATACGGCGCAAACGACTGAAGAAATAAAAAAAATTGGGCGAACGACTATCGGTATTGGCGTTGATGTCAGTGAAGAATTAAGCGTGGCTTCAATGGTGGACCAAGTGATTGAAAAATTCGGGAGGATTGATATTTTGGTTAATAATGCCGGGATTTTGAAATCGGCGCCAGCCGAAGAAATGGCGGAACAAGATTGGGACAAGGTCATAAAAATAAATTTAAAAGGCCAATTCCTTTGCGCCAGGCAAGTCGGTAAACAAATGATTAAACAGAAATCGGGGAAAATAATCAATGTCGCTAGTATCGCTGGTTTAGCCGCTTTTGCCCAAACCGCCGCTTATAATGCCAGTAAAGCCGGAGTTATTTTAATGACTAAAACCCTGGCAATAGAGTGGGGGAAACACAATATTCGCGTCAATGCCATTTGTCCGGGGGTTTTTGCCACGGCGATGACAGAAAATTTTCTTAAAGATGAAAACTTTGCGCAAATGATAAAAAATAAAGTGCCCTTGGGAAGATATGGCCAGCCAGAAGAGCTGATTGGCGCGGCGATTTATCTCGCTTCGAACGCTTCTTCTTATTTGACTGGTCACGCTTTAGTGGTTGATGGAGGTTATACGGCCGGTATTTAAGGCGCTGGTTTGTCGATAATTGATGATCAAATTTTAATAAAATAAAATCGTCGCCTTTTTGGCGACGGTTTTATTTTGAAAAGTAATCGTCGATATTTTTTTCGCGCTGATTAATAATATTTTTCATTTTCGAATTTATTTCATAGCCGACGGCTCGACGATTTTGTCTGAGCGCCATAATAACCACGGTGCCAGTTCCGGCACAAGACGAAACAACTAAATCGTTCTCTCGAGTGAATTTTTTAATAAGAATCAGGGGAATCTCGGGCGCGATGGCATCGCGAAAATCGCCAATGATTTGCGGTTTGGTCAACAACCAATTATCAATGTCATATTCCGGTACCTGATTCCTAAAGATTTTTTTATTCTTGCTAAAAATTAGAATAAAAGAAAATTTTTTCCGATATTGGTTCCTTTTGAATCCGCGTACCCATATTTTTTCGTCTCGAGGCTTTAGTCCGACTGTTTCCGCCGCTTTTATTACCGCCAGATGTCTTAGATAAATCATCCCTTTATCTTTAAAATCGGTATTGACGCAAGCGATGACGCCATCGGAAGAAACAATTCTTCGGCATTCGTTCAGTAATCGGATTAAAAATTCCAATTCCCTCTCTTTTTCTTTTCGCGAGTGATGTCCCAGATAAGGGGGACTTAAGACAACCAACTGGGCTTTACCATCCGGAATCTCCGACATTTTTTCGGCTGTTTTAAAAAAGATATGTTTTAAAGCAGACATTTTTCCTCCATATTTAGTTATCGAATGAATTAAGAATATCAGATTTGGAGATAAAAGTCAAGATTGACAAAATGGTTTATAAGTGTTAGACTAAAAACGAATAGATTAAAAATAGTTCTTTAAAAATCTCGAAAATTGGAGGTAAAATGTTTAAGAAAGTAATTCTGTTTTTTGCGGTTTTATTATTTATTTTTTCCTTTCTAAGGATGTCAGGAATAAATTTGGTGGGAAACGCGGAAAATTCCGCTAAATCAAGCGAGAAAAATCTTCGATATTGGCAAAAAGATCCTTATGCGGCTGAATACGCGATTTTGTTTAATGATTTGAAAAAACGAGGATACCAAGAATATGAGTTGGAAGATATTTTTTCCGATTCAAGGGTCCGATTTTATTCTCATATTTATTACCGAGAGTCAGAACCCGGAGAAGTAGGAGAAAAGAAAAAAATCAAAAAACAGACGTGTCTCGATTACCATTTAGGAAAAAGAGAGGTGCGCCGAGGGAAAAATTTTCTCCTCGCCCACAGAGATTTGCTTCAACGGATTGAAAATACTTTCGGCGTGGATAAAGAAGCCGTGGTGTCGATTTTGAAAGTGGAAACGAATTTTGGCCGACACTTCGGCGGATACAGTATCTTCGGGGTCTATAACACGGCTTTTTCAATGCATTGGCGAGAAGAAACAAAGAAATGGGCGCGCCAAGAATTAATTTCTTTTTTGGTTATTTGCAAAAAAAATGGTTGGGATCCTTTCTCAATCAAGGGGTCGAATTGGGGCGCTTTTGGCTGGCCTCAATTTCTTCCCACCAGTTATCAACATTTCGCCGTTGACGGCAATAATGACGGGAAAATAAACCTTTTTGATTTGGAAGACGGCGCCTATAGCGTAGCCAATTATTTAAAACAACATGGTTGGAAAATGGGCGATTCCACCGTAAACAGAAAAGCCATTTATGCGTATAATCGGGATTGGTATTACGTGGAGATTGTCGAAAAATACACTGAAAAAATAAAGGAAAAAGATTCTTAGACCCGGTTTGTTTTTAAACACCCGGGTCTTTTTATTTATTTTAAGTTTGTTATAATATTATTAATAAAAAATTAGTTATAGAATTCTAAAATAGATGAATCGTCCTAAAATTATCGCCATTTGCAACCGGAAGGGGGGAACGGGAAAAACAAACGTCGCCATTAATTTAGGGGCTTATCTTGCTTATTTTGGCAAAAAAGTGCTTTTAATAGATTTAGACCCGCAAGCCAACGCTACTTCAGGATTGGGCGTGGAAAAAACAAAACAAGGAATTTATGAAGTTTTAAGCGAACAAATTCCATTTCAATCAAGTTTAGTCGGCGCGCGCAAAGATTTTTGGCTCATTCCGGCCAATGAAAATCTGGCCGGGGCCGACGTTGAAATGGTCGGAGTAGAGAAAAGAGAATCCATTTTGGCCAAAAAACTTGACTCGCTCTTGAATGGCGATTTGTATAGAGAAGAAAAAAAAGATTTCGATTTCGTTTTTATTGATACTCCGCCCTCACTCGGCCTAACCACAGTCAATAGTTTAGTCGCGGCCGATCATGTTTTAATTCCGGTTCAGGCGGAATATTACGCTTTGGAGGGATTGGGGCAGTTATTGCAGACTATTAATTTAGTTAAAGAAAATTTGCGGCCGGAATTGGATATTTTGGGCGCGGTTTTAACGATGTATGACACCCGCAGCCACCTTTCAGAAGAAGTTTGGAATGAATTGTATAAACATTTTCCGCATCGGATTTTTCGCACCGTAATTCCCAGGAATATCTCATTAGCTGAAGCGCCGAGTTACGGCCAGACGATTTTGGAATACGCGCCGGCCTCAAAAGGAGCAAGGGCCTACCAGAGATTAGCTCGGGAATTTCTTTACTGGTGAGAGTTTGGCCAGTCGTTATTTAGAAAATATAATAAGACTGATAAGGGTTCTGGGTTTTAATTTTTTAATTTTTACTTTAGCGAAATGCTTATGTCTTTAGGACGCGGTTTGGGGGCTTTGATTCCCCATCGAATAATTAGAGAAGACGAGGAAACGGCGAAAACCGGAGAAGGAGTTTTGGACATTCCGATTGAATTTATTGAGGCTAATCCGGACCAGCCCAGGAAAAATTTTTCCCATTTGGAAATGGAAGAATTAATCAATTCCATTCGTGAACAAGGTATTATTCAGCCGTTGATTCTGGCGCCACGCCAGAGTAAATTTGAGACAGAGCGGTCCGAATCTGGAGAAAAGGTTAAATACCAGATAGTGGCGGGTGAAAGGCGCTGGCGCGCCGCCGGATTTTTGGGCTTGAAAACCGTGCCGGCAATCATTCGGTCAATTAAAGAAAATCAAAAATTGGAGATTTCTTTAATAGAAAACATTCAAAGAAAAGATCTTAATCCTATGGAAAGGGCGAGGGGTTATCGGCAGTTAATGGATGAATTTAATTTGACCCAAGAACAAGTGAGTCAAAGGTTAGGCAAAGCCCGATCAAGCGTCGCCAATACTTTGCGGCTTTTGGCCTTGCCGGAAATAATTCAACAAGCCATTGAACAAGAAAAAATCAGCGAAGGACACGCTAAGGCGCTGGTTTCGATTCAGGACGAAGATAAACAAAAAGTTCTTTTGAAGCGGATTTTAGGTTTGGGCTTGACGGTTAAGGAGACGGAAAAAATAATTTCCGGCAAACGGATTCGAAGGAATATCGAACTGGATAATTCCATTCTTGAAAAAGAGTCGCAATTATCCAAAATTTTGAACGCAAAAGTAAAAATCATTAAAAGGGGCGGAAAATCGAAAATTATCATTGAGATTTACGGCGACAGAGAATTAGACGAAGTAATTAGGAGATTGAATTGGAAGGAGGAATAATTCCTTTACTTTTTGCGTCACCATGTTAAAATATTTATGTTATAATATTTATTGAGTATCTTATATATGACTATTGAAACAAAGAGAAAACAAGGGGAATCGATGAGCGTTTTTTTAAGGCGATTTAGCGAGCAGGTCAAAAGGAGCGGCGTAGTTAATCAATTTAAAAGAGGGCGATTTTACGCTAAACCGAAAAGCCGGGGTTTGAAAAAGACGGATGCCTTGGAAAGGAAAACCCATCAAGAAAAATTGACATACCTTAAAAAAGTCGGTAAAATTAAATAACTCGCCGGAGTTATTTATGGAGATTCTAAAAACGATTGAACAAGACTTTAAACGAGCGATGGAACAGGGCCAGAGGGAGACGCTGGCGACTTTGCGTTTGCTTAAAGCGTCTTTGCAGAATAAAGAAATAGAATTAAGGCCCAAAAAACAAAAGTTAAACGACGAAATGGCGATGGAAGTGATTCAAAGAGAAATTAAAAAACGCCGAGAAGCGATAGAAATGTTCGAAAAAGGCGGGAGAAACGATTTGGCGGAAAAAGAAAAAAAAGAGGCGGAAATTTTATCCAAATATTTGCCCGAGCAGTTATCGGACGAAGAAATAAGGAAAGTTGTTTTGCGGACGATTCAAACATTCGGTGCTGTTGGCCCGCAAGATTTGGGACGGGTCATCGGGAAAGCGATGCTGGAACTCAAAGGCAGGGCAGAGGGGAATAAAGTTCGCGAGATAATTAAAAAAGAGTTGGAACAAATTAAAAACTAAAAAATGAAAAACGAAAGCAGAAAATTTTTGAGGTTTGAATTTTTTGTCGTTGCGGGCATTTTTGTTTTTTTGTTTTTATTTTTTAATTCAGTTCCGGTTTTAGCCCAGACACTTGACCAGGGGTTGGGCGAATTCGGCGTCACAGCCGGTTATGGGCAAGAAAGCTTGCCTCAAATTGTCGGTCGAATTGTTAAAATCGCTTTGAGTTTATTGGGATTGATTGCCGTGATTATCATTATTATCGGCGGAATTGTTTGGATGACTTCCGGCGGGGCTGCCGAAAAAGTCGAGAAAGCGAGAAAAATCATCGTGAGCGGCATCATAGGATTTTTAATTGTCGTCAGCGCTTACGCCATTGTCAGTTTTATTATTTCTAAATTAGGCGGAGTGACCGATATTATCGTGGGCGACGCGCCGCATTGCACTCCCGGCTTTTGTTGTGCTTCGGGTTGGCGTTGCGATCTAAATGGCGATTGTCAAGTGCCGGATACTCTTTGCGCCTCGAATTTTGACCAATTTAAAATCGAAAAAATCGTAACCAGCCATGAAGGAGAAAACGACAATCAAAATGTTCATTTATGTTCGGGGGTCCAGTCATTTTTTAATTCCGGAGTCAATGCTGATAAAATTCAAGATTTGGTCGAATCGGGCGAATTGAGAATAGAAAGCGATGTTTGCGTCGGCGGCAGCGCGGACGGGAAGAAATGCAATCCGCCGGTTGGCGGCGAAGGCGTAAGCGTGGCCGAATGTCAAACGGGTGGCGGCAGTTGTCAGGGCGAGAAACTTGACGGCGCCTGGTGCGCCAATAACAATACGGTTTCCTTTAAACATAAAAGTGAATGCGGCCAAAAGGGCGGTTTGACTGATTTTTTTAATACTTATTCTTCTTATTCTTCTTATTTTCCCAAGCAGATTTTAGATAGAAAGGGCCGAGTCCTTCAGGATTGTTTAGCTAGTGGGGGTTGCGTGGAAACCGCTGGCTATTTTATTTGGAATTTTGCCACCGGCGAAACGACGGATACGGTTCCTCCAAAAATAATTTCAAGCGCGCCGATTTTCGACAAAAACAGCGAAGATTATCCCGATATTAATGTTTCTCGCAAACCCAATATCAGGGTTAGGTTTTCCGAGCCGGTGGATTCGGACACGATTGGATTTGAAACGGAGATTGACGGCGAATATTATACCTATCCTCTTGCTGGAAATATTTGGTTGGCGGAAATAAATAAACAGGATGGAGAAATAATTAAAACTCTGCCGGCGGAGAACTGGGAAGTGATTTATGACGATAACGGGTTTAGGATTAATTTAAGAAACGAAATTTTATTGGAATCCTTCACTTGGTATCGGCTTCACGTCGAGAATATCGAAGATCTTTGTTTGAATAAAATGTCTGGCCCGGTGGAATGGGAATTTCAAACCAATGACCGGGCTCCAGGAGTCGATTCTTGGAATCCAAAAGGCGAAAATGTTTGTCCTGATTCAAATATCGCTCTAGTTTTTAGCACTAATATGTATGATTATTTAGTGCGAGTGACGATTAGTAACGCTCCGGGCGATACGGATGATTTGGTTTTTGAAATGAGGCCATCTCAGGCCGTCGACGACCATTACCGCCTGGAAATTAAAAAAGGCGAAAATAAAATTGGGGTTTTTGAAGTTTTGGATCCGGGAGAGGGCAATAATAATTTCAGAGTTTTTTCATTTAATCCCGAAGACAATTTGATTGACAATACGGCTTATAATGTGGGAGTTAAAACAACTTTAATTATCGATCGAGTGGGAAATATGTTAGAACATAATTGGAATTTCACCACTTCGACTTTAAAAGATTGTCTCTGTTCGCCCTGGATTTCTCATTTAGATCCCAGTGAAGGAGGCAAAGGAGAGTGTTTAACCGTTTATGGTTCTTGTTTTACGGGAACTGATTTTCAACCGGCCACCCCTTCTTCTTTGGAATTTATTCTTGGCGGCGTTTCGACAAAAGCCGAGATTGAAGGTTATGGGAAGAAGTATCTCACGACTGTAATTCCTTCGCCTTATGTAAAAGGCGATCGCCCTCAGGCGCAGGCAACCATTACTTATAATCTTTCACAAGAAAAATTTTCTAGTGATCTGCCTAATTTATCGGCGGAATTTTTTGTTAACAGTGATGAGGAGGCAGCGGGGCCTTGTTTATTTACAATTAAGCCGGAGAAGGGTTTTCCAGGAAAAACTTTGGTTGATTTGAACGGCATTAGATTTGGGTCGGAATCCGCCGCCAGTCAAGTCAAATTTTATTTTGAAAAATCCGCTGTTTATAATTCTTGGTCGGAAATAAAAGTGCAACAAGTTCTGGTTCCTAATGACGCGCAAACGGGCAAAGTAGCGGTAATTAACGAAAAAGGAATCAGTAATGGTTTGCCTTTCAATGTTTTCGAATATTCTATGCCGGTAATTGAGAATATTACCCCTGAGCAGGGGGCTAATAATCCTCTTATACCCACTTATGTAACCATTAGGGGTCAGAATTTTGGAGTGGATCAGGGTTTGAGGTTTGTTAAGTTTGGCGAGGTCAAAGCGGAAGTTGGTTGTAATAATTGGTCAAATAACGAAATTGTCGTTATTGTGCCGGAAGAACTGGAAATGGACGCCGATTATAAAGTAAGCGTTGTTGATCCGGAGATGGGTTCGAGCAATGAGGTGACTTTTAAGGTTAGAAATGAATTTAATCCTGCCATTTGCCGATTAGCGCCGAATCACGGTAAAACTGGAGACAGGACGTCTATTCAGGGAGTGAACTTCGGCGACACTCAGGGAGAAAGTTATGT
>CAZOLB010000013.1:12986-17927 GCA_964580825.1 uncultured Gammaproteobacteria bacterium
CCGTGCCGGGCGGAGCGAAAAGCGGGGAAGTGATTGTCAAAAAGAATACGGCAATTAATTGCCGGCTGACTTGCGATGGCTTTTTGTTCGCCGGGAATTGTTTTGGCAAATGGATTGAGGTCTGCGATCAAGGCTGGGTTTCTAGTAATCCGTTATACTTCAAATCTCTGGAAGATAAGGTCGGTCCTGGGGATCCGGCGAAGAAAAAACCTCGAGTCGTTGAAGAAAGCGGATGTTTAACCAATATCCAAAGCCCGTCGCCATGGCCGGAATCCCTAAAAATTTGTTTCGGTTCGGGGATTGCCGCTCGTTTTGACGAGAAAGTAATGTCTTCGACTTTAAGTTTGGCCAATGTTATTGTTAAAAAGTGCAATTTAGGGAGTGAAAAATTTAATTCCCAGTCGTGTAATGACGAAGTAAAGGGAAATATATCTTTGCTTGGCCGGGAACTTGAACCATTGGATACGGCGTCCGGTTTTATTTTTACTCCGGAAAATTTTTTGGAAAAAAATTATTGGTATCAAGTTATTTTGAAAAGTGGAGAAAAAGGAATCAAAGATGTTGACGGTTATCAGCTGGATGGCAATGAGAATAATTATGAAGACGGTTCGCCTCGAGATGATTATCAGTGGCGTTTTAAAACTGATAGTTCTGACCAAAGTTGTTCGGTTAAAAACGTTTTATTGGAAGAGGTAGTTCCCGAAGGGGAAATTAGGGGTTTAGTGATTTATACCGGTAAAGAGACGAGAAATTATCATGCTTCGGCTATTAGTCAAGATTGCCAGATATTGGTTAGGGGCGTAGATTGGAATTGGGAGTCGTCGAATCCTTTTGCCGCCGTGGCGATAAAAGGAGTAGTCCCATACGAAGCTGCCGCTGTTGCTAAAGGGTCGGGAAAAACTAAAATTCAAGCTACAGCCGTTTCTGTCAATAAAACCGAAGTGTCAGAAGATTTAGATTTAATTGTGGCGACGAAACCCGAGATTATAGGGAAGAATCCCGGAGAAGACGAAACTGCTGTTTGTCGCAATGTTTTAATTAGTGCCATTTTTAACCAAGAAATGGACAATAAAAGTCTTAATGGAGAAACTGTTGAATTATTGTCTGAAAGCAACAATTCAAAGATGGAAATTAAGATTAGTGAGAGTTTTGACGAGGGAAAATGGGAAACTCGAATTTTTATTCAGCCGCAACAGGCTTTAAATTCCAATAAGAAATACAAAGTTAAATTAAAAGCTCCTTTTGTCGACGGCGAGAATGAAAATAGGGGCATCAGAACTAAATATGACATCCCTTTAGACAAAGACGTAGAATGGTCTTTCACTACAGGCGAGGAAATTTGCCAGTTGTCTTTTGTTGAAATAACCGCCGTGGAGAAATCCGATCCTAAAATTGTTTTTACTGGTACTCCGGCGACCGGTGCCATTTTTTATCAAAAAGATAAAACAGTTGATTTTATCGCCGAGGCCAAAGACAAAAACGGAGACGGCATCGTGGGGATAGCCGGCCTTTATGATTGGGAATGGTCTTGGAATTTATCTGATGGAAGCGTAGCAAAACTTGATAATTCAAATGAAGACAAAAAAACCGGATTAGTGACAGCTAAAAACAAGAACGGTTTTTCAGATGTTATTGCTACGGCTAAAATAACGACTGATGGCATTAATTCTTCCCGAACTGTTGACGATGAATATGTCGGACAGGGGCGCATCCAGGTTTTTATTTGCGAAAATCCGTGGCAGTATGAGGATGCTAGCACTCATTTTACGTTTTTTTATTGCCGGGATAACGAGCCGCTGCTGCCGGAATTATTCGGTTTAACTACTGGGTCTTTAACTCCGCCGGCAAGCTTGCAAGCCACGGCCGTTGGTCCTAATCAAATAGACCTTTTATGGAAAGATAAATCTTACAATGAAAATGAATTTGTAATTGAAAGAGGTAGGGTAGAGGCAGAAGAAGTTTCATTACTGAAGAGATTTTATATCGCGGCGGCTGGAGAAAATGAAATAATTTGGCAAGAAATAGGCAAAACAGGGAAGAATATTAATTCATATAGCGACGTTGGTTTAAAACCTGGCAAAGAATATTATTATCGGGTTAAGGCTTGCAATAATTCCGACTGCTCCAACTGGTCAAAGACAGTTTCAGTGGTTACTTTTGTCTGTTTACCTGGAGAGACTGAAACTAGGGAGTGCTCAATAACTAACGGTATCGGGTCGCAAATTAGGATTTGTTCAGCTTTGGGAAATTGGGACGATGTGGCCTGGAGCGGTTGTTCTCTTATAAGCTGTAATTCAGGTTTTTATCAGAAAGGAAATCAGTGCGTGGCAGTATCCGCCGCCGGCTTAAGGATTTTTATCACTGCCGGCGAGTGGCAGGGCAGTCTTGGCGGCGTTAGCGGAGCTGATACAAAGTGTCAAACAGATAATAATAATCCCGATACGGGGAAAATTTGGAAAGCGCTAATCGGCACTCCCCAGAGGCAAAAGTCGGGATTGGATTGGGTTTTAATGCCGAATACGAATTATTATCGAGAAGAAGGCAGTATTTTAATCGATACCACCGATACTAACGCTTGGTTCACTTTTAATTTAAATAATGCCATTAGTCCTTTATCTTTAGGCGTTTGGACCGGACTCACTTCAAACGGGTCTTATCATTCGGGTTATAATTGCGCCACCTGGTCGAGTCCTGCGGTCGGCAGCGCCGACTACGGATCGGTCTTTTATAAAGACATTAAAGCTATTAATCATAATACTTCTTATTGCGCTAGTCGTTATCACCTTTATTGCGTTGAACAGCCGTCATTACCCTTGTCTCCTTCGGATCTTTTTGCTTCGGCTGTTTCCCAGTCCCAGATAAATTTAATTTGGATGGATAATTCAAATAACGAAAATGAATTCGTAATCGAAAGGGGCGAATGGAAAATAGGAAGAGTTTCATTATTAAAAGGATTTCATATCGCCGCCATACCTGGAGGAGACAGTATAGTTTGGCAAGAAATAGACAAAGTAGGAAAGAATGTTACTTCATATAGCGATACCAGACTAGAACCCGGCAAAGAGTATTATTACCGGATTAAGGCCTGCCATAGTTTCGGCTGTTCCAACTGGTCTAATACAACTTCGGCCACGACCCATTCTGAGTCGTCGCCTTCTTATCCTTATTATTAAATCTAAAATCGGGATATGATTAAAAAGTTAAAAAAGTTTTGTCTAATTTTTATCCCTTTAGCGTTTTTAGCATTCGTTGTTTTTAATCCTTTTGAAGCGAGAGCGGAGCAGGTCGCAAACGATTTATTAGTGGAGTATCTTTTCCCGGTCGGAAACTTGGGAGACGCCATTGGTGTAAAAGTTTTTAACAATCCGACTCGCCTTAGTCCTTTAACTTGGTATCAAAAAAATGTACCTAATCCGGGGACACCGACTTATTTGACAGTTGACGGTTATTTTGCCGTTAGAGAGGGGCGTACGGTTTATGTCGGGGCGACTGAGGTTAAAAATTCCGATTCGACGCCGGAAATTTTCGCGAGGATTTATTTAATTTCCTATAACGATAAAGCCAAAGGGGAGACGGTAAATATTTACAATCAGTTATTGGCTAATTGGACTTTTAACAATAATATCGAAAATAAATCTGTTAAAGACCAGTTAAGACGGGATTTATTGCGTTTTAATGATTTTAACCAGATGGTTTCAGCTTTGGAGAGTTATTATGGGACGCACGGCGAATATCCTCTTTTGACATCAGGAACTTATATTAAGGGAGTAACCAATAGTAAATGGCCTTCTTGGCAGAACGTCTTGGGGCAAATTATTGGGCAATCTTTACCGATTGATCCGATAAATAAGTTTAATACCGAGATTGGGCCTTGTGCTGGTTGTCCTAATGATTCCCAAAAATTGAATTATCAATGCAACGGCACTTGTTATAATCCAAATAATTTCGTTTTTGAGGTTCCGGCGGGCTCTCATGTTTATCAGTATTATACGCCGGAAGACGCAAATTACGCTGGCGCCTATTATATTTTAACCGCTAATTTCGAATATGGAAGCGAGGCGGTTGTTTGGAAAGGAGATCCCGAGGTGGTAATCAAGCAAGGAGATGATGCAGATTCTTATAACTATTTACGCACTAACCTTGAAGATTATGAATGCGGCAATGACCAACTCGAGTATGGGGAGGTTTGCGATAAAAATAAAGAAACAAGAGCTCATTCAACTTGCAATGCCGCTTGTTTAGGTTGGGTTTGCCATGATAATTGGGGTAATTGCGATTTCAATTGGAATAATGGCTGCGAAGTTGAATTAAGTTCCAATTTGAATAATTGCGGTGCTTGCGGCGTTATTTGTAACGAAATTGTTCCCGCTAACGCCGAAATGGCTTGCGCCTCAGGCAAATGCACTTGGTACTGCGATGAAGACGGAGGTTATCGATATGACCCTGCCAATGACGCTTGCGAGTTAGACCACTGTGTTTCGCCTGAAGCAAATGTTGGCGACACTCTTACCCAACCTTGCGTTTTGGCTGGCGGTATCGGTAAACAGTTAAAAACTTGCAGCAATACTCATCCCCCAACTTGGAGCAGCTGGGGAGAATGCACTTTGCTTAGTTGTAACGAGGGTTATCGAATGTATAATGGTACTTGCGAATTAGATCACTGTATTTCGCCTGAAGGAAATATTGGAAAAATCAATACTCAATCTTGCGCAATAATTAATGGAGTCGGTCAGCAAAATCAGACCTGTTTAGATATTCATCCGCCGACTTGGAGCAGTTGGGGAGAATGCGCTATTGCCAGTTGTCATGAAAATGAAGGCTATTATGATTGCGACAAGTGGGCGGGAAACGGCTGCGAGACCGATGTAAAAACCACTGTGGACAACTGTGGCGCTTGCGGTCAGGTTTGCGCTGCGCCGTCTCACGCTAACGCCACTTGTA
>CAZOLB010000014.1:0-15247 GCA_964580825.1 uncultured Gammaproteobacteria bacterium
GCAAAACAGTTATACGCGGGTGCAATTCCCGCTCGGGCCTTTAATAAAACTATTTCGTAGGCCGAAAAAAAGAGAATTCGACTCCTGTCGTATTCTCTTTAAGTAAAAGGAGAGACCTTTTTATTTTTTTTTAAACCCATTATAATGGGATTATGTCAACAAAACCTCTATTAATCATAATTGACGCGCCAGCCGTGCTTCACCGCGCCTGGCACGCCTTGCCAAAACTGACCGATCCGCGCGGCCGAGTAATCAATGCCGTCTACGGTTTTTCTTCCCTGCTTTTGAAACTCGTCCGCGAACAAAAGCCGAATTACCTAGCGGCGGCCTTTGATACCAAGGCCCCCACTTTTCGCCATCTAAAATATAAAGAATACAAAGCCGGACGAGAAAAACAACCTCAAGAATTTTATGACCAGATACCGCTCGCCAAACAAATTGCCCAAGGATTCGCCATTCCGACATTCTCGCTGGACGGTTACGAGGCCGATGATTTAATCGCCGCGATAATTAAAGGGCAAAAACAAGAAATCGCCGGCTTAAAATCTTTAATCGTCACCGGCGATCTTGATCTGCTTCAACTGGTTGACAAACAAACCTCCCTTTATTTTCTCCGCCAAGGATTAAGCCAAATTAAAATATACGGACCTGACGAGATAAAAGAACGCTTCGGACTTAGTCCGAAACAATTAATCGATTTCAAGGCGTTGCGCGGCGACGCTTCAGATAATATAAAAGGCGTGCCCGGCATTGGAGAAAAAAACGCCCTTGATTTGATAAAAAAATTCAAAAATCTCGAAAATATTTACGCCCATTTGGAAAAAAACAAAGAAGAGAATTTAATTAAAAAAAATATCGCCGAAATTCTTAGAAAAAATAAAGAACGGGCAATTTTGACCAAAGAGCTTGTTACCATTAAGCAGAAAATTGAAAAATTGAATTTCAAAAAAATCATGCCCTTTGACGCGGCCTGTTTTCAAACAGCCATTCCGACTTTAAAAGAATTTGGTTTTAAAAGCCTGATAAAAAGATTGGAGGAAAATATTTCCTCCCCGAACAAACTATTTTGACCGCTATGGTAATTTTTCTTTACGGAGCGGACACATACCGCTCCAGACAAAAACTATTCGAACTAAAACGAAAATTTGTCGAACAGAAAGACCAACAAGGTTTAAGCATTTCGAGCGTTCAAGCGGACGACTTGTCAATTGACAAAGTCCGCCGGCTTATTTTAACCGGCGGACTTTTTGCGGAAAAAAGAATGATTATTCTCGAAGACCTGCTTTCAGCCGAGCGAAATCCTCAAGACCGAGAAAAAAATGAAATTGTCGTCCGCGAGATAATGAGTATTTTAAAAAAATCGGCGGAGGCGAAAACGAAAAATGGCGTTTCAAAGGACAATATTATCGTCTTTTGGGACAATGAAGTCCGTCTCGGCGAATTATCTCCGTCTCAAAAAAAATTATACCAATTTTTAAAGAAGAAAAAATACGCCGAAGAATTTAAACCTTTAAATCTTCGCGAAGTAAAAATTTGGATTAAAAAAGAATTTGAAAAGCAAGGAATAAAAATTGAAACGAAAACCATAGACCTTTTGGCGAATATCTATGGCAACGATCTCTGGTCGCTCAAAAACGAAACCAACAAAATCGTTTCCCTACAAAACGATTCGCTGAATGTTCATTTTGAAGATTTAAAAAACGTCATTATCCCCAAAACAGAACAAAATATTTGGCGGCTCATAGATGCGCTGGGGCGGAAAAATAAGGTTTTAGCCCTTCGGCTCCTGTCGGATCAATTTGAAAATGGAGCAAAGATCGATTATCTGCTCTCGATGCTCACCCACCAGTATCGCACCATATTTCGGACTAAATTATGCCTCAAAAATAGCCCAGTTCTCTCTTCTCGCGAACTGGCAAAACGGCTTAAAATGCATCCCTATGTATGCCAAAAAGCGCTAGAGCAGGAAAAAAACTACACTTTGGAAGGATTAAAAAAAATCTATCAACAATTATTAGAGATAGATCTTTTGCGTAAAACTCGGCCCATCAACCCAAGCGTCTTGTTGAATCTGTTAATCGTTAAATCTTAACTTTTCGCCCCCAATTTCCAGAACTATTTCATTAAATTAAGTTTTTGAGCAAGACGAGATTTTTTGCGAGAAGATTTATTTTTCTTCACCACCCCCTTTTGGGCGGCTTTATCGAACGCTTTTTGCAATTTTAAATAAAAATCGGCCGCTTCTTTTTTATTATTAGAAGAGACCATTTTTAAAAATTGGCGTTCCAGCCAATTGATATTCTGTTTAATCTTACGATTGCGCTCCTCTTTCTTTTTTGTCTGACGAAGCGACTTGACAGCGGCTTTTTTAATCGGCATAAATTGCTAAAAACGTATCTTATTTTTTATATAATTTTTTATAAAAGCCCCTCTTCCTCTTCTCTGAGCATTTCCTCCTCATGGGCGATTAGCTTATCCCATTTATCACGACCATCAATTAAAATATCCAATCTCGACTTAAAATCCTCGTTAAATTCCTTGATTATTTTGGGATTTTTATCAAAAATCTCATAAAGATCTTCAAGTGCCGTTTCGGGTAAAATCGGCAGAAAAACAAGCAAATCATTTTGGTCAGCTGAAGAAATCTGGGTCGACGAGACAATAATCTGACGCAATTTGTCTAATATCTTACTCATAGAATTCCACTAAAAGAATACCTCCGAGGCCGACTTATGCCTCGGCTTCTCCGCCATTCTCAATCAGACTTCTAACTTGTTTTGGGTTTTTTCTTGACACATCCATTAATTGCATCGAAATTTCATACGCTCTTTTGATATTCGTATCGGAATAAGTTTCAAGAACTCCTTCATTGCGCTTTACCATCGTCTCGTAGAAAATACTAGTTTCCTCCTGTGGATTTTCCCACCTCTGCAAAAGCGCCTCGGAAAAGTTTCTCATATCTCTTTCCGACCGATTAACCTCCTTGACCTCCGGCGAAGGAGTAAAATTTGGACTTTCGTACGTCATATGACAAGATCGTTTAAGTTTATAATTCCTCCGATCGGTTTATGCTTATTATCTCACGAGCGTCACTATTATACAAGTTTTTCAAAAATTTGTCAACCCCAAGAAATCCAATTGTTAACGGAAACAGCCCATTAATAAATTATTATATTATGCTATAATTCTTTTATGCCTTTCGGGCATTGCCGTATTATGGTAGCACAACCGTTTTTAAAGGCAACTGTGGATAAGTAAATATCGAAAATATAACATTAAAATAACGAATAATTATGATTTATTCCATTAAGGGAACAATCGTCCAAAAGGAAAAAAATTTTTTAGTCATTGAAACCAATGGACTGGGATATCAAATTTTTGTAATCAATTCTCTTTGGGAAAAGACAAAAATCGGCCAAACGCTCAAGTTATTCACTTTTCTGGCGATAAAAAACGAAGAAACCGTTGAATTATACGGTTTTGAAACCGAAGAAGAACTGAAATATTTCAAACTTCTAAATTCCGTTTCCGGAATCGGACCAAGATTGGGAATAAACATCCTGTCTCTGGTTCGGATATCCGATTTGGAAAAAGCCATTCTAGAAGAAAATTCCCTTACCTTGACCAGAGTCTCGGGTATTGGTGCAAAAATCGCCAAAAAAATTATTCTTGAACTCAAGGGAAAGGTTGAAAAAACCGCTCTGGAAAGTTCCGGGGCGGAAAACGACGCCTTGGTAATTGACGCTCTCGTCAGCCTGGGCTATGGGTTGGCCCAAGCGCGAGACGCCGTCAGAAAAATTCCGTCCGATATTCTTGAATCCGAAAAAAAAATCAAACAAGCTTTAAAAATTTTATCTAATAGATAAGATATAAGAAATATTAAAAATAATGGCGATTTAAACCGCCATTATTTTTAATATTTTCACTTTAGTATACAATTGCCGATGTCCCTGTTTTTTATGATAACGAACCTTCGGTTTATATTTGACTATTTTCACCTTTTTGCCTCTTTCCTGGGCAATAATCTCCGCTTCGACAACGGCTTTAAGAACCGACTGGCCAATTTTCACGCCGGTTTTTTCCGAATTGAAAAACAAAAAAACGTCCTTAAACTCAATTTTATCTCCAATTTTAGCATCGAGTTTCTCCACTTTTAGAATATCTCCCCTTTTCACTAAATATTGTTTTCCGCCGGTTTTAATTACCGCCAATGAAGTCATAAATTTATCTATTATTTTTCTCTAATTATACCAGATTGAAAAAAACTTTCAAGAGTCGCGAGGATAAACTTATTTTATTTTCGCGTCATTTTTAATCATCTTCACAAGTTCCGGAAAACTGGATATTCGAAAATGTCCGTTTTTATTTTTATAAGTTATGATTTTCGCGTTTTTCAGCCTTGCTCCGTATTTTTTTGCATCCACCGCCGGAACGACATCGTCATCTTTTGAAAACAATAAGACAAGCCGCGGAGAATTTTTCTCAAGCAACGATAAATTCCGCCTAAGTTTAAATCCTCCGGCCGAACCTCTACCAGGCAATGTTTCGTCAAACGGCGGACAAATTAAATAAGTGGAAAGTATTCTTTTAGGGAATTTATTCTCGGACAAATATTTCGCCAGAAAAATTCCGCCCAATGAAATCCCGACAAGAACAAGGCGATTTCTCAAAAAAGGAATATATTTTTCAAAATGAATTTTCCAATCGCCATATCTCGCATTTTCTTTTAAGGGCATGCGCGGCCTGATAATTTCGAAACTTCTCCCTATTTTCCCGTCCAAATAGTCGTCTTGCCATTCCACTCTCCTTTCAAGATAAACTTTCCTTGTTTTTAAAAAACGCAAATAATCTTTCCTATTTTTGGAAACCATGCCTCCGTGAATTATAAATATTTGGACCTTGCGTTTCATAACGACTAATCTTTTATATTTTTTTGGCTTTTTCCACTCTAATCTGCCCGCCCTTTTCCAAAACCACCACGTCCCGCCGGCCGATTTTGCCGGTCAATAAAAATTTGGCTAAAACGTCGCTAACTCGATTCTGAATTGTCCGATTTAAAGGCCGAGCGCCAAAAAGCGGATCAAAGCCGGCTTCGGCGATTTCCACAATCGCCTCTTCTGTTGGCTTTAAAATAATGCCTTTTTGTTCCAACTGTTTGGCTAATTTAATTAAAAGTAATTTAGTAATCTGAATTATTTCTTCTTTGCCCAACGGCTTAAAAACGATTACGCCGTCGAAACGGTTTAAAAATTCCGGACGAAAATACGATTTTAATTTCTCTCTAACCAAAGTTTCGGTAATTGCTTCAACCGAAGTCCCTTTGGTAATTTCTTCTTGAATGAAATCGGTGCCGGCATTGGAAGTACCGATAATGATCATATTAGTGAAATCAAGAGTGCGTCCCAACGAATCGGTTAAACGACCGTCGTCCATCACTTGTAAAAAAATGTTTAAAATGTCCGGATGCGCCTTTTCCATCTCATCAAGCAATAAAAGCGACGAAGGATTTTGTCGGGCGGCTTCGGTTAATTGGCCGCCCTTATCACCGCCCGGGACGCCAATTAAACGGCCAAGGCTGGACTTTTCCTGATATTCGCTCATATCCAAACGGATCATTCTATCTTCTCGGCCAAAATAAACCTCGGCCACTGTCTTGGCTAATTCGGTTTTTCCCACTCCGGTCGGACCCAGAAATAATAAATTGACAATCGGTTTTTTAGCGCTCCGCAACTCGGCCCGAGCTCGACGTAAAGCCGCCGCCACCATATTAACAGCCTCATTTTGATCAATTAAACGCTGGTGTATTTGCTGTTCAAGATTTAATAATTTTTCCGATTCCTTTTCAGTAATTTTCGCCACCGGAATTTTTGTTTTTTCCGCCACCAATTGGGCCACGTCTTCCGCCTGAACAACGCTTTTTTGTCCGCGTTTATTTTTAACCATAATCGCCACTTCCTTTAAAAGATTAATCGCTTTTTCCGGCAGAAAACGCTCATGCAGATAACGGATTGAAAGGTCAACCGTCCGGCTTAAAGCGGCATAAGAAAAATATACTTTCTCAGTCGCCTCGACCGTTGCCGTCTGGGCTTGCAAAATCTGAATTGTGGCGTTAAAATCCGGTTCTTCAATATTCACTTTTTGCAGGGCTTGTTCTAGCGATTTGCCTTCGATTAACCGCCGATATTCGACCGGCGTAGAAGTGGCTAAAGTTAAAAATGCTTTATTTTTTAAAGCATCGGCCAGAATCTCGGAAATATCAAGCTCTCCTTCCGTGGTTTTAATTCCCACGATGTTATGAATATCTTTAATGAAAAGAATGATATTTCCCGATTTAACAATTTCGCCCATGATGATTTGCAGTCTTTTTTCAACTTCGCCCGGTCGCGCCGCGCCGGCAATCAAACTGGAAATCTCAAGGCTAACCAACCTTTTATCTTGTAAGATTTTGGGGACTTCTTCAGTCACCATTCTCCGGGCTAAACCTTGAATAATTGTCATTTTACCCACGCCCGGAGAGCCAACCAATATCACGCTTTGGCGGCTCCCTTCAATAATCCTAAATATTTCTTTCATTTCATTCTCCCGGTCCATGCAAAAACCAAAACGACCAACTCGAGCCAATTGGGTCAAATCTTGACTATAAGCGTCAAGATAAGGAGTCGCCACGGCTGTAAAAGCCCGATTAATCGGCCCCTTGGGCTTGAAACGAGATTGATTCGCAAAACGACGATACTCTTGTCCCAATTGTTTATAAACATCTATCCAGAGACAGACATTTTTTATTTGTTCCGGTTCAATTTCTAAATCGTAAAAAATTTCTTTAACCGGACCCTCTTCTCCAACCATCGCTTCCAAAATCTCCAAAGAAGACAAAGCGGTGCGTTTTTTTATTCCGGCTAAATTATAAGCGGCTAAAAAAATCTTTTTGGTTTCCAATGAATAAAATTCTCCTTTGCCGCCGGCCATCGGAGAAATATCACGCAAGGCCTTGGTTACCCTAGTTTTTAAACCGGCCCAATCTATTCCTAAACGACCGACCATCAGGGCGACGTCATTGTCGGCCAAGCCGGCGGCCAAAATATGAATCGGTTCTATTTTTTGGTGCCTTAATTTTTGACTCATTTTTACGGCTCTCCATAATATCTTAACCGTCTGTTTGGATAAAACGCTGTCCACGTTTATTTTAAATTTTCTCGGCAAACGATTCACTTCCAACCAATCATTCGGCTGATTAAGTGATTCTCGGCTTGACTTCGGCCAATTTTTACACTGCTCTTCCCGTCCTCGCTCAATAGCGTAAAATAAATACAAATCCAATAAAATCGATAACCAAAAAAACAAAAGCAAATCCTTTTGTTCAAAATTTATCCAAAGGAAATATTGCTCTAAAAACTCCAAGGAAAATAGTCGAAAACCGACGGCCATTTTTATCAGACAAATCAATCCCCACAGTCCGAAAATAACTCCCGCCACGCCGAGAATCAATTGCAATACTCTTTTTATTCCCAGAGCGAATCTCTTGTCCCAATTCATCGGTCGGTCTAAAAATAAAAGATATCCTCCAAACCAAGAATAAACTCCGAGCCCGGAACAAGTCCGGCAAACCTTTTCCCTGAAATTCCCCTCTCCCTTGCATTGTGGACAGAGAATATAATCCATAATAATTCATTTTAAATTTTTATACTCCGGTATTCTGATATTTATTTTCCCGCTAGAATAATAATTTGCCAAACCGCCACCACGGGCAGAACCAACCAAAGGATAAAAAACGCCAAATGGCCGACTAAAGCCAAGCCGAATAAAAAAAGACGCCAAAATAAAAGAATAAGGCGCATAAAAAAACTAATAATTCTCCCCGATTTTGAACGCTCGCCAAACATCGGCTTAAAAAGATATTTAAACATGACAGTTAGGGCGAGGTTATGGGACGAAGTTTTAACTCCCGTAATAAAACCGAGAAATTTCTTTTTCAAACCGCGCGTATACCACCAAACAGGAAAATAAAAAATACTTCGCAGGCCATCTAATAACATTTTTGTCAAAATAATGGCTAAATTCATATGAATAACGAAACAGAAATTTTTTATAACGGATCTAAACTCAACCCAACGCTTTTTCAACGGGTTTAATCGAGGAAGAAATCAATTTATGCTCTAAAATCCCAATTAAAATACTGATCAACCAATAAAGCATCAAGCCGCTGGGCAAAGTCATGCCGATAAAAAGCGTCATTATCGGCATCATAAATTTCATCTGCTTATTCATCATCGAGGCCATGTTCTCGTCTTTAGCCTCGTCTTTTTTCACAAGTTCTTTAGCCGGTTTATGAACCGCCAAAATTTTTGTTTGGATATACTGGCAAACGGCGGTAATAAACGCCAAAAAAATATTCGGGTGCGATAAATCTAAAAAACCAAAAGACAAAACATTGAGAATGCCGGGGTTAGAAATGAAAGAATAAACTGGCAAAACGCTTTCAGTCAAACCAACCCTGAAAACCCGATAAACGGCGATTAAAATAGGCAATTGAATCAACAGCGGCAAACAGGACGAAAAAGGATTAACCTTATTTTCTTTATAAAAATTCATTATCGCCTTAGTTTGTTTTTCCTTGTCTCCGGCATATTTCTTTTTAATCGCCTCCAGGGCCGGTTGGATATTTTGGAGCGACTTTTGCGCCTTAACCCCCTTTCGCGACAAAGGAAGTAATAATGCCTTTATCAGGACCGTTAAAATAATAATCGCCACGCCTAAATCATGGCCAGGAATGATATTATAAAAAAACACCAATAGGTTCAACAAGGGCTGATAAAGCAAGGTTTTAAAAATTTCTCCCATATTTTTTCAATAATACTCGTTTAATTATAGATATAAATCCTGAAATGACAAACAAAAAATAATTTAGATTTCCGGGCTTTTCTTTTTATGGCTCATCCCAACCGCCATGCGACCAGGGATGACATCTTAAAATGCGACCCAGGGCTTTAAAGCCGCCTTTTAAAAGTCCGTATTTGGCAATGGCTTGATAAGCGTATTCCGAACAAGTTGGCCTAAACTTGCAAACGCCTGGCCAAGGATGAAAAATGGAAAATGGCCCGTGGTCGGGCGAAAGAGTTTTTTGATAAAAACGAATTAACTTTAAAACCCATAATCTGACCCAAGCGGAAATCATGCTGCTTGACAAAAATGGAATCTTACCCAGGGGCATAAACGACTATAATAATTTTACTTTTCTAATTGTATCAGTCCGCCCTTTTCAAAAAGACGGAATATTTTCCCTTTAATCTGAGTATAATTTAAACCCTTGGCTTCGGCTCTGGTTAAAATCATAAAATCAAAACCTCGTCTAAACATTAAAAAATTTTCTCTTAAAACGGCTCTAATCACCCTTTTAAGCCGATTGCGGGCGACCGCCCTTTTATCTACTTTTAAAGAAACAACCACTCCAAAACGAGAATAAGGAAGGTCGTTTTTTACCCACTTAAGCCCCATTTCCGGACAAAAAACAGCTTGGCCACGATGAGCTAGTCTGACGAAATCCTTATCTTTAATTAAACGATATTGTTTAGCCAACATAACCATTGCGGCACTCGGCTTTTCAATCCCCGCCGGCCAGAGGAAAAATTATATAAATACCATGAATCAAATATAAATTTTATTCGTTTTATTGATTCTGTCCGTAGTTTTGCGACGCTAGACGGTTAAGCGCTTTCTTCCTTTACTTCTCCTTTTTTTTAAAACATTCCTTCCGGATCTAGTCCGCATTCGCACTAAAAAACCGTGCGTTTTGGCTCTTTTTCGTTTTTTAGGCTGATAAGTTCTTTTAGGCATAAAATCTTCGCTAAAATAAAAATTAAAAAATCAAAAATCAAAACGATATGTCAAAAAACAAAAATCTTGGAAAAAGACAAGACATTAATTCCTATACACCCTGCTATAAACAATGCCCTTTGTCTGATTTTAGGTTACCGTCATTCTCCACGCCGAAAAATTATATTACCTTTTGGTTTTCGCCTTCATTATACCACAAATATCAAAAATGTCACCGAATTCCGGCGCGAAAACGCCGAGCTATCTTTTATCTGGCGTATTCAACGACCCTATTTTCTCTAATGACCGTTACTTTGATTTCGCCCGGATATTTTATCTCATCTTCTATTTTATCCGCGATACCTCTGGCCAATTTATAAGCCGCCAAGTCGTCGATTTCCTGAGGCCTAACAAAAACTCTCAATTCCCGTCCGGCCGCGATAGCATAGGCCTTTTCTATCCCCTCAAAGGTTTTTGCCAAACTCTCTAACTCTTCCAATCTCTTTATATACTCTTCATAACTGTCTCTTCGTGCGCCCGGCCGACCGCCAGAAATGGCGTCCGCCACCTTAACAATCACCCCTTCCAAGGTTGGAGGATGATCATCATGATGAGACATCGCCGCCGTAATCAATTCCTGAGATAAGCCGTATTTTTGCCCCAATTCTCTGCCAATTTCCGGATGCGTTCCTTGAACCTCAAAATCAACCGCCTTACCAATATCGTGAAGAAGTCCGGCTTTTTTAGCCAAAGCGACGTTGGCTCCCAACTCCGCCGCTAGCATCGCCGACAAATTAGCCACCTCAATAGAATGTAAAAGGACATTTTGTCCATAGCTGGTACGGAATTTTAACCTTCCAAGAACCTGAACTAACTTGGGGTCTAGGCCGGCAATCCCCGTTTGATAAGTCGCGTCCTCGCCCGCTTGTTTGATTTTTTTAGCCAATTCTTTTTTTGTGTCTTCGACAATCTTCTCAATACGCGAAGGTTGGATGCGCCCGTCCGCAATCAATTTCTCCAAAACCTCTTTAGCCAACTCGCGTCTGATAGGATTAAACGCTGAAACAATAACCACTCCGGGAGTATCGTCGATAATCACTTCGACGCCGGTTAATTGCTCTATCACTTTTATATTGCGTCCCTCGCGGCCGATAATTCTCCCTTTCATTTCGTCCGAAGATAAAGCAACCGAGCTTGTTGACACCTCAGCCACATGAGACGAGGCATAACGCTCAATTGCCGAAGTCATCAGATTTTTTGCCCGCCTTTCCATTTCTTCAGCGCCGTATTCCTCCATTTTTTTGATTCTCGCCAAAAGATCGTCTTTCATTTTGCTCTCCACGCTGTCCAAAAGCGTCTTTTTCGCCTCTTCTCTGGTCATACCGGCAACTCTTTCCAGTTCTTTCCTGGCCTCTTCGTATAGCCGGCGGATTTTTTCTTTAGCTTCTTCTAATCTGTCGGCCTGAGCGGCCAAATCTCTTTGGCGATTTTCCAATTCAAAAATCTTTTTCTCAAAAAGATTTTGTCTTTTTTCCAATCGTTCCTCCAATTGTTTTACCTCTTGCCGCCGGGTTACTTCCTCTTTTTTCGCTCCATCAATAATTTTTAGCGCCTCTTCTCGCGCCTTAAAAAAAATCTCTTGTTGCCTGACTTTAGCTTTGGTTAAAACATCTCTCGCTTTGGCTTCTGCGGACAGTGTTTGTTTTTTGGCTATCTGCTGACGGACTAACGAGCCGACCAACACGCCTAAAACGGCGGAAATAAGAATAAGAATGTAAGTCATATTATTTAGATTTAAGATTTAAATTTTTAATCAACTTTAACTTATTGGTTTATAACTCAATTAAAAAAACCGAGACTCTTATCCCTGTCAAAACAATTTTGCCATCTTAGACCAAAGCGATGCTGCCCTAAGGTCAAAGAATGAAATTTTGACGGGATTTGCTCGGCTTTAACAAAAAAAATATTTCCCTATTATCTAACCGATAATTTTATCCAAAAGACCGTATTTCTTCGCTTCTTCAGCGGTCATATAAAAATCACGATCGGTGTCCTTTTCTATTTTAGACAACAACTGTCCAGTATGTTTGGCCAATATTTTATTAATTCTATTCCTAATTTTCAGAATATGTTCAGCTCTTATTTTAATATCCGCCGCCGGACCTTCCGCCCCGCCCATTACTTGATGCAACATAATTTCGGCATTGGGCAAGACAAGTCGTTTTCCTTTTTTCCCGGCGGCCAAAAGCACCGCCCCCATTGAAGCGGCGATGCCAATACAAATAGTTATCACATCGGGCTTAACATACTGAATTGTGTCGTAAATAGCCAAACCGGCGGTTACTGAACCGCCTAAGGTATTAATGTAGAGCTTAATGTCTTTATTCTTGTCCTCGCTCTCCAGAAACAGAAGTTGGGCGATAATCGTATTGGCCACGTCGTCGGTAATCGTGTCTCCAAGAAAAATAATCCTTTCTTTCAAAAGCCGAGAATATATATCATAAGCTCGTTCGCCATAATTAGATTTCTCAATAACCGTTGGAACGAGATACATAATATATAATAATATTTGGTTGTTTAATAAATCAACTGTCTTTGATTATAAATCAAGGGTAAATTTGCGTCAAGTCAAAATATGCGAATCTATCTCCCCCAAGGAAGACGCGGATCGGGCGTAATCGCCGAATAAATTTCTTTTTGAAGAGACGCGTTTTTGGCGATTAAAAAAAGTAAGGCAGCGGCCACAAAATTAAAAAGACAAACACCGATAAAAAGAGGTTTAAAGCCGAATGAATTGGCGACAAGGCCGCCGATAATGCCCGCCACTCCGGTGCCGATGCCCCAACTAGAGCTTTCCACTCCCCAAGTTAGCGCCTCCTTGCCTTTGTCAATATGGCGGGTAAAAATCGCCGACCAAGAAGGAACAGCAAAAGCCATGGCCATGGCGTAAATCCCTTGCAATAAATACAAATGCCAGGGTAAAGAAACAAAAATAAAACCTAATGGCACAAAGCCGGACAAAATCGTTCCGGCAATCATGGCGCGATAATCGTCTTTTTCTCCGCGTTTCTTATCTAAATAATGAGCAATGGGGATTTGAATAACGGATTTTCCCAGCCAAAAAATACCGGTGGCGATCCCGGCCACCTTGGCGTCTCCGCTCTTAACGCTTTCAGTGATAAAAATCGCCAAAATCGGGGTTACCAGTCCCCAACCAAAAAGTAAAAAAAGGTCGGAAAGAATTAAAACTTTAACCACTTTATTAAAGGGAATAATTTTACCAATGAGATACTTAATAATCTTCATAACTAACGTTTTCTTAATATTCTTATAAACCGCCTTGAACCTCTTTGAAGAATAAAACCCTTGTCGGAGACAAGTACTTTTTTCTCTTCAACCGCCGGCTGGCCGTCAATTTTCACAGCTTTTTGGCGGACTAATCTTCGGGCTTCGCCTTTGCTTTTAGCCAGGCCGGTTTTAAAAAGCAATAAGACAATATCCATTTCCGATTCATCTACTCTAAACTCCGTCACCTTGTCGGGAATTTGTTTTTTTTGAATAACTCTTATAAAATGCTCTTGAGCCCTTTCTGCTCCTTTAAGTCCGTAAAAAATCTTAGTAATCTCAAAAGCCAACCGCATTTTGGCGTCTCTCGGGTTAGACAACTTCATTAATTCCTTTATCTCGTTCAGGGATAAATAAGTGTTATTCACGAATAATATCTCAATCATCTCGTCGGATTGGGACATAACTTGGCCGTACATATCTTCGGCCGAAGCGTCCAAAAAAACGCCGGTTCCTTTGCTTTTGGACATTAGTTCGCCAGTTTTCGGATTTTCCATCAAAGTCACAGCGACGACATATTTGTCTTTGCCAGTTATTTTTTTAAGCAAGGTTCGGCCGGCCAAAGCGTTAAAAATCTGGTCAGTGCCGCAAACTTCAACGTCCACTTTCATTGCCACTGAATCATATCCCTGCATTAAAGGATATAAGAATTCATGCAAATATATAGGTCTTTCCTCTTTTAACCTCTTTTGAAACATATCCCGCGCCAGCATTTGTTGAACCGTGAAATTTCCCGCCAAATTAATTAAATCCTCGGAATTCAATTTTGAAAGCCATTGATGGTTATATTTTATTTTGGGCGGATTTTCCTTAGCCCCAAAATCCATTAACGGCTTGATTAATTTTTTCCATTTAAGGACATTTTGGACAACCTCTTCGCGGGACAGCTGTTTTCTAGCCGAACCTCGCCCGCTCGGGTCGCCGATTCTGGCCGTAAAATCGCCAAAAAGGATTATGACTTCATGGCCGAGTTTTCGGAACTTTTCCATTAAAATAAAATTTTTGGCGTGACTGAGATGCAGGGTCGGCGAAGTGGCGTCAAAGCCGATATAAAATCTCATTTTTCGGCCGCTTAAAAGCGCTTCCCGAAATTCCTTTTTTGTCGGCAGGATTTCAACAATAGTGCCGCGCTCCAAAACCTCGTCTATTTTTTGCGGATTAACGACAATTTTCCCCATAAATCAATTAAATAAATTTTTATCTTTATTCCTAATTATACACTTCTTTTTTTTACTTACAAGGACGGAAAGAATAAAAATTTAATCGAAACGTCATCGATTAAAAAGGGGTTTGCCGTTTCAGCAAACCCTAAGCCTTAAATTAAGATTCAAGACATAACTGAATTTGTCAAAAACGGACGGGTCAGAAGAAGAAGGTAAAATGAAATTATCGGATATAAATTTTTACCCAAGTTTATTTCATTTTATTTTTCTAAAATTTTTCTCAGTTCATCCACAACAGCCCTTTCCCAGGCTTTTATGGCAAACCAGCTGATAAGCGGCCTGGCAATAATTCGCAGCCACTTTTTATGAATATCAACCTCGTAAACATAGTTGATTTTTGTGTTGTCTCCCGCCTTTTCCAATAATAACTCCTCATGCCCTGATGTGCCGAACCTCAAACTCTGATTATCGGAAATAAAGCCTTTTTGCGGGAGAATTTTTGTTTTCATTTTGACAGGAAAGCTGGCGCCAAAAGATTTTACTTGAGCGTCAATTTCCAAATTATTACCTTCTCTTTTCGTAATAATGACCGACTCGGCAACCTTAGGAAAATTTTTGGGCATATTTTCAAAATCAGTAATAACGTTGAAAACCTCCTCAATGGGAGCTTTTATTATCCATGAATCTTTTAAATGAATATGTTTCATAATGTAGGGGGAAAAAATATAAAATTCTAAAAAATTTATTTCACCCAACTCGTTTTTAGGCGAAGTATGTATGGTTATTGATAAAATTATTCGTTTTTACTTGGTTGATTCTATTCTATCACCCTTTATAAGGGCAAGCAAGAACGCCAAAAAACGGCTTTAAAAATTCAAGTGAATCAAAAAGAGTTTTTCATTTGAAAAACTCTTTTTGGGTGGTGTTTG
>CAZOLB010000015.1:0-14690 GCA_964580825.1 uncultured Gammaproteobacteria bacterium
CCGCCAAAGAAAAACTTGAAATTGTCAGCGACACGACCGAGTCAAAATTTCTGTTGAAAAATTTTTGAAAATAAATTATAATCGAAGATAATCGATTTATTTTTTTACCGCCCATAGCTCAATTGGCAGAGCAGCAACCTCTTAAGTTGACGGTTCCAGGTTCGATTCCTGGTGGGCGGATTCTTTTAAAAATCGTTAAAATAAATAAACTAAAAAATTCCGGCTCATACCGGAATTTTTTAGCGATAAAACTAATTTTAAAGAATAAATTTTATTCTTTCTAGTTGATTACTTAACCGCTTTTTTAAAAGCGCTGCCAACAGAAAATTTTACCACTTTAGCGGCGGGAATCTGAATTTTAGCTCCAGTTTGAGGATTTACTCCTCTTCTCGCTTTTCTCATTTTAGTTGAAAAAGTTCCAAAGCCGGCAATACAGACTTTTTGTCCCTTTTTCAAAGTGCCCTTAACAATATCAATAAAGGCATTCAAACACTTAGCCGCTTCCGCTTTAGAACAAGTATTGGCTTTAGTGGCTAAACTCTCGACTAATTCCTGTTTATTCATAATAAAACCTCATAATATAATCCCAATCTAGAATTTATGCGAATACTCCGATAAATTGAAATATCTCGGTATTCAAACAATATTCCAATTATGGATTATTTTAATTAGTTATTTTTTATTGGCATTATCAAATATAAATAAAATTTGTCGTCGAGCGGTTTAAGAGAACCCGGCGTATCGTCATTAACTATTTCTAAACTTATTTCTTTTCCATTTATATTAGACAAGCCATCAATCAAATAACGATGATTAAAAACAATTTCGTTATCTTCTCCTGTAATATCCGCTTTTAAAGTGGTTTTATTTTCTCCAATTTGGCTATTCAGAGAAAATATTATTATTTGATTTTCTTTTGGTAAAAATTTTAAATTTATGTCGTTTATTCCCGACCTGGCGAAAAAACTGGATCTTTTGGCGGCCATTAAAAAATCTTCTCTATTTATAATCGCTTTTGTTTTATAAGATTCGGGAATAGTTTGTTTATAATTCGGAAATTCCCCGCTAATAAGCCGGGAAATCACTTGTGTTTCGCCATAAATAAATAAAACTTGATTTTCCGACACTTGAATTTCCACATTTTCTTTATCTTTGATAATTTTCAGGACTTCTTGAAGAGTTTTTACCGGAATAATAACGCTCTTTTTTGTTTTTAATTTCGTTTTTTCCATGGATATTTGTTTTTCCGTTAAACGATAACTGTCTGTTCCCACTATGGTCAATTTATTTTCCATCGGGTCGTTAAAAGAAAAAAGAGCTCCGCTTAATTCAATTCTTACTTCGGAAAAAGAAATAGAGAAAATTGTTTTTTCTAAAGCGTCTTTTAAAATAGAACTTTTTAAAATATATTCTTCTTGATTTTCAATTTGGGGGATAATAGGAAATTCTTCGGCGCTAATTCCTTTTATTTTTGTTTTTTGATCTTTACTTTTAATACTTATTTCATTTTTAATAATTTCAAAATCCAATACTTCGTCTTCAGAAATAAATCCTATATAATTATTGAATAATTGGGCCGGAATAGTAATTTTCCCTTGTTCTTTTATTTTTGCCCTTATTTTGGTTTCTATTGCCATTTCTAAATTAGTTGTGCTTAATTTTAAAAATCCATCTTCCGTTGTCAATAATATATTATTTAAAATAGGAAGATTAGATTTATTGGAACTAGCGATTCTTGAAACTATATTTAATCCTTGGATAAGATTTTCTTGAAGGCATGAAAATTTCATAAGATTATTTTTATGTATTATTTTATTAATATTTAGAATTAATAATAATAGAATAGGTGTAAAAGGGGAAAAAAGAAAAAAATACTGTTAAATAAAGATTAATATAAAAATTCGAAGATTAATAAAATAAAGAAAATAAGGGGATAGAAAGTAAATAATAAGTAAAGATTTTAAATTAAAAACGAATTTATTAGAATTTATACTATTTTTTTCTACAAAAAATTCACAAGATATTGTATATTGTATTTAAAATTAACCGACAATTCAGTCTAAGTCACGGGAAAACGATTTTATAAAAAATAATGTCCAAACAGAAAATTGAAAAGCGGAGAGAATAGAATTTATGAGAATAAATAAAAAACTTAAAATAGTCGCTAAAAATACCATGACTCCTAAGAAAATCAAAGGGTGATTTAAATAAGAAACAAAATTCAATAAAATAGAAATAGGAAGAGAAGAACCAATAAGGATAAAGAAAAATATTAATTCGGAAAAAATAAGAGTTAAAGAGAGAATAACGGAGATTTCTATGGTTTTAAGCCAATTTTTTAAAAAGAATAAAACCCCCTTTTTAAAGGAGGATAAAAATTTTTCATTGTTTATAATAATAAAGAAAGTGGCATAACGGGCGATAAAAGACAAAAGAAAAAGCGCTAAAAGGAAAATAATGATATAAATAATAATTGGAATCGGGACTTTATAAAAGAAGGGTAAACTTAAAAAAAGAAGAAAACTATAAATAATTAAAAAGGTAATTAAGCGAATTCCTATTATTGGAAAAAGTTTTTTTAAACCCCTTCTCCAAGATTTTGAGATAAAAGATTTTATTTTGAAGCTTGAATCGTTTTTAACCCAGAAAACAATAAAAATTTGAGAAATAAGAGATAAAAATAAAAAAAGAGTGATTATAATAGCGGCAAAAATAAAGTAATAAATGATATTTGGAGTTGAGAGTAGTTTCAAAATGGAATCAGAAAAACTTTGTTGAAAATATGTTTTAAGGGCATTAAAAGTGACTAATTGGTCAATCCAATTATTAATTCTTTTAAAATTAACAATAACTAAATTAAATTCGTTATTATTGAAAAAAATAGAAAAAAGTCCTAAAAGCCATAGAAAAGGATTTTGCCAGACAAGGTTCCACGCTTTTTTAATTAAAGGGCGCAACTCCATATGTTTTAGTATTTTTTATTAACCAATCGTCTTTAATTTTTAATTAATTTTTCAAATAAATCTTTTTCTAGAGTTTCTTTCTTTAAAAGAATTTGGGCGATTCTTTGAAGTTTTTCTTTATTTTTTTCCAAAATATCTTTAGCTTTATTATGGCAGGAGTCGATGATTCTTGAAACCTCTTTGTCAATAGATTCAGCTGTTTTCTCAGAGTAATCTCTTCTTTCGGAAATTTCCCGTCCAAGAAAAACAAGCTCCTCCTTTTCGCCAAAAGTTCTTGGACCCAAGATACTCATTCCATATTGGGTAACCAATTTAAGAGCTAGTTGCGTGGCTTGAGAAAGATCGTCTGCCGCGCCGGTAGTAACTTCGCCAAATATTTTTTCTTCACTAGCATAACCGCCTAATAAAGCGGTTAAATCATCTTGAAATTCGGATTTTGTCCGTAAAAATTTATCTTTTTCTGGCATTTTTAAGGTATAACCGGCTGCTCGCCCTCGGGCAATGATGGATATTTTTTGAACCGGATCGCAACCAGGGAGAAAATAAGAAACGATAGCGTGACCAGCTTCGTGATAGGCGACGATTTCTCTCTCTCTCTTTGAGAGAAAATGACTTTTTCTTTCCGGACCAAGAACAACTCTTTCAATACTCTCTAATATCTCTGAGAGATTAATTTTCTCTTTATCTCTTTTGGCCGCCAAAATAGAGGCCTCATTTAAAAGATTTTCAAGATCGGCGCCGGTGAAACCCGGAGTTCTCTCCGCCACTCTTTTTAAATTCACGCTATTTGCCAAAGGTTTGCCGCGGCTGTGAATTTTTAAAATAGCTTCTCTGGCTTTAAGATCGGGTAAATCAAGAATAATTTTTCTGTCGAATCTCCCGGGTCTAAGCAAGGCAGGATCAAGAATGTCGGGCCTATTAGTGGCGGCCATAACGATCAATCCGATATTGGGTTCAAAGCCGTCAAGCTCGACTAAAATTTGATTCAGGGTTTGTTCCCTTTCATCATGCGAGCCTCCTAAACCGGCGCCTCGCTGGCGTCCGACGGCGTCCAATTCATCAATAAAAACAATGGAAGGGAGATTTTTTTTGGCTTTATGAAAAAGATCTCTTACTCGGCTGGCCCCGACGCCGACGAACATCTCAATAAATTCCGAACCGGAAATATGAAAAAAGGGAACGCCAGCTTCTCCAGCCACGGCTCGAGCCAAGAGAGTTTTCCCCGTACCGGGCATCCCTACCAATAAAATTCCTTTTGGAATCTTAGCTCCAAGAGCGACATATTTCTTGGGATTTTTTAAGAAATCAACTACTTCTTTTAAGTCTTCTTTTGATTCTTCAACCCCAGCCACGTCTTTAAATGTGGTTTTAATTTTTTTATCTTTAGGATCGATTGTCCTGACTTGACTCTCGCCGAATTTAAAAGCCTGAATTCCGGCTCCTTTTATTTGACGAGAAAAGAAATAAATTAAACCGATAAAAATTAATAAAGGAAAAGCAAGGGGCAGAAGAATATTAAAAAGAATACTCTTTCCTTGAGTATTTTTTATACTAATTGATATTTTTGAAATTTGATCGGGAGAAATATCGTAATTATTCAACAATTCAATCAACGATTCATTTGGTTCTTTAAAGACGAATTGATTGCTTCCATTTTCAAGCGTCAGATTTAGTTTGTCTTCTTCGATGACTATTTTTTTAATTTCTCCCAGGCGAACCTTTTGGATTAATTGGTCTAAACTTATTTCTTGGGTTTTTTCCGCCTTGGCGTTCAATAAACTAAATAAACCGGAGATAATCAAGAAAATTATTAAGAAGATAAGAAAATTTTTTAATAACGACTTCATAATTTCAATTGTCAAGTTTTAAGAATTAGCCGGTTTAGCTTTTGGACGTTTTTAAATCTTTTATTAAGGCTAAACCAAGCCGATGGTCGTCGGGTTCGATGGAAACAATTTTAAACTTTAAAACGTCGCCAACCTTAGCGAGTTTTTTAATATCTTTTATCGGTTCTTTTGAAAGTTCCGAAATGTGAGCCAATCCATGGATTTCCGGATCAAGTTCGACGAAAAATCCAAAAGGATTTATTTTTAAGACCTTGCCCTCGACTTCTTGCCCCAGCGAATACCTTTCCTTTACTTTTTTCCAAGGGTCTTCGATCAACCTTCTAAGAGATAGGGAAATTTTATTATCCTCGGTAATACCGATTATTTCCGCCTTTACTTTGTCTCCTATTTTAACGACGTCCTGAGGCTTATCTAATCTTTGCCAAGCCAATTCTGAGATATGAATTAATCCTTCTTGACTTTTATCAAAAGTGATAAAGGCTCCAAAGTCCACCAAGCCGCTGATTTTTCCTTCCACCACGTCTCCAATTTTATATTTTTTTTGTCCGCCCTGTCCTGTTTGAGAAATTTCTTTTTCCGAAACGATCAATTTGCCATTTTTTTCGTCAACGGTGATAATTTTGGCTTTCATTTCTTGATTGACAAAAGATTTGAGTTTTTCCAAAATTTTTGATTTATCGCCTCCTTCAACCCGCGGATAATGATCCGGTTTTAATTGGGAGACGGGAAGAAATCCCTGCAATTTGCCATAATAAATAATAAGTCCGCCTTTATTCGCGTCGGTTATTTTTACCGTAATCAGCTCGTCTTTTTGAGCCAATTCTTCCAGCTTATTCCAGGCTTTTTTATGACTTGCTTGGCGAAAAGACAGTTCGATTAATCCTCTTTCATTTTCTAAATCAATAACTGTGGCTAAAATTTTGTCTCCTTTTTTCAGATTTGAAAATTCGCCCGACTCGTCAAAAAGTTCGGGACCCCTGACTATTCCGGTAGTCAGTCCATTGATGTCTAAATAAATTTCATTACGTCCTATTTCAAGAACTTGACATTCAACTAAATCTCCGGCTTTGGGTAAAGATTTAATTAAATTGATGTAGTCTTTTTTATTGGTTGTCTCTTGCATTTTTAAAAATTTAGTTTAAATTATCATCTTATTTATTATAAATAATAGCGTTTTTTGAAATACTAGCAAATTTCCGCTGAAATAGCAAGTACTTTTAGTTTAATCGTCAATTACTTTGTCTTTTCGGCGTCGATTTATTTATTTTTTCTGGATTTTAGCGACGTTTTTACAAACGGTTAAGGAGAGTAAAAGATATGACAACGCTGGTAAAAATATAAAAAAACGCTATAATAATCAAACTATGAAATTTATTCAGAGAAGAATAATTTTTGTTTTATCCGTTTTTCTTTTAATTATTTTTATCATTTTTACTTTTCCCCGCAAAATTTTTCCAGAAAAATTTAGGCAGTCTTATCTCGCTTGGTTACCCGGCGGAATAATGGAGTCCGCTTCAACGGAAACCGGGCTTAAAGAAGAACCGGTATTTTTTAAGATTGATTTTTCGAATAATTTTTCAGATTTCTTTCAAGGGGTTAATCTCATCAATTTGAATTCGGAAGATATCATTAGCCGCGTTTCGTTATTTGAAGCCGAAAACTTTTCCAAACCCCGGTTTATTTTTGTTTTTAAGAAGATTGAACCGCTGAATTCTTTGGAAGAAAAAATTAAAATTGGACTGGCTTCGAGCCGGCCAGAGGAAAAACAAGTGATTCTGCCGGACGGGACGACTTTTATCGAATCAGTCATCGATCCCCAATCGGTTAGTTTTAAAAGTGAAGAGATTGGGGGAATAAAAGTGCGTTATTGGCAGGAAGAAGGGGTGGGCGGAGAAAAAAGAGAGAACGAAGGCGCCGCCGTCTTTTCTGAAATTGTCATTTGGCAAGATGAACAGTACAGTTTTGTGGCCGACGACTTGTCTTTGATTAAAAATATGATTAAAGAGATGGATTCTTGTTTTTCTTATTATCTTAGAAAAAAGAATTTTAATAAAGGAGTATATTTTATTTTTGATAAAGCGAAACTGAAAGACTTAATGATAATCGAGACGGAGAAAAAAGGATTGGAAGGATGTCTCCGCGCCAGCGGACAATTAAACGCCGAATAAACTTTTAATTTGCGGATTTTAACCCTTTTGGTTTATTGTGGATAACTCCTATTGCCCTTATTCCCCTTTTGGGTATAAAATACTGCCGTTGATTAAAATTTGTCTACCCTCATTTTTTATTTAAAGGGATTGTTATCTTTAAGCAAAATAATTAAGATCAACGACTTGTCTTTGATCTCTTATTCTTATTTAAAAAGAACAAACACTGAATAACGATTTGTTTTTTAATTTTAAAAAAATTTATTTATGCTTAAAAATTTTTTAATGTCGATTAAAAAAGATTTGCAAGAACGGCGTTCTGTAATAAAGAAACAGCTTGAAGAAATAGCCGAAAAGAGCGGTTTAAACAAAAATGATTATAAGGTAAAATTTCCCGAGTATGGACGGGCTGATGACGAAAACGCTGAGGAAGTGGCGGCTTTTGTCGACAACCTTTCCTTGCAAAAGAATTTGGAAAATTCTTTGGCGGCGGTTGAATTAACTTTAAACAAAATAATCGGCGGTCAATATGGAATCTGTGAGGGCTGCGGCCGGAAAATAAATAGAAAACGTTTAGAGATATTGCCGACGGCTCGATACTGTCTTTCATGTAAAGACAAAGAACATGAGATTTAAAAAATTCCCCGTTTTTAGAAATAGGCCTTTCCTCAAATTAGTCATTCAGATTAATATCCCAATTCTATTTCTTTTTATTTTAGACAGGATTTTTAAAATCTTGGCCATTTCTAGCCTGTCTGACGAGAATTTTCCCGTCAGATTTTTTTTATTTAAAAATCCCGGCATCGCCTTCTCAATTCCTTTACAAGGGTCGCTATTTTATTTTTTCTTAATTGCGATTTTAGGAATAGCAGTCTTTAAGTTGTTTGACGCATATCGCCGGAAAAAGATAATTGATATCGCGAGCTTCACTTTGATTTTATTTGGCGCTTTTAGTAATTTACTGGATCGCTTTAAAGGCGGACTGATAATAGATTATTTTTTTTGGCCCCTAGTCTCGATGGCTTTTAATTTGGCCGATTTAATGGTTTTATCCGGTGCCATTTTAATACTTTGGATGATGTTTAAAAAGGGCAATCGAGTTTAATTTGATTTTTAAAGCGAATTCCAGATTCGCGAGTTAACAAGATCACCGCGCAACGGCGAAAAATGGCGCGGTGATCCCCCCGCCGCCGTTTAGCGGATTTTATTTCCCAAAATCCGTCCAGTCCTGAAAAATCTGGTTCTGACAGATAAAAATCGGCCTAGTTTTTATCGGAGATTCAAGTTAATCTAAGCGGTCATAATCGCTTGACGCGGGAAAGCAGTATTTGATTTGTTGTTTATTTCTTGCTATAATAGATTGAAATAAGATGAAATAAACAGCTACAATAATGTCCAAACAACGGTTGGCAAAAGGAGCGCGTAAATATGTTCGTCGGCAAAAGGCCCTGATAAGAAGGAATGTCTTGGATTTGGCAGAGCAGAAAAAATTAATAGAAGAATTATATAAAAAAACCAAACATTTTAAATAATAAGATTTGCTTTAAAAGGAATCTTATTTTAATTAAATATTTATGTCTAAAAAGGGAATACTACTTGGTTATTTGATTTTTGCCGCCTTGATTATTTTTGTCTATTATTCGTTTAAAAATAACCAGGCGACGGAAGCAGAAATAACAAGTGAGACGCAAACCTTCGTCGTTGAAAAGGGCGAAGGACTTAAGGAAATAAGCGATAAATTGGAAGAAAAAGGGTTGGTGAAAAGCAGTAAATTGTTTCAGGTTTACGCCTTTTTAAAGAACGTCAGAAGTAAATTTTTACCCGGAGAATTTCATCTTCAATCGGGAATGAATTTCAGGGATTTGGTTGGGGATTTAATCAGCCATCCTTTAGCCGAAGAAGAAACGGTTACGGTTATTGAAGGACTCACTAATAAGGAGATAGCTAGGCTTTTTCAAGAGAAAGGATTAGTGAGCGAAGAAGATTTTCTCGCCACTTTAAAACAAATATTTGAAAATCGGGAATTATTGCAGAGATACGGGATTCCTCTGGGTTTTTCCGAAAAAGAAGTTAATTTTTATAAAAATATTGATCCCGGCGCGGAACTGCAGGGCTTTCTTTTCCCCGACACATACCGTTTTTATAAACAGACGACAAGTTTGGCGATTATAGAAAAGATGTTGGGAAATTTCAATCAGAAAGTAAATAGAGAATTATTAGCGGGAGTCCAGCCGTCGGGGCGGACGCCTTATGAAATCGTCATTTTGGCGTCGATTATAGAAAAAGAAGCAGCCCGAGATCAGGATCGGCGGCTGATAGCCGATATCTTTTGGAAGAGATTGGAGATCGGTTGGGCGTTAGAATCCTGCGCCACGGTCAATTATGTTTTGGGTGAAGCCAAGCCGAAATTAAGTTTTGAGGACACAAGGACCCCTTCATTATATAATACTTATTTGCATGGCGGCCTGCCGCCCGGCCCGATCAATAATCCCGGACTTTCGGCCATTGAGGCTGCAGCTAACCCGCTAAGAAACGATTATTGTTGTTTTTTAACCAGTTTCGACGGCCAAACTATTTTTAGTCGGACAGTCGAAGAACATAATAAAAATAAGGATATTTATCTTAAATAATGGTAAAAATTTTTTTTTCAGCGAGTAAAAAAATATTTTCTTGGGCGGATAATTTTTTATTCAAACTGCCGATTATCGGCCGACGTCTTTACTTGCGGCAATTGTTAAAATTTCTTATTGTCGGAGGTTCGAGCGCGGCGATTAATTTTTTAATCCTGTATTCTCTGACTGAGTGGTTAAGGATATGGTATTTATTTTCGGCTATGTTTGGGTTTGTTATTTCCGCGGTTTTTAATTTTTTGGTCAATAAATTTTGGACCTTCTCCAGTTTGGAGAAAGGAAAAAGGGCCTTAAGCCAATTGCTAAAATTTCTCGTCGTTTCAACCTCGGGCTTAGGCCTTAACACGCTAGTGATTTATTGTTTAACAGAATTCATTCGATTTGATTATCGATTGTCTTGGTTTTTTGCTTGCGCCGCGGTTACGATTTGGAATTTTTGTTTTAATAAGTTTTGGACATTCAGATAGAAGCGCTAATTTGCCAATTCTATTGCGTTTCTACAAGCGCAAATTAGCGCCTGAGGACAATATTTGTGCTGTCGTAATTATGAAATCGAATAAATCAAAGAAAATATTTCAAAAAGTAATTATCGTCCTGGTGGCCTTGGCGACCATTTTTATTTTTGATTTTTGGTTATTTTCCCCAAGGGAATTTTTCGAATCTGATTTGAAAAACGAAATAGTCGAATCGAATTTGTCCGTCGGCTTGTCAAAAGTCGAACCAACGATTGCCGATTATCGGGGTTTCGGTTCGGCGTCGGTGGAGAAAGAAAATAAAAAGGAAGGCATGACAAATAAACAAAACGAACAAATGACGGCCCCGGAGATAAAATCAAAAATTGACCTCGCGGTCCCCTTTACTGTTCAGGCTCCATACGCCGTGTGGGATGACGCGCATAACGAGGCCTGTGAAGAAGCGGTTTTAATTATGGCTAAATATTGGGTGAATAATCGGGACTTAACCAAGGAGGCGGCTGAACAAGAGATTTTAGACGCAATCCAATGGCAAGAGCAGGTTTTTGGCGGCCATTATGATTTGAATGTTTCGGACGTTGTTAGGTTGGGCGCTCAATACTTCGGTTTCGAGAAAATATATTTTACTTCACTTAAGAATGTCAGCGATATAAAATATCAGTTAAGCCAAGGTAAATTGGTAATTCTTCCGACGGCCGGCCGGCTTTTGAATAATCCTTATTTTCGCCAGCCCGGACCGGCTTATCATATGGTGGTAGTTAAGGGTTATAATAACGAAGGGATAATTACTCATGATCCAGGGACTAAAAGAGGGATGGATTTTGTTTATTCCGACGAGGTCCTTTTTCAAGCGGTTCACGATTGGCCTTATTTATTGGGAGAAAAAACGGATCTTGATAAAGACGCCAAAGCCGAAGGAGTTTTAAAGGGCGAAAAGATAATGATTGTGGTGGAGCGTTAGGAAGAAGCTTTATTTAATTGAGATTGTTTTAGTAATGCCCTAGTGTCAGTTTTTTATATCCTTTGTCGGTATCTAGCGTTTTTCTACATTTTATCCACTAGTTTTTCTTGACAAGAATTGCGTTTTAGGTTATATTATTTGTAAATATTCTCTAAAAAATAGATGCCTAGTCGATTACTATATAAAATAAATCTAAAAGGTCGAACGGACTGGAATACAAATTACTAATCACGCCAATTTTATCATGAATCACTGCGGAAATTATCAGTGGTAGTTGAAAGATAATATTTGGACGATTAGCGATTCAGTTAGGAAAATTATGGCAGAAAAACATAAAGATCAAGAATTTTTAGAGAACCTCATTAAGGCGCTCGTGACTCATCCGGAGGATGTAAAAGTTGCCCGCAATGTTGATGAAATGGGAGTTTTACTTTCTCTTAAGATTAATCCCGAAGATATGGGGCAAGTCATTGGTCGCCAGGGTTCAACAGCTCGGTCAATTAGAAGTTTACTCCGCATCGTTGGTTTACGAAATAATGCTCGAGTTAATCTTAAAATTGAAGAGCCGGCGGGATCGTCAAGAAGACCTGCTGCGCCGAGCGCTGATGAAGATTTGAAATTATAATTTACCCAATAAAAGGGTTGCGAACCGCCGCCCATTTGGGGCGGCGGTTTGCTTAACCGTAAATGGAGATGATATAGATATACAGGATTTTGTTTTAAATTTCGATCATCTCCCAGATTATTATGCGTTTTGATATCGTGACAATTTTTCCCGACATTTTCGACTCATATTTTAATACTTCGATTATTAAAAGAGCTCAACAAAAAAAAATTGTCAGAATTTTTATTCACAATTTAAGACAATGGAGCCGAGGCAAACACCAAACGGTAGATGATCGACCTTATGGCGGCGGTCCGGGAATGATTCTGAAAATAGAGCCGCTTTATCGGGCTATTTCGTCTCTTATTAGAAGAACATCAATAGATAAAAGAAAACAAATTAAAATTATTCTTTTAACGCCAGACGGAAAACAATTCAATCAGAAAATGGCGGGAGAATTGTCAAAACTAAAAGGGGTCGTTTTGGTTTGCGGTCGATATGAAGGATTTGACGAACGAATAAAAAAATTCGTCGATAAAAAAATTTCTGTTGGCCCTTACGTCTTGACAGGCGGAGAAATACCGGCTATGATAATTGTTGACGCTGTCACTAGATTAATGCCGGGCGTCATTAATTCAGAATCTTTAGAACAAGAATCAGGAACGGAAATTAAAAATTGGTTGTCTGCTCGGGCGAAAAAAATGAAAATTGTCAGCGAGTATCCGCAATATACTCGGCCGGAGGTATTTACATATAAAAATAAATCTGGTATAGTAAAAACCCTGAAAGTGCCGAGAATTCTCTTGTCAGGCAAACATTCAGAAATACAGAAATGGAGAAAAAGGAAATGTTCATTAACAATTGAATAGTATAGTAAGGTAATAAGAGCTTACCAAAGACAGAGAACTCTATCTTTAAGATAGAGACAATCAATCTGTTTCTTTGTTTTTTTATTGATCAATCTCTTTTTAGATTAAATCTATTTAAGAGAGTTTGATCCTAGCTCAGGATGAACGCTGGCGGCGTGTCTAAGGCATGCAAGTCGAACGAGCCTTGTGCTTCGCACAAGGAAATTCCAAGCGCTAAATACCAAATGCCAAATAATATCCAATAATTGAAACATCTTTTGGATTTTAAAAATTGAAATTTGGAATTTATTTGTGGTTTGTGATTTATGATTTGGGATTTTCTCGCGCGAAGCGTGAGGTTAGTGGCAAACGGGTGAGTAACACATTAGTTATCTACCGAGAAGTGGGAAATAACCTCGCGAAAGCGAGGCTAATATCCCATGCGCTCTTGTCTTTCGGACAAGGATACGAATAAACGCGAATCGCGAATCTTATTTTTCGTGATTAGTTAAAATTCGTTTTCTCGTCCGGAGGACAAGAGTAAAGCGGGCAACCGCGCTTCTTGAGGAGCTTATGGCCCATCAGGTAGTTGGTAAGGTAATGGCCTACCAAGCCGATGACGGGTAGCGGGTGTGAGAGCACGACCCGCCTCATTGGGACTGAGACACTGCCCAATCTCCTACGGGGGACTGCAGTTAAGGATTTTCCTCAATGGCCGAAAGGCTGAAGGAGCGACGCCGCGTGCAGGATGAAGCTTTTCGGAGTGTAAACTGCTTTTCTGGGGGAACAAATCCCGCACCTCTTGTTCAGAATGGAATATTGATGTTGATATTTTTTAAACGAATAAACCAAAATGCGCATAAACATTATGGACAAAAGGTGCGGGACTGAGTGTACCCCGGGAATAAGCCGCCGCTAACTTCGTGCCAGCAGCTGCGGTAAGACGAAGGCGGCAAGCGTTATCCGGATTTACTGGGCGTAAAGCGTGTGTAGGCGGTTTAATAAGTTTTTGGTTAAAACCCTTTGCTCAACATTGGGGCTGCTGGAAATACTATTAAACTTGAGGCCGGAAGAGGCAAGCGGAATTGCCGGTGTAGGGGTTAAATCCGTTAATATCGGCAAGAACACCAAATGCGAAGGCAGCTTGCTAGAACGGTCCTGACGCTGAGACACGAAAGCGTGGGGAGCAAAAAGGATTAGATACCCTTGTAGTCCACGCCGTAAACGATGGATGCTGGATATTGGAAGTGTCGACCCTTTCAGTATCGTTTTAAAAAAGTTAACGCGTTAAGCATCCCGCCTGGGAAGTACGACCGCAAGGTTAAAACTCAAAGGAATAGACGGGAATTTGCACAAGCGGTGGATCATGTGGTTTAATTCGAGAGTAAACGAACAACCTTACCAGGGTTTGATATGATAAGATGTAGGCGAGCCGAAAGGTCAGCCGACCGTAAAATCGGAACTTATCACGGGTGCTGCATGGTTGTCGTCAGCTCGTGCGGTGACGTGTACCCTTAAGTGGGAAAACGAGCGGAACCCCTACTTTCAGTTGCTACCCTGAGTTTATCGAAGGGGCACTCTGAGAGGACTGCCAGTGATGAATTGGAGGAAGGTGGGGATGACGTCAAATCAGCATGGCCCTTATGCCCTGGGCGACACACATGATACAATGGCTGGTACAAAGGGCCGCGAAACCGTAAGGTCAAGCTAATCCCATTAAAACCAGTCTCAGTTCGGATTGGGGTCTGCAACTCGACCCCATGAAGCTGGAATCGCTAGTAACCGTATATCATCACGGTACGGTGAATACGTTCTCAAATTTTGTACTCACTGCCCGTCACGCCAAGGGAGCCGATAATACCCGAAAATCCGCGTTGGCGGGAATAAGGTAGGATTGGTAACAGGGGCGAAGTCGTAACAAGGCACCGGTAGCGGAAGCTGTCGGTGGATCACCTCATTTAGAGAATCATTTAGTCGACGCGATTCTTGCGTTAAGCGCAAGATATCACGAATTAAGATTGATTTTCTCTGTCTTTGATAAGCTTTTATCTTATATTTAATAAACAGGCTAGTTGGATAGCCTGTTTATTTTTATTCTTGCCTTCTTGATAAGAGAATGATATTATGTTATAGTAATTTTGAGATAATTTTTATTTTAGATATTTTAAAAAGGGCGTGTGGTTCAGTGGTAGAACGCTTCTCTGATAAAGAAGAGGT
>CAZOLB010000016.1:0-14546 GCA_964580825.1 uncultured Gammaproteobacteria bacterium
TTTAGATTGATTTTTAACAATAACCAATTCTAATTGGCAGGGAAATTTGACAGAAATTTGACAGGGTCCGACCCTGTCACGGTTAAACAGGGTCGGACCCTGTCAAAATTGAACCCCGGTCAAACTTGTTAAATGTAATTTAAATGTAATTGTTATGAGAATATGGCTATAATTAAAAAAGAAACGCGGGACAGAAAAGAAATACGCAATAGGATTGAAAAATTAAAAAAAGAAATAGATTATCATCGCTATTTGTATCATGTTCTGGACCGACAGGAAATTTCCGATTCGGCCTTGGATTCTTTAAAACACGAACTGGCAAATTTGGAAAAACAATATCCGGAATTTATTACGCCGGATTCGCCGACTCAAAGAGTGGGCGGCGATCCTTTGAAAAAATTTACCAAAGTCAAACATCCCGAACCAATGCTTTCCATCGAAGACATATTCAACTTCCAAGAATTAAAGGACTGGGAAGATTATATGCGGGATTATTTGTTTAAAAGCGGTTTGTCAAAATTCGGCTCTGATAAAGGGAGCGGGGGCGATTTTGATTATTTTTGCGAGCGCAAGATCGATGGCGTCGATATTATTTTGACTTATAAAAACGGCGTTTTATTTAATGCCGCCACTCGGGGCAACGGCTTGATCGGTGAAGACGTCACTCAAAACATTAAAACCATTGAAGCCATTCCTCTGCGTCTGGAAAAAAATATAAATATCGTCGTCAGGGGAGAAATTTTTTTGCAGAAAAAAGATTTTCAAAAACTCAATCGGGAGAGAGAAAAACAGGGCTTGTCTCTTTACGCCAATCCTCGAAATATTGCCGCCGGTTCGGTCCGCCAACTGGATCCTAAAATTACCGCCCGCCGGCCGCTGGATTGCTATATTTTTGAAATTGTCACGGATTTGGGACAAAAAACGCATCAAGAAGTCCATCAAATTTTAAATGATTTGGGTTTTAAAACCGACCGGCGAACCCAAATTTGCGTTGACTTGCGCGAAGTTGAGTCCTATTATTCCGAGTGGCAGAAAAAGAGGCCGGAGAGTTCTTTTGATTACGACGGCGTGGTCGTGGTTTTAAACAGTATTGCTTTGCAGCGAAAATTGAGTTTTATCGGCAAGTCGCCGCGTTGGATGCGCGCCTACAAATTTCCCGGGCAAGAGGTGGCGACGAAAGTGGAGGATATCGTTATCCAAGTCGGCCGCACTGGAGTTTTGACGCCGGTGGCGAAATTGGTTCCGACTCGACTGATGGGAAGCGTGGTCTCCCGCGCCACTTTGCATAACCAAGACGAGATTGACCGTCTGGACGTCCGCGTCGGCGACACGGTGATTATTGAAAAAGCGGGCGACGTGATTCCGGCGGTAATTAGAGTTTTAAAAAATTTGAGGAGCGGCAAGGAAAAAAAATTCAAAATGCCGACAGCATGCCCCCTTTGCCAAGGAGAGGTGAGAAAGAAATCGGGAGAAGTGGCTTATTATTGCCAAAATAAGAATTGTTTTGCCGTTCAGCGTCGGTATCTAACTCATTTCGCTTCTAAAAAATGTTTTGACATTGAGGGACTGGGACCGAAAATCGTGAATAAACTTTTGGAAGCCGGGTTGATCTCCGACCCCGCCGATTTGTTTAAATTGGAAAAAGGGGATATTATTCCTTTGGAAAGTTCTGCGCGCGATTCCCGGGTTTCAATCCAAGGTTTTGCCGAAAAATCGGCGGATAATTTGATTAAAGCCATTACTAAAAGTAAAAGAATCGACTTGCCTCGTTTTATCCAGTCCCTGGGTATTCGTCACGTCGGGGAACAAACCGCCATTGATTTGGCCGAGCGCTTTAAAAATCTTGAAGAATTGACTCAGGCCGAAGAAAATAATTTTATAGCCGTGAACGATATTGGGCCGGTTGTCAGCCGAAGTTTAGTTGATTGGTTTAAAAATAAAAAAAATCAGAAATTTTTGGAAAAATTAAAAAAAGCCGGCGTTCAGATTTATTTTATTCCGCCGGTTAAATCAGGAGCCGGCCAATTAAAGGCGCAAGGCAAGAGATTTGTTTTAACCGGCAGTTTGAAAGGAATGAAGCGGGAGCGGGCGAAGGAAAAAATTCGTTCCGTTGGCGGCCGAGTTTCCGAAGCGGTCAGTCCCAAAACTGATTTTGTCGTGGTTGGCGAAGAACCCGGGTCCAAATACGAAGAAGCGAAAAAATTGGGAGTTAAGATAATTAGCGAAGAGGAGTTTTTAGAGATGATTGGATAGAAATGAAAAACTAAAGATAAAAAATAAAAAGTACATACTTAAAAACACAAAAATTTTATGATACGAGGAAGCGATAGAAAAATTATGATTTCAAAAATAGATGTTTTTAGGCCTTTTGTTTGTGTTTTTTATTTTTTATATTTTATTTTCGATTTTGTCATAACGTCTTATGATTACCAAAGATGAGGTAAAATATATTGCCAAATTGGCCCGTTTGGATTTAAGCGAGGCCGAAATAAAAAAATACCAAAAGCAATTGGCTAAGATTTTAGATTATGTTGACCAGCTAAAAAAAACGAAAACGGGAAGCGCCAAGCCCGTTACCGGTGAAACGGATTCTATCAATATTTTTCGTCTTGACGAGGCAAAACTGAGAGACGAAAAACAAACGGAAAAATTGATTCAATCGGCACCGGAACGGGAGAAGGGAATGATAAAAACAAAAAAAATTTTTTATGAATTTTAACAAATTGACGATTTCCGCCGCCCATCAAGGTTTGCGGAAAAAAGAATTTTCCGTTCAAGAATTGGCAAAATCTTGTTTGGCGGAAATTAAAAAAAATAACAAGCGGCTTAACGCTTTTGTTTCGGTTTTTGAAAAATCGGTTTTAAATCAGGCGAAAGAGGCGGATAAAAAAATCAAATCTCAGTCGCCGGATAATTTTTTGTTCGGCATCCCCCTGGGCATTAAAGACAATATTTTAATTCAGAGTTTTCTCTGTACCGCTGGTTCCAAGATTTTAAAAAATTATCAGGCCGCTTACGACGCCACAGTTATTGGGAAGTTAAAAACCGCCGGCGCGATTTTTCTGGGTAAGACCAATTTGGACGAATTCGCCATGGGTGGTTCGACTGAATTTTCCGCTTTTGGTCCGACTAAAAATCCGCTAAATTCGGCTTATGTGGCCGGCGGTTCTTCGGGCGGCTCGGCCGCGGCCGTGGCCGCCGGCATGTGTTTGGGGGCGCTGGGATCGGATACTGGCGGCTCAATTCGTCAGCCGGCGAGTTTTTGCGGCGTGGTCGGTTTAAAACCGAGTTATGGCCGAGTGTCCCGTTTTGGCTTGATGGCGATGGCTTCCTCGTTGGATCAAATCGGACCGTTGGCAAGAAATGTCGGCGATGCGGAAATTTTATTTCAAGCGATTCAGGGCAAAGACAAAATGGACGCCACCAGTGTTGAAGTAAAAGAAAAAAAATCCGCAAAAATAGAATTAAAAAATATTAAAATCGGTTTGCCTAAAGAATATTTTGTGCAAGGATTAAATCCGGCGGTTAAGAAAATAATTGAACAAGCGGCTAAGAAATTGGAGGCCGGGGGAGCAAAGATTATTGAAGTGAATTTGCCCCATACTAAACAAGCGTTGGCTTGTTATTATCTTATTATGTCGGCCGAGTCCTCGACTAATTTGGCGCGTTATGACGGCGTTAAATACGGCTTTTCCGCAGGCCAAACAAAAAATATCTCAGATGTTTATTTGAAATCGCGGAGTCAAGGTTTCAGCGAAGAAGTCAAACGTCGGATTATTTTGGGAACCTACGTTCTTTCCGCCGGCTATTACGACGCTTATTATTTGCAGGCGCAAAAAGTTCGCGCTTTGATTAAAAAGGATTTTGCCGACGTTTTTTCCTTAAAAAAAATTGATTGTTTATTGACGCCGACCAGTCCGACTTTGCCCTGGAAATTGGGAGAAAAAATCAATGACCCTTTGAGTATGTATTTAGCCGACGTTTATACGGTTTCGGCCAATTTGGCCGGCTTGCCGGCTTTATCTTTACCCGCGGGCGAAGCGGGTGGATTTTCCGTCGGCTGCCAATTGATCGGCGATTATTTTCAAGAGGATAAGATTTTGCAGATCGGTAAAATCATTGAAAAATCAGTTTAATCGCCTTGATACGACTTGACACGATCGTATCAAGTCGTATCGCGAGTTTTAGAGAGACAAGAGGTCTGACTTTTTTAAAATAAAGATTGACAAAAAAATAAAAGATTTCATAATATAATAAATTAAAATTAATTTGTAATTCACCTTTTTTTATGGAAGAAATAAAAAATTCGGAAAGTAAAAAAAAGTGTTGCTGTCTCAAATTTGGATTTTGGCAAATAATTGCCGTTGTTGTTTTTATTCTTTTTGTTTTTTCTCTTTTAACCGGCGGCTTCGGGCTTAACAACGTCTTGAATAAATATCCGGTTGATAAAATATCCCAGGAAGCAATCAAATTTATCAATGAAAATCTTTTGGCTGGTGAGTCAAGCGCTTCTTTGATTTCTTCGAGTTGTTTAGGAAAGGTCGGACTTTGTAAAATAACCATTAAAATTAATGAAAGGGAATATAATTCTTACGTTTCGACGGACGGCAACCTTCTTTTTCCCGACGCGGTCGATGTCAAGGAATTTTTAGCTCAGAAAAATAGCGAGGCGGAACAAGAGGCCGCTCGACCTGTGGCCGTCCCTAAACAAGATAAGCCCGAAGTGCAATTATTCGTGATGTCTTATTGCCCTTATGGTCTTCAGACACAAAAGGCCTTGTTGCCGGCTTATGATTTATTAAAAGACGAGGCGGACATAAAAATACGTTTCGTTAATTACGCGATGCACGGGAAAAAGGAGTTGGATGAAAATTTGACCCAATATTGTGCGCAAAAGAACGAACCGGAAAAATTCAGCCAGTATTTAACTTGTTTTGTTCAGAGCGCTAATAGTGATTCAGCCGGTTGTTTAACCGCGGCGAAAATCAATAAAACAAAATTGGCTTCTTGCGTTTCCGCCACTGACGACCAATATCAAATCAGCGCCAAATATGAAGACCAGTCCACCTGGCTCAGCGGTCAGTATCCGTTATTCGGCGTGGATGGCGACTTAAATACTCAATATAGCGTCAGCGGTTCTCCGACCATAGTCATTAATGGACAAGTGGTTAATGTTAATCCTCGATCGCCGGAGAATTTCAAGTCGGTGATTTGCCAGGCCTTTAATTCAGCGCCGGAGCAGTGTTCGCAAGTTCTTTCCACGGCGACCCCAGTTCCGGGTTTTGGCAGCGGCGAGACCGCTTCTTCGAACAGCGGCGAGTGCGAATAAAGTCGCGGTGGCTTAAACCAAAAAATAAAAATCCGAAAAATAATTATTTTAAAATTTTAAAATCGCAAAATTTTTTCTTACCAATTTCTCATTGTGAAATTTTTGCGATTGTAACGCTCCGGATTTTAATTTTAGTTAATTATGCCGCTTAATTTTTTGCATAGTTATCAACCTCAGCCGGCTCTTCTGCGGCTGGGGATTTTTAATATTTATTGGTATGGTTTTTTAATCGCCGCGGGCATTTTACTGGCTTATTTCATCACAATTAGAATAGTTCGTCGTTGGCGGGGGCGTGAATTTCAATCTTCGGTTTTGGCTCATTTGCGGGATTTGAGTTTTTATTTGGTGATTTTTGGTTTGATCGGCGCTCGGCTTTATTATGTCCTTTCCGAGTTTTCTTATTATTCCGCTCATCCACTTGAAATTCTGAAAGTTTGGCGGGGAGGGTTGGGAATTGGCGGAGCGGTTTTGGCCGGCGTTTTGGTTATTTTAATTTATGCCCGAAAACATAAGTTTTCTTTTTTGTTTTTGGCCGATTTGTTGTCACCCGGCTTGATTATTGCCCAAGCGCTCGGCCGCTGGGGCAATTATTTCAATTCCGAGCTTTTTGGCCGGCCGACTGATTCGCCTTGGGGGATTCCGATTTCTTTGGCCCAGCGGCCGGAGGAGTTTTTATCAAGCCAATATTTTCACCCTTGTTTTTTATACGAGTCGATTTGGAATTTATTCGTTTTCGGCACTTTATTGTTAATGTTTAAAAAGTTTTACGGCAATTTTAATAACCGAACGCGCCTAAATAGCCCAGGTAATGCAGTAAAAGTAGGTTTGCCCGCGTCGGTGGATGAGCGTTTTTCAGGCGTCGTTTTCGCTTTTTATTTAATCCTTTATTGTTTCGGCCGTTTTTGGCTGGAGTTTTTAAGAATCGACCCCCAGCCGATATGGCGGGGGTTAAGAATGGGACAGATAACGGCTTTGGCGGGTTTTATTGCCGGTTTGTTTATTTTAGCCAAGATAAGTTTTTTAAACCGTTCATTTTTAAAAAAGCCCGGCCCTTTTTAAAAAAGATTATAGAGGTTAGACTCCCATCTGATTTCTGTGAAGAAAATTTATTTTTAGCGTTTTGGCGTTTTTTCGTTTTAATGATTATTCTTTCGCCAGAACAATGCCCCAAATTTCTTTAACTCCCGCTCGGCGCAGGGTTTTAGCCGCTTCTTCAAGGGTGGCGCCGGTGGTCAAGACATCGTCGACTAAAATAATATTTTTAGGCAAGGCGTTTTTAAAAGATTTAGCGACGGCAAAAACGTTTTTGATGTTCGTTTTTCGCTGACGGGCATTCAAGTTGGTTTGCGACTGGTTGTTTTCCGTCTTTTTTAGCAGTTTTGAATTCAACGGCCAGTTGAATTCTTGGCTAAGTTCTTTAGCGAGCAACTCGGATTGGTTAAATCCGCGCCAATTTAATTTTTGTTTGAAAATCGGAATTGGCATCAGGACAAAATTGTTTCTCGTTAGGTAAGAGACGGCACCGGAGTATGAATCCTCGATTTTTAGATATTTAATCAGTAATCGTCCTAGATTTTCCGATAAAAAATAGGCGTAAGGGGGATATTTCATGGTTTTAACAGATTTTTTGATTAAAGGATGATGATAATCAAAAGCGGCGAGAATTTTGTCTAAATGAGGGCAAGGATTGGCGAAAGAGGAAGGGATTAACAAAGGAATACCGTCAGAACAGTTTTGACAAAGGAAAAACCCTTCTCGCCCGCAACCGAAACAGCGAATTGGAAAAAAAAGATCAAGAAAAAATTTTTTGATTTTTATCCACATCTTACTTGTTTTAAATAGGGATTTACTATATAATTATAACATAAACGGAAAAATAAAACCCTAAATAAATTCAAATATCAAAAAATCAAAATTAAAAATAAATTTTGAAAATTTGAATTTTGATATTATTTATGATTTGGGGGTTTAGATATTGGGATTTTAAACATAGCGCCATATGTCTTTTCTCGGTTTAGGAAAAAAGAATAGTTTTTTAGGGGTTGATGTCGGGTCAACTAGCCTCAAATTGGTGGAACTCACGAAAGAGAAAGGGGTTCCTTATTTGCTTACTTATGGCTATGCCGAGAGGTCGCTGGGGGATGTGATTAAAGGAGATCCAAAAGTGGTCTTGGCTCGGGTGGCGGCTTTATTGAAAAAATTGTATACCGAGTCGGGAATAAAGACCTATAAAGCGGTTACCGCTTTGCCGAATTTTTCCGTTTTTAATTCCGTTATCACTTTGCCGGTCATGAATAAAAAAGAGCTCGAAGCGGCGGTTCGCTGGGAGGCGAAAAAATTTATTCCCATGCCGATTGAGGAAGTCGTTTTGGACTGGCGGATCATCGATACGATTCAAGTCGGGCAAAAGAGAAAAAATTATCGGATTCTTCTGACCGCAGCTTCAAGAAAATTGGTTAAAAGATATGTCGAAATTTTTAAGCAGGCCGATTTGGAACTTTTGTCTTTGGAAACCGAATCATTCGCTTTAGCCCGTTCTTTAATAGGTAAGAGTCAAGCCACGACGATGATTATCGACACCAGCGCCTTGACGACCGATATCATTATTATTGAAAAAGGCATTCCGGCTTTTAATCGGAGCATCGATGTGGGCGGCATTACTATTAGCCGAGCTATTGCCAACAGCTTGAACGTTGATTTTAAAAGAGCCGAACAGTTTAAAAGAGATATTGGCATGGCTGGCGGTTCAAAAATACCGCAGGTTATCGAAGGTATATTGAAACCGGTAGTCGATGAAATGCATTATTCTCTCAAACTCTATCAAGACCAGTCGGGGAAAATGGTTGAACAGATAATTCTTTCCGGCGGGTCGGCTTATTTACCCAATTTAGTTAATTATTTTTCCAAAGTGATTGATCTGCGTATTTTAGTCGGAAATCCTTGGTCAAAGATTGCTTACGCGGAGGATTTGAAGCCGGCTTTGGAAGAAGTTGCCCCGAGGTTTGCCGTGGCCGTGGGTTTGGCGTTAAGAGAGATTGATTAAGAGTAAAAATAAAAAATTAAAAACGAAAAATATTTATGCCTTTTGATCCATTTTCCGATCAAGAATCGGAAAAAGAAAAAACCGAATCGTCCGAGAAAAAAGCGGAAAAAACGGACGAAAAGAAAAAAGAAAAATCAAAAACTGAAATGGCCGGACAGGACCGGGAAATCGAGATCAGTTTGATGCCGGGAAAAGCCATAGTCATTCCCCGAATTATTCGTTCGAGATTTTTGATTTTTATCGCCACCTTGGTTACGGTTTTAACCATCGCTTTTGTCATCTGGTTATATACCAATTGGCATTTTGAAAAGATAGGCGCGGAAGTCGAGAGAATAAAAGGGGAGATACAACTGCTGACGGGGAAAAGTTCTTTTTATTTTGAAACCAGAGACAAGATAACCGGATTGGAAGAAAAAGCGAGAAAAGTTGAAAGCATTTTAAATAACCATATTTATTGGACTAAATTTTTTAAATTACTCGAGGCCTATACTATCCCCGATATTTATTATGGCGATTTTAGCGCCGACACCAGCGGTATGATCCATTTGAATGCCACTGCTCGAAATTTGCTTTCCGCGGCCAGACAATATATCGCCTTTTCTGAAGCCTCTGATTTTGTTAAAGAAGTGAAAGCTTCGGGCGTAAAAAAAATACCTAACGGAATTAGTCTTTCTTTTGATTTAGTTTTAGTTGACGGCGTATTCAAAAAATAGTTATCAGTTATCGCGAAATATGATTTTATATGGCTAAGATAACGCAAACAACTTTTAAGCCGAAGTGGTATCATCTAATTATCGTCAAGTATTGGTGGACTTTGACTATTTTGGTTATTCTCGCGGTTTTTTTGATCGAATATTTATTTTTTATCAGGGTTAAAATAGAGCAGACGGTAAATGGCGGTCCTTTGGACTTGGCGACCTATCAACAGATTTTAGCCGAGCAAGAAGAATATCTTAAAAATTTGGAACAATGGTATCAGGAGACAAAACAAATTGACGAGGGAGAGCTGGACAAACTAAATTATGTCGTGGCGGAAAAAATGGATTTTCCAACCGTGCTTAAACAAATTGATTTTTTAAGCGTTCAATCGGGGTGGGAGCTAATTAGTTTTGGTTTTGATTATAAAAACGGAGAAACTCTAATGAACTTTACTTTCAAAGGAGGAAATTACGAAGGGATTAAGAGATATTTGGATTTCATGGAAAGGAATATCAGGATTATGGACATAGAAACGATAAATATGAAAGAACTGGGGAACGTTCTTTCGTTTTCGGTCAAGAGTTATTATCTTGACGGCAAATAACGCGAATTTTGCGTTTCGCGGATTAGCGTTCTTAAATAAGATATTTATGAAATTTAAACGGGAACATCTATTTTTGTCTATTTTTATCGTAGTCGTCGTGATTATCGGTTATATTTTGATTAGATATATCGCTTCAACTGAAACGCGGACCCCGACCGGAGCGACTCTTTTGGCGTTAAGATCGGCGTATTTGTTAAAACCCCTGCCTAGACTGGACAAGGTTAAAACTATTCTTTTGAATCCTAAATTCAAGGAAATGACTTATGTCGGGGAGTTGTTTACTCCAGTAACGGTCATAAGTAAAGGACGTTCTAACCCGTTTGTGCCGTTTATAGAGCAAGCGGGCGAATAAAGAAATTTTTTATTTATAATCTGGTTAAATTTTTAATCAATGCCTATGGCGGAGACAAAAAATAAAATTGCCAAAATATTGCTTGATAAAGGTCGGCTTTCTCAAGAACACTATCAAGTTCTTTTGACTGAGTCCGAGAAAATCGGTTTATCTCCGGACATTCTTTTGGAGACGAAAAAAATAATTCCCGAAGATGAAATCGCTCAAGCAAAGGGGGAAATATATAATTTGCCGGTGGCCGACATTTATGGCCTGAGCGTTGACCGTGATGTCTTGCGTTCTATCCCTGTGGAGACGGCGGAGAATTATCAAGTGGCGGCTTTTGATAAAAAAGACGGCGTTTTAAAAGTGGTTATCACCGATCCCGGCGATTTTAAAGCCAGAGAAGCGGTAAATTTTGTCGGCCGGCAGAAAAATTTAAAAATAGATCTTTATACCGCGCCGATTTCGGCGATTAAAAATCTTATTGCCCAGTATACCGGTTTAGCCGTTGAGGTGGAGGAAGCGGTTGGCGCGGCCGGATCAAGATTTGCGCCGGTTGGACCTTCTGTGGAGCGGGCTGTCAGTTTGGAAGAGATTAGTAAGTCGGCCCCAATCGCCAAACTGGTCGGTTCAATTTTAAAATACGCGGTGGATAATGGCGCCTCAGACGTTCATATCGAGCCATTGCTTGATAAAACCAGAATTCGCTATCGAGTTGACGGCGTTTTAAGAGAAACCGCGATGCTGCCAGGACATCTTCATTCGGCGATTATTTCCAGAATCAAAGTAATGTCCGAATTGAAATTAGACGAGACGCGCATCCCTCAGGATGGCCGTATCCGAGTCTCTGTCTCCCAAAGAATGGTAGATATGCGTGTTTCAGTTTTCCCCTTACTTGACAAGGAAAAGGCGGTGATGAGAGTCCTCGACCCGGTTAAGAGAATTTTTACTTTAGAGGACTTGGGTTTTTGGGGCAGCGGCGCCGAAATTATAAAAAGAAATTTGTTCCGCCCTCATGGTTTATTATTGATTACCGGTCCGACGGGTTGCGGCAAAACCACTACTCTTTACGCGGCCATGGGGCGGATTAACCAGCCCGGAGTAAATATTATTACCCTGGAAGATCCGGTGGAATACTTTTTGCCCGGACTCAATCAATCTCAAGTGCAGCCGGAAATCGGATATACTTTTGCTTCGGGTCTTCGTTCGGTCGTTCGTCAGGATCCGGACATTATTATGGTCGGCGAGGTTCGCGATAGTGAAACGGCTGAATTGGCGACCCACGCGGCTTTGACCGGTCATATTGTTCTTTCCACTTTGCATACCAATGACGCCTTCGGGGCTATCCCGCGTTTAATAGATATGAAAGTTGAACCGTTTTTGGTGTCTTCGTCTTTGAATTTGATTGTGGCCCAAAGATTGGTGCGGAAAATTTGTTTGCATTGTAAAAAAGAAATCACCTTGCCCGAAGCGACGGAAAAACACATAGAACAGGAGTTGCAAGGAATCGAGGAAATTAAAATAAACGATTTCCGCTCAAAGGACGGCCATTTTAAATTTTATCGAGGTGAGGGTTGTTCAAGGTGTAATAACGAAGGGTATCGGGGGCAAACCTCTATTTTCGAAGTTTTGGAAGTGACCGAACAAATGCAAAAAATTATCACCAGCGGTTGTAAAATAGACGAAGTTAAAGCGGAATTTAAAAGGCAAAAAATGATTGAAATGATTAAAGACGGTTATATTAAGGCTTTGAGAGGGGAAACTACTGTTGAGGAAGTATTGCGGGCGGCAAAGCAATAAATAAAAATAAATATCAAGGAGGTTTATACGATGAATTTATGGGTATTCAAACAGAATCAATTTTCGGTCGCATTTGTCAGCAAGCGGCGGAAAAAAGGGCATCGGAGATTTATTTATTGCCCGGGCAAACGCCTTTTGTCAGAATTGACGGGCAAATGCAGCCCCTAATCGGCGAGAATATTCTTGCCGCTTCTTTTATCAACGATGTGGTTGATAGTTCGCTGGGCGATGAACAGAAAAAAGAATTGGAGGAACAGAAACAAATTATTATAGTTAAAGAGATTAGTCGGATCGGCAATACGCAAGTGGATATTTATTATCAAAAAGAAGAATTGGGTTTGCGGTTGAAGCTCTTGAGCCGAGAGATAATTGAATTGGCAAAACTGGAAGTGCCGGAGATGGTTAAAAGATTTTCTCGAGCCAGAAGAGGAATTGTGTTTATTGCTGGAACAAGAGATTCGGGACGGTCGACTTTGGCGGTTTCTATTTTAAACGACATTAATAAGCGTGAGGTTAAGTTTATCGCCACGGTTGAGAAGCCGGTAAAGACGGTCTTATCTGGAGTAAAAAGCGTTATTGAACAGCGAGAAGTGGGCAAAGACGTCAATACATTTTTGGACGGCTTGCGTTATATTCGGGAGAGAAATGCCGACGTGGTTATGGTTAGTCAGGTTAAGGACTCCCAGGTGATAAATGAAATTTTTGCCATCGCCGAAGCCGGCAGTTTGGTGTTTGCTATTATTGATACGGAATCGGCCATTAAAACCTTAAAAAGAATCTTACATTTTTTCCCTGCGGCTGAAGAAGAAAATATTAGGTATTTTTTAAGTGAGAATCTTGCCGGCATTATTTGTTCACGTTTGATTCCGAAGATTGGCGGCGGACGGATTCGAGCTTTGGAAATTTTGCCGGGTGTGCCGGCGGTTAGGAGTATTATTGCCAGCGGAAAGTTCCATCAGTTGGCGGGAATTTTGCAAGCTAGCGAGGATAAGACTGCGATTTCTTTGGATCAGTATTTGGCCGACCTTGTTTCTTCGGGAAAAGTGATGACCGAAGAGGCGCTTAAATATTGCGCTGACGAAGAAGTTCTTCGGTCGTTGTTAAGAAGATAAAATAATCCGAAACTACCCGCTCGCCGACAGGCAAGCAAATTTATCAGAACGCCCCCGATATTAAAAGTGTTTTTTCTTATATTCGTGGTATTCGGATACATTCGGCTTATTTGGATTATTTTTTATTTTTTATGCTTTTTGAATATAAAGCCAAAAATTCTCAAGGCGAAACCATTGAAGGGACGATTGACGCCTTGAATCAGGATGCGGCGATTGAAGCCCTGACGAGCCGGGAAATGATTATTATTTCCTTGACTGAAGGAAGCAGTTTGCCTTTCTGGCGCCGCCCCCTGCGTCTTAAAATTCTTGAAAGAGTCAAAACCAAGGATATGGTATTTTTATCCCGTCAGTTGGCCGTGATGGTGGCGGCCGAGTTGCCTTTGGTTAAATCTCTTGAGGTTTTGGGGCGTCAAACAAGTAATCCCTTTTTAAAGCGGGTTGTCGGTTCAATTGTTGACGACGTCCGCGGCGGTGTTCGTTTTTCTACGGCTTTGTCCAGGCACCCCAGGGTTTTTGATGATTTTTATATCAATATGGTTCGCGCCGGCGAAACCGCCGGCAAACTTGATGAAGTTTTGACTTATTTGGCCAATGAGCGCGAGAAAAATTTTGATTTGATGAGCAAATTAAAAGGGGCGATGGTTTATCCGGCTTTTGTTATCGTCTCAGTCGTCGGCATAATGGTTTTAATGATGACATTTGTTATTCCTCAGTTGACCACTATTTTAGAAGAAGCCGGAGCAAATTTGCCTTTGCCCACCAAAGTACTGATTGCGATCAGCAGATTTTTTCAGACAAAATTCGTTTTAATTATCGTTCTTTTTGCCCTTTTGATTCTCGGTTTGTATTTTTTCTTTAAGAGCAAGGTGGGGAAAAATCTTACGGATAGAATTATTCTTCGTTTGCCGGTTTTCGGTCCTTTATTTCAAAAGGTTTATATTATTCGCCTGACGCGCAGTTTAGCCACCTTGATTGTCGGAGGTATCCCCATTAGTTCCGGCTTAAAAATAGTCGCCGGCGTGGTTGGCAACGCGGTTTATCAGAACACGATTATGGATGCGGTGGTTGATGTTGAAGAAGGCCGTTCAGTCAGCAGCGCCTTTTTGGATGCACCCCATATTCCTAAAGTGCTCTCAAGTTTGATGGCGATTGGCGAGCAGACCGGCCGATTGGACGAAGTTTTGGAAAAAATAGCGGATTTTTACGGCCGAGAAATAGAAAATACTTTGTCAAAATTAGTTACCCTGCTTGAACCGATGATTATTATACTTTTGGGAGGAATTGTCGGCGGAATGGTGGCGGCGATTATTTTGCCAATGTATCAATTGGCCTCAACCTTTTAAAACTTTATTGATAGTATTGACAGGGTCCGACCCTGTCACGGTTAAACAGGGTCGGACCCTGTCAATTTAAGGGCGATTTGGGGCGCTTGGCTCAGCGGTAGAGCGTTTGCTTCACATGCAAAAGGTCACAGGTTCGAATCCTGTAGCGCCCACCAGTATTAAACTTTCAGGAATTTTGCGCGCAGATTCAGCCGCGCAAGCGCGTTATCAGTTTTTTTCAAGATAGATTCGGATTTGGCTTAATAAATGCATTCCGTTAAATAAAATAGAGTTTTCTTTCGG
>CAZOLB010000017.1:0-14481 GCA_964580825.1 uncultured Gammaproteobacteria bacterium
TTATTGGTTTAGTGATTATTATTTTGGCTTACGCCATTGCTCATTTCGTTATTGTAAAATTGTCCGAAGTGACCGATATCAAACCGCCTGATCAATAAAAATAAAATCGCTTTTATGGCGATAAAAAAATACCCCTTCAAGGGTATTTTTTTATTTTGGATTTTTAAAAACATAAATTGAGCAACCATCTCTTAAATTGATACTTTCAAGTAATTGCCAATTGTTTTTAATAAACCAATAAAAGACTAATTTTTTTAAATCGAAACCGAAGGGAAGGCGTTGAACCAAAAAAATTCGGTTATAATTCTGGGTAAAATCGGCGAGTTTTTTTACATTCTCTTCGTTGACAATATCCTGCCAGTTTTTCTTTATGATCCGCGATTCGTAGGAAAGGTTATCGTCTAAAGGATAAAAACCTTGAAGAGGTAGCGCTCCTTGATAATAGTGCCGAAAAAGCATTTCCTGGCAAAAAGAGTGAATAATTATTTTATCTCCGGGTTTTTCATTTTTTTCAATCCAATCAGTTAGATTTTTTGCTTGATTATGGAAAGTCACATTGTTTAGAATGGACAGAGAACCGCAAACAAGGAGTAGGGTTAAGGCCACTGAGCTAAAAGATAATTTATTTAACCGATAATGGTTGCCGCGTTTTAATTTTAGAAAAAGGTGAACGTTAAATTTTTTAAAACTGTATCCGATAATTAAATAAATAGCCCCGGAGGAGGAGACGAAATAAAGAGGGGAATTAATTTGTAAAATAAAACCGATTAAAAGAGGGATAAAAAGCCAGGTGAGAATAAAAATTTCGACCGGGCCCAAATGGCTTTTTATTTCCCATTTGTTTTCAGGATTTTTTTTGAATTCAATAACAAAAACGACGATAAAAAAGATGAGCAGAGAATTAATTAGAAATTCAAGAGATGGCAGGGGAGAGCCGGAGGTAATAAAGGCCCTTATGGCTGAAAAGAAATAGAAATTCGTTTTCGGGGTGTGAAAAAACCAACCTTGAGATAGATCTCCCCCTTTATCCAAGAGAATAGTAGGAATAAACCAAGTGAGAAAAACGGCAGCTAGAATTAAGATTAGCCCGATTAAACGAAGAAGGCGTTTTTTATCGATTAATGAACAATAGTAAGCGAAGAATAGGTATAAAAATTGCGAAAAAATTGTCAGACAACCGAAAATATGGGTGAGAATTAAAAATAAAGAACTAATAAACCAAAGTAAAGGGTTTTTTGCTTGTTCTTTTCCAGTAATTAGTTGCCAAAAAAAATACATTGAGGCCAGGGAAAGAAAAAAAATCATCGAATACATTCTTACTTGAGATGAATGCCAGATTTGATAAGGAGAAAGCGCGGCTAAGAGAGCCGCGACTAAACTCGCCCTTTTTATTTGTTCGTCGGCGTTTTCTCCTTTTTGATTAAATGTTGAAAAGAGCAGTCGCGCGACAAAAAAGGTCGCTAAAACGCCGAGTAAACCGAAAAACAGCGCTGGCAAGCGATTAAGAAATTCATCAAAATGGGCTATTTTAGTCCAAAAGTGCGTTAAAAAATAAAAAAACGGAGGATGATTTTCCGCTAGCGTCCAGGAAAATTTTAATAAAGGCAAAGAAGAAAAATGGACGGTGAAAAATTCGTCAAAACTAAACGGCCCGCGGCATATTAGGGCGGCTATTCGTAAAATGCCAGCCAGTATTACAATAAAAGTTAATTTGTTTTTATTTTTTAAAATCATTTTTTATGGTTTAAAAACGGTTTTGTTTCATTTTTTAATTTGTTTATAATTTCGGTTTTTTAAATCATACTTTAACCTAACAAGGGTTTTTAAGAAAATCCAAATTTCTTTTCGGTTAAACTTTGATTGCCCTGTTTTTCGATTGACAAAAATAACCGGTACTTCTCTGATTCGGGCTTTGTTTTTTTGCGCGAGAAACAAAATTTCTTCTTGCCAAGAATAGCCCTGGCTTTTAATTTCTTGATAAGGGATTTTTTTTAAAAATTCTCCTTGATAGCCGCGAAAACCGGCGGTGGCGTCTTTGACTTTGAGTCCCAAAATTATTCTGGCGGCTCGATTGCCGGCCCAGGAGCAGAATTTTCTCCAATGATTCCAGCCGATGATTTTTCCGCCTGGAACATAGCGCGAGCCGATGACGATGTCGGCCGACTCGGCCGCAATTATGAGTTTTGGCAGGTCTTCGGGGTTATGCGATAAATCGGCGTCCATTTCAAAAACCAAATCCGCCCCTTGTTCTAGCGCCTTTTCAAAGCCCAATTTATAAGCGCTGCCCAATCCGGATTTTTGGCGACGGTGAATTACCCGGATCGGATATTTTTTGCTTAATTCCTCGGCCAATAATCCGGTTTTATCCGGAGAGTTATCGTCGATAATAAGCAGGGTCAGGTTTGGAATTTTCAGATTGAAAATTTTTTCAACCAAAATCGGCAGACTCTCCTTTTCGTTATAGGTGGGAATAATAATATAGATTTTCATATTTCAATTTAAAATCCAAAGAGGTTTGTGCTTTTGAAATTATTTTATTTTATAAATTATCGCCTCTTGATCTTCGTATGCTTTTTCCATATTCGTTGATTTTTTCAACAGTTGGCCGAATTTTTCGTCTCTTTTATCAAAAAGAATATACCCGGCGCCGAATTTTTCTTTGATCAGCGAGGCGGTCTCTTTGGGGTCGGTTTTATTATTGACCAGGTCGGCCCAAATTTTATATAGATTTTTGTTTTTTTCGTACATGAAAGTTTGGTCAAGGCCGTTAATGTAATAATTGGCGTCATTGAAGTAGAAGAGTTCGGGAAAAATATCCCAGCGGCCTTGGAAGATAATTTCTCCCGGTTGAGTTTTGTCCTTCAGCCAGCGCGAGGCCGCCTGCAGGTGGGTAAGCGGCAATCGTTGGCCGGCGTATAAATCGCGAGCGTCTTTAATGCTTTGATTAAAATAAAGAATCACGAAAAATCCCGACAAAAAAACAAAGAAAATAGCCGAGATAAAATAAAAGATATTCTCTGGACCTTGAAAAAGTTTGTTAAAATGCTCTTTGATTTTTTTCCAATTTATTTTTTCGCCTATTTGCGCAAAATTAAGAGCGGAAAAAAAGATGGCCGAGGGAATAAAATATTCAACATTGCGCCGGGCTTTCAAGGTGTAAAAGAGGAAAAATATGGAAATAAAGAGAAAAAACCAAGAGGAAGTTTCTCGGTTTTTTTTGGCGCTGATAAACCAAGCCAAGGAAATAAGCCAGAAAATCAGGAGGGGTAAAATATTGAAGAAAAAAGAAGGGGCTTTGGGCGGATACCATTCGGCGCCCACGCCGATGAGTTGATGGTAGTTTAGGACGGCGATTTTAACTGTTTGAAACCAATAAAAAGGCAGGGTTTTCGGAAAATAAGGGTTGATAATCAGTCCGAGGCAGAGTCCCAAAATACAAGCGCAAAGAAGTTTTATGTTTGTTCTCGTAAAAAAGCGGCGCGTCAAATATAAAAGATAAAATATAAAAGATGAAAAACACAAGCGCAAAAACAAGAAAATATTTTTAAATTTTTTATCTGTATTTTTTGTTTTTGATTTTTTATTTTTGATTTTTTGAGATAATTCAGTCCATTGATTATTCAGTTCTTGGCATGTTTTGGCGAAACAGTATATCAAAACAGACAATAGCATTAAGGGCCAGGCCCCGTAAAGCCAGACATAGAAAAAAGAAAAAATAAAAAGTAGAAAATGCTTTTTAAATATTAGGGAGTAAAATCCCAGGATAAGGATAATGACGGAAACCGCTGGCGCTCGGGTGAATGAGAGTCGAGTCAAAAAAGGAAGAATAAGAAAAGCGCTTGAAGTCCAAAGCAGGGGCGCTTTTGTTTTTAACCGGCGCAACAGCCAATAAATAGCCAGAAAAACCGCGGCGGCGAAAAAAGCCGCGCCGATCTTTGTCTTTATCAAGGGGTCGATTTCTGCGGATAAGGGGTCGAGATTTTTTGGCGTGGGCAAGAGCAAGAATGGGATTAAGAGATAATGATAGCCGAAATGATGGTCGACGAACAGGTCTTTATAAGAAGTAAATTGAGTCCAGGGAAAATCGCGCAGCAATCCGTTTTGTTTTATCATTAGCGCCATTTTAGTGTGGTAAAAACTGTCCGGACAGGCGATTCCCGGCGGCATGAGAATATAAAGAAAAATAATGAAACTCAGGCCGAAAATTAAAAAATAGCCCAGCCACGGTTTTGTTTTTAAAAGAATGGTCTGGCGCCGAGCGTCGTTTAAAAAAGGAATTTGTTTTTTTTCTGACTGTTTAGATTCTTCTTCCGGGGTTCGTCCGGCAAAGTTGTTTTTGTTTTCTAGCCATCGCATACGCTGGTTATTATTTACTCTGATTTAAACAGAAAAGAGATTGTAATGTTATTGTAGTGGAAATAAACCCCATTGTCTATAATTTAAATTGTGTTAGTATTAAAATATTAAATAATTTTATGAGCGGACATTCTAAATGGGCAAAATTAAAACATTTTAAAGGAGCGCTTGACGCCAAAAAGAGCGCGATTTTTACTAAACTCGGACACGCGATTACTATTGCGGCGCGGGAAGGAGGAGGCAATCCCGAGTCGAATTTCAAATTGCGCCTCGCCATTGAAAGCGCCAGAAAAGCGAATTTGCCCAAAGACAATATTGACCGGGCGATTAAAAGAGGCACAGGCGAACTGGCCGGAGAGAAAATCGAAGAAATCCTTTATGAGGCCTTTGGTCCCGAAGGGACGGGAATAGTGATTCAAACTTTGACTGACAATAAAAACAGGACGATTGGCGCTTTGCGGAGGATTTTTAATAAGCATGGCGGCAGTTTGGGCGGACAAAATTCCGTCCTTTGGATGTTTGAGAGAAAAGGGATCTTAAGAATCGAGAATTGCAAAGCAAAGATTTCCGATTTGGAAAAAATTCAGTTGGAGACGATTGATTTGGGAGCGGAAGATATCAAAGTCGAGGACGGAGATTTGGTGGTTTACGCCAAGCCGGAGGACTTGGAAAAAATAAAAGAAAAATTCGAACAAGACGGAAACGCGGTGGACTATGCCGGCGTCGAGTGGTTGGCGAAAGAGCCGGTTAAAGTCAGTCAGGCAACGCAAAATAAAATTGACTCCATCTTCGCTGAATTGGACAAAGAGCCGGACATCAGCGATTATTATTCAAACGTCGAATAATAATCAATTTTTTCATTTTTTTATGATTATCTTGGGCATTGATCCCGGTTTAGCCACTATGGGCTATGCGCTGATTAAAGTTTTATCAAATGGCCAGCCGGCAGTTATTGATTATGGCTGCATTGAAACAAAAAAAAGCCAAACCTTTCCCGAACGGCTTTTGATTATATATTGCGATTTAAAAAAAATAATTGAAAAGTATCATCCGGACAAGGTGTCTATCGAAAGCGTTTATTTCGCCAAAAACGCCAAGACCGCGATAAAAGTCGGTGAAGCCAGGGGCGTGGCCGTTTTGGCGGCCGCTGAGAGTAAAAAACCCGTTTTTGAATTTACGCCGCTGCAGGTAAAACAGGCCTTGACTGGTTATGGGCAGGCGTCTAAGCAGCAAATCCAAAAAATGGTCAAAACAATTCTGAATCTTAAAGATATTCCCAAGCCGGACGACGCGGCGGACGCTTTGGCGATCGCCCTTTGTTGTCTGCAGACAAAATCACCAGAATAATATTTTTTGTTTTAGCGTTAAGTGAAAATTTTGAGATGTTATAAAAAATCACGGCCGTGAATCTTTTACGGTTTTTTAATTTCGTTTAGATTATCGCGTTCGAAGCTCAATATTAAAAATGCGCTATGAAAATTTTTAATAAAACGGCAGGCGAATATTGCCGGCACTGCCTGCCCTTTAAAAGAAAATATCATTATGTTTTTCATTTGGAGTATTATTTTAGCAAATTCATCGGGCCTTTCAGGTTTTTATTTTTTAAAAAGAAAAATTCGAGAAACGGCAAGTACGGCAATTTATGGGGGTTAATTTTTGAGATTCTTTCCTTTTTAAAAATAGCCGAGTTTGTTGCCGAACCGGAAAAAACAAAATTGTTTAATCGCGACCTGATTTTTTTTGAAGAAGCGCGGAAAAGAAATTTGGAAATTAGCGCCGTTAAATTTTTAGGGAAGTATATTAATGAATTCAGATTTATTTATCAAAAGAAAAGATATTATTACGAGGGCGCGCCCTTGACTCTTAAATCGGCAAAAGTGGAGATGGACAATAAGGGCGTCTTTAAAAATTTGCTTCAAAATCATCATTTGCCGGCGGCCGAAGGAAAAGTTTTTGTCAGCCGAACTGAAGCGATTAAGTGGGGCGAAAAAATCGGCTACCCCTTGGTTGTCAAACCGAATTCGGGTTCTTTAAGTTCTCATCTTACTTGTCCTGTCGGCTCTGAAATTGAATTGCAACAAGCGATAAAGATTGCTAAAATCTATCGGCCTGATTTTATAGTGGAAAAATATGTTAAAGGAAATCTTTATCGGGCAAGCGTTATTGCCGAAAAATACGTTTTTGTTTGCCAAAAAGAGCGCGCCAATGTCGTCGGCGACGGCCAATCGACAATTCAAGAACTGATAAGGATAAAAAATAGCGACCCGCGGCGCGGCGAAACGGATCAAAAAAACACCACTCTGCATAAAATTCCTCTTAATGACGAACTGGAAGAAAATATTCAGAGTCAAGGGTTGGCTCCAGAATCGATTTTACCTCGAAATAAAAAGATTTATTTGCAAAATAAGGCGATTTTGTCCCAAGGCTGCGACATTATTGACTGCCCGAATATTCATCCGGATAATCAAAGCCTTTTTTTAAAAATCGCCCGGTTGTTAGAAACGGATTTGGTCGGCTTGGATTTTATTTGCCCTGATATCGGCCAATCGTATCAAAAACAGGAAACGGCGATTTTGGAGGCTAATAGTTTGCCTTATATTGACATGCACCAATATCCTTCGCAAGGGCAATCTCGTCCTATAGCCAAACTGGTTTGGGATATTGTTTTAAAAGATTTGAGTAACGGACGAAGAGAGTTATAGTAAACTAAAATAAAATAAAAAAAGCATTAGCTCTTTTTTTATTTTAAAGTCAGTCCTTATTGTTTTAAGGGTAAATATAGCCAATAATTTTCCAACCCTTTTGCCAGGCGTTAGTGGTGTTTTGTAAAATAACTTCTGAATAAGCGCGGGGTTTTAGGCCGTTCATTTCTGAAAAGGTGACAGTGGAGGAATTGAAACTCTCGACATAACCGACATGCCCGTATCTTTGACAAATCCAGCTGGTGCAAGTGAGAACAATGATCGCTCCTTGGCGGGGCTGGTCGCCGGTGGCATAGCCGGACTTTTTGGCTTTGGGAAACCAGTTTTTCGCGTCGCCCCAAGACGGAACACATTGGCCTTGCTCAGTCGCCCATTTAAAAGCCGCCCAGTCAGTACACTGGCGGATGACAAACTTGTGGCATTTTGTATTCTTGCGCCAATCAGAATAATTAGAATAGTTTTCTTGGACAAAAATAGGCTCGTTTTGAATAACCGGTTGAGGCGGCGGGGGCGGGGTGCCGTCAGGGATAAGGATAGTTGTTCCGGGTTCAAGAATCGAGTCAGGATTAAAACCGTTGAATTTTACAATATTTTCCAATGATGTTCGGTATTTTTGAGCCAGAGAAGAAAGCGTGTCCCCCTTTTTTACTTTATGGGTTAATCCATCCACGGGCAAGATTTTTAATTCGTCTCCGGGCTTGATAATTGACCAAGAATTAAGATTATTTTCCCAAAGAAGAGTATTCCATTTAAGTCCGAATTTTTCCGCGATTGTGGAGATAGTGTCGTCCGTCTGGACAAGATATTTTTCTATTTCGGTTCGAGTTGGCAATTTTGAAGGGTCAAAAGCGGGATTGGGCGCGACTAAAGCGCTGCCGCCTAAAGTTAGAACGATTTCCTGTTCTTTATCGTATTCTTCTTCAACGATTTCTTCGTTTTTTGAATAACCGACTTGCTCCCGAAAGGCGGCAATTTTGAAGTCGGCGCCCTGTTTTCCTTCTATTATTGATTTTTCGGGAATTGAGAGGCTAGTTTCAATAAAAATATCTTCTTTCACAGCGGCGATTTTTGCTAAAAGATTGTTTTCAAAAGAATCTTGATAAGCGGTTTGGACTTCCAAATAAGAAAAAAGCGAAAAAAGAACAATAACAACCGCCAAAGGCAGTTGTCGAAAGGAGAAAATCTTTTTTATTAAGCGGCTTGATAGGCGGATAAAATAAAATAGGGCTAAAATAGTCGCCCGAACCATGGCGCCAACTTGTTTAAGAATAAAATTAATGCTATACTTAGCAATCATACTAGTTTTGTATTGTAAGGGAAAAACTAGAATTAATCAAGATGAGTTATTAACAGGGTTTAAACAGGGCGTTTTGGCAATTTATTCCGGATTTTAAGAATAAATTGCGTTTAAAACGCCATTTTAGGCCTAATCGCGTTTTTATGGAAAATTATAATCATCAAGAAATCGAGCAAAAATGGCAGCGCCTTTGGGAAGAGACTAAAATTTATCAGGCCAATGATTTTGACCCTCGGCCAAAACAGTATATTTTGATTGAATTTCCTTATCTTTCGGGCGACGGGCTTCATGTCGGCCATGTCAGGAGTTATAGCGCTTTAGACGCTTTAAGCAGAAAAAAAAGAATGGAGGGTTATAATGTTTTATATCCGATTGGCTGGGACGCTTTTGGCTTGCCAACTGAAAATTACGCCCTGAAAACGGGCATTCACCCCATAGATATCACTAAGAAAAATATTGAACTTTTCAAGCGCCAATTAAAAGGACTGGGACTTTCTTTTGATTGGTCAAGGGAAATTAATACCTCGGATCCCGATTATTACCGGTGGACTCAGTGGATTTTTTTGAAGTTTTATGAAAAAGGACTGGCTTATGTCGCGGAAATTCCGATTAATTGGTGTCCGAGCTGTAAAATTGGCTTGGCTAATGAAGAAGTGATTAACGGCAAGTGCGAACGTTGCGGCGCTAGCGTGGAAAAACAGGAGAAAAAGCAATGGATGATGAAAATCACCGCTTACGCCGACCGCTTGCTTCAAGACTTGGAAACTGTCGATTATCTGGATAAAATTAAAACCCAACAAATCAACTGGATCGGGCGAAGCCAAGGCACAGTGGTTAAATTCAAAATATCAGGAAACAGCCGGGCATTAAGCGCCAGCCATCAGTTTATTGAGGTTTTTACCACTCGGATTGACACGCTTTTCGGCGTTACGGCTTTGGTTTTGGCGCCGGAACACAAGTTTATCATTGATAATTTATCATTGGTTGACAATCGGCAGGAAGTGGAAAAATACATTAAGGCGTCAAAGAAAAAAAGCGAGTTGGAAAGAACCGATCTTGACAAGGAGAAAACTGGCGCTCCCCTTAAAGGGGTTTATGCTCTTAATCCGATAAATGGCGAAAAGGTTCCTGTTTGGGTCGGCGATTACGTGATTGCCACTTATGGCGGCGGGGCCGTTATGGTGGTTCCCGCTCATGACAAGCGCGATTATGCTTTGGCTCAAAAATACGGGCTGGAAATCAGGCAAGTGATTAAAACGCCAAAGCAAAAAGAAGAAACCAAAAAAGAATCGGAACAAGCATTTACGGATTACGGATTTCTTGTCAATTCAGGAGAGTTTAATGGTTTGCCTTCGGAAAAAGCGATTGAAAAAATAACCGATTGGCTGGAACGAAGGGATTTGGGCGGCAAAGCGATACATTATAAACTTCGGGACTGGGTTTTTTCCCGTCAGCATTATTGGGGAGAACCTATTCCGCTAATTTTTTGCGAAAATTGTAAAAAATTGGCGGAAAAATTCAAAATTCAAAATTCAAATTCCGAAATTAAAAAAGAATTTAGTCAAGGAGAAATACTAAACCCCGGCTGGATAGCGGTTCCAGAAAAGGATTTGCCAGTTGAACTTCCTTATGTGAAAAAATACCAGCCGTCGCAAACCGGCGAATCGCCGTTGGCCAACATCAAAGAGTGGGTTGAAACCAAATGTCCGAAATGTGGCCGTCCGGCTCGGCGGGAAACCGATACCATGCCCAATTGGGCCGGCTCAAATTGGTATTTTCTCGCCTATTGCCTGGCCACGCAAATGAAAGAGTTTAAATCGGCTGAAAGTTTTCAAAATATCTTTCTTAAGAATAAAGATATTCTGAATTACTGGCTGCCGGTGGATGTTTATAATGGTGGCATGGAGCATACGACGCTTCATCTTTTGTATTCTCGGTTTTGGCATAAATTTTTATTTGACCTTGGGTTGGTTCCAAATCCTGAGCCGTACGCCCGGCGCCGTTCTCACGGCATGGTCCTAGCCGAAGACGGGCGGAAAATGAGCAAAAGTTTCGGCAATGTTATTAATCCGGACGAAATCGTGGCCGCTTACGGTGCCGATGTTTTAAGAGTTTATGAAATGTTTATGGGGCCTTTTGACCAAGCTATTGCTTGGGACACGAAAACAATAAAAGGAGTGGATAGATTTTTAGCCAAGGTCAGGAATTTAATATTAAAAATAAAAAATAAAAAACAAAAAATACAGATAAAAGATAAGGAAATATCAAAAACAGAAAGCGACAAATTGGAGCAATTAAAACATCAAACTATTAAAAAAGTAAGCCAGGACTTGGATAATTTGAGATTTAACACCGCCGTCGCCGCTTTAATGGAGTATGTCAATCAATTATCAGCCGCCAGCCGATTATCAACTGATCATTTTGAGGCCTTAATATTGCTGCTGGCGCCGCTGGCGCCGCATTTAAGTGAAGAATTGTGGCATCAGCTTCATCCTGATTTGTCTGAAAAGCAAAGTGTTTTTCAGGAAAAGTGGCCTGAATTTGACGAAGAATCGGCGCGGCAAAAACAAATCGAATTGATTATCCAAATCAACGGTAAAATTAGGGACAAAATAGCGGCCGAGGTTGATATTTCCGAGAGTGAGGCGAAAAAAATCGCCTTTGAAAGCCCGAAAATTCAAAAATATTTAATGGGAAAAGAGATTAAAAAAATTATTTTTGTCCCTGGAAAATTGATTAATTTATGCACTTGACAAAAGGCGATTTTTGTGATACGTTAATGGCGTAATGATTAAAATTAACAATTAATTAATAATTTTATGGTGAATGTTATTGAAGAGTTTGTTCAGGGTTTGGTTAAAAAGGCCGGGCTTGAAAATACGCCGGAGGATTTTAGAAACGAATATGTGAAAAAATTAACCGCGGAAGTTCAGCGACGCTTAGGCATAATGGCGGTTCAGGAACTTGATGAGCAAGGGTTAAAGGATTTTGAAAAATTGGCCAAGGATAAAACGGCGCCCAAGCCAAACCAAATTATGGACTTTTTTAATGCGCGGATTCCTGATTTTCAAGTTAAACTCGTCAAAGTTTTGGAGGATTTCGGCAACGAGTTTGTTCAGGGGGCGGAAAAATTAAAAGGGGCTAAATTAAGTTAGATTTTCAGAATTTGACATCCAAAAACGAAGAGATTGGAATTGGGTATTTTTATCTAAAATTTCTAAAATAAAATTAGATTTCAATAAAAATAAATAAGAAACATTATTTATAAAATTATGTTTAAAAATATTGAAACAGGCCTTTTTGGAAATTCTAATGGTTTAGAGCAGGAAGGCGCGGAAAAAAATATAAAAAAATTTAATTCAGTGGAAGAGTTTAAATCCTTTGTTTCAGGCAAAGAAGATGAAATCAATAGTTTAAAGAAAAAATCTCAAGTAGACGACAAAGAAAGGGCAGAGATGACTCCAGAAGATTACGAACAAATGAGCTCTTTGCAAAAGGAGCTGGAACCTTATGGGGAAGCGCGCCAGTTATTGGGTCAAATTGAGAAAAAAGAAATTGAGAAAAAAGAAAATGAAAGATTGAGACAGGAGCATGAGTTTAATCTTGAGGCAGTGAACGCCGACATTGACCGGGAAATTGTTGAATTAAACAACCAGTTAGAAGGATTGGTCGTTGGAGGAGAAAAAAATGAATCAGTCCGAAAAGAGAGAAAAGCGGAATTTACAGCCGGCCAACAGGTAAAAGTGCTCAGAACTTCGGGTAAAGTGGAAGATGGCTGGCAAGTCGTCAGATGGGTAGACGAAGATCAGGTTATGGTTGTTGATAAATCAGAAAAATGGCAAAAAGTAGTCGGAGCTGATGAATTATTAAAATGGCAAGATCTGTCTCTTACTCAAAAAGAAGAAGAGAAAATAGAGAAGACAAAAGAAACGCGAGAAGTTCCGGGAAAAGAGAAGCAAGAAGTTGGAGAAATCTCGGAGAAAACGGAAGAAATACTGGAGAAATTAGGCTATGTTGACATTGAACCAAAAGAAATTTTTGAAAAACTAAACAAAGATGATGCGGAAAAATTAAAAGAACTAATGAAGGGAGGGAAAGAGGGGGAGATAATCGAGTTTTTTAAAAATAAGATTAAAGAAATTATCGCCGCTCGGGGCAAAGAGGAGTTGACTGAAGAAAAATTAGAGGAAGTCGCCAAGTCGTTGCACCAAGCGATTCAACGAAGTATTGAGGCTAAAACCCAAGAAGCGGCGGCTAAAGAGTATGGCCGTCTGGCCGGGAAATTCGCTTTTGGTATGGGCAAGGGCGTAGCGATAAGTTATGGGGCGATGATAGGGGTTAAGGCCGCGCTAGTCGCTTTGGGAGTGGCTTCGGGCGGAACTCTTTTAGCGGTCGGAGCTATTGGCGTGACTGCGGGTCTTTTTATTGAAAGAAAAATTAGCGGCTGGATAAGGGGAAAACGCGCGGAAAAAGCCAAGGCCAAAGAAGAACAAAATTTTGAAGAAAAAAAACAAGAGATAATAGAGCAATTTTTTCAGCAAGAAAATATTTTAGAACAAATGAGTGGGATAATCAGCAACGAAATTAGAAGGCAAACTAGTAAAGAAACTTTAGCCGCGTTGGGGGTTCCCCAACAAAAAGAAGTTCCGCCAGGGGCGGTTGAGCCGGTAGCGCCGGAAAAAGACGAGGAAGATTTTGTGCGGGAGTCCCTCCAGCCAGTGGCTGAAGCGGTGACAGAAAAAAAAGAAACTGAAGAAGGGGGTTTAACTGAGATACAAAAAGAACTTTATTTAAGCTGTTTAACCAAAATTAAAGCTGAATATCCGCAAATAGAAAATGAGGAACAGATAAAGAATATGGCGATTCAAATGGCTTTAACCTTGGAACAGCATATCACAGGAGAAAATGAAGCCAAAAAAAGATTGGAGCAGATTAAAAAAAATAAACCCAAGGTTTATGAGTTGATTCAAAAATTTAATCTCTTGCGTTCGGGTGTTGGTCCGCAAAAACCCGAGGGCATGAATAAAGAAGAACAAAACCTTTGGGATAAATATAAATACGATATTTTGGGACTAGCCGTCGGCTCGGCGATGGGTATTGGCTTGCGGACCAGTGGCGCGGGCCGGGTGGTCATGGGAGCGTTGACCGGCATTGGTGGCGGCTATATGTTGAGCGAGCTTTTAGACAAAAGGGAAGAGAAAAAAGGGTTGAAAAAAATAGCCGAAATGATTGATCAGTCGGAAAAGGTCATTCAAGACATTAGATTTCCGGCCGAGGAATTGCCAAAATTAAAAGAAGACGCCCTTTTGGTCCAGTCTCGACTAGAATTGGGATTGCTGGATTCAGACCTAATTCTTAAAAGTCGGGCGGAAAATTTTATTCACAACGTGAGAAAAGTGGAAATGGCTAATCAGGCCGCGTTAGATGATTTATTAAAGAAAGTGCAGGAAAATAACCAAAACTTAGAAAATAAAGTTGAAGAAGACTTATCCCAAATACAAAAGAAAACCAAAAGGCGAAGAATTTTATTTATGATCGGCGGTGGTGTTGTCGGCGGTCTAGGCACTGTGGCCTTAAGTGAAATTAGTAAAAAGATTTTTGGGGAAAAGGGCGGCAAAAGCGAATCCCAGTCCGAAGAACCAAAAACTCAACCAGAAGATTTAAGCGACGCAATAGTAAAGCAAGGAGAAGGGCCGGAGCATGCTTTTATTAGGCAAATTATGAAAGATCCGGCAAAATTTGGCTTTAAAGGAGATCTTAGCGATAAAGTGGCGGTTGAAAATTATGCCGGTAGGTTAGCACACCGCATTGCCCTTGACCAGGGAATTGTTAAGCCTGGTCCGGGTGGAATAAATGAAGAAATAAGAACTAAGGTTGCCGACCGAATCGCCGAAAGATTGGATGTAACTCCGGACGGAAAAATTAGCGTTAGAGAAATCGATTTGCGTACCGGCGCGTTAGGACGGACTGACGCGATTGATACTTATGAGTATTCTGAAGTAGTAAAACCGAGGCCAGCAACCGGAGTTGGAATCGCAGCCGAAACACCGGCGGAAGCGCCAGTAGAAGCGCCAGCCACGCCCGAACCGGCAGCAGTGGAAACACCTGTTTCAGGCACGGAATCCT
>CAZOLB010000018.1:0-12317 GCA_964580825.1 uncultured Gammaproteobacteria bacterium
CGGCTGGCGAGCCCTCGCAGAGGGCGAGCCAAACCTTTCTTTTCCCAACTGGCGGAGAGGGCGGGATTCGAACCCGCGATACCTTGCGGTATACGCGCTTTCCAAGCGCGCGCACTCGGCCTCTATGCGACCTCTCCTTGATTTATTTTTTAAAACCTCTTTTATAGCACTTTTCCGCCTTTGGCGGAACCCCGCCGTAGGCAGTGGCAACTACTGGAATTATAATAAAAAACCAAATAAAAGCAAATAAAAAAGGGGCTGATAAATACCCCTTTGTTCAAAAAAAGAATGGCAGGCCGCAGATAAAAATCTGCGGTTTTTTTCCCGGCTCGAATAAAACGCTGACAGGAAAAATTCCCTTTTCCTCTTTAAAAATAACCATCCATTGCTTCATGATTTCTCCTTTGTTGATATTCAAAAAAAGGATAACAAAAATATCAAGCTCTGTCAAGGCATTTTTCAGTCTTTAAAATATCCAAGGTGGTTTTAATCACCGTATCCGGATTCAAGGAAATGGAATCAATTTTCTGCTCCACTAAAAATCTGGCAAATTCAGGAAAATCACTCGGCGCTTGGCCACAAATGCCGATTTTCTTTTTATACTTATGGGCTATTTTAATCACTCGACTAACCAGCCGTTTAACCGCTTCGTTTTTTTCATTAAAAATATGAGCGACTAAATTTGAGTCCCGATCCAAACCAAGCGTCAGTTGGGTTAAATCATTGCTACCGATGGAAAAACCGTCAAACAATCGGGCGAATTCTTCAGCCAAAACGACATTGGAAGGAATCTCGCACATCACATAGACCTTGAGCGGCTTTATCCCCTTTTGCGGCCGACGCAATTCATGCTCGTCGATTATTTTTAAAACTTTTTCCCCTTCTTCCACAGTCCGACAAAAAGGAACCATCGCAATCACATTGTCCAAACCCATCTCGTTTCTAACCTTTTTAAGTGCCCGACATTCCAAATCAAAAGCCGGTCTGAAAGCCGGACTGTAATACCGGCTGGCGCCGCGCCAACCAATCATCGGATTATCTTCTCGGGGCTCAAACTGCCGGCCGCCGATCAAATTCGCATACTCGTTAGTTTTAAAATCGGAAAATCTAACAATCACGTCCTTGGGATAAAAAGCAGCGGCGATTCTGGCAATACCTTCAGCCAGTTTGTCAACGTAAAAGCCGACTTTATTTTTATAACCGATTGTAATTTTATCTATTTGTTTTTTAACTTTCTTGTCTCCTAACCGCGAATAATGAATCAAAGCTAAAGGATGAATTTTAATGTAATTATTAATGATAAATTCTTCCCGCGCCAAACCCACGCCGTCATTGGGAATAAAAGAAAATCCGAAGGACTGCTCTGGCTCGCCGACATTCATCATAATTTTCGTCTTTGGACGGGATAATCCCTTAATTCTGGTTTTTTTGACATTAAAGGGCAAATATCCGTCATAAACGTAGCCGGTTTCTCCTTCGGCGCAGGAAACCGTTATTTTTTCCCCCGATTTTATTTTTTTAGTCGCATTGCCCGTCCCGACAATGCAAGGAATGCCCAATTCGCGGGAAACAATCGCCGCGTGACAAGTTCTTCCGCCGGCATTAGTGATAATGGCCTTCGCCATTTTCATAATCGGCACCCAATCGGGATCAGTCATTTCCGTTATCAAAACCTGTCCGGACTTAAACTTAACAATATTCTTAACGTCCTTAATGATATTTGCTTGCCCTTGGGCGATTTTCGAACCCACGGCCACGCCGGAAATCAAAACTTTCGGCTTTTTTAACTTATCCGACAAAACGTATTCTTCCAAAGAATCCGGCGACTTTTGCGACTGAACTGTTTCCGGTCGAGCCTGAAGAATATAAAGTTTTTTGTCGCGGCCGTCTTTCGCCCATTCCATATCCATTGAACGGCCATAATATTTTTCAATCGCCACCGCGTATTTTTCCAACTCCAGAATTTCATCGTCATTAAGAGTAAATCTGCTTCTCTCGTTGGCGTTCGTTTTAACATTTCTTGTCGTCTCTTTTCCTTTTCCGTAAATCAATTTCCATTCTTTGGCGCCCAAAAACTTGCTGATAAGAGGACGAAACTTTTCAAGCAACGGCTCATAAACGATAAATTCGTCCGGGCTGACTTTTCCTTGAACGATATTTTCCCCCAAACCCCACGAAGACGTGATGACGCTGACGTCGCCGAAACCCGACTCCGTATGGCAAGAAAAAATAACGCCCGAACAAGCCAAATCGGAGCGAACCATTTTTTGCACTCCAATAGAAAGCGCCACTTTTAAGTGGTCAAATCCTTTTTCCGCGCGATAGACAATCGCCCGATTAGTAAAAAGCGAAGCTAAACATTTCTTAACCGCTTCTAAAAGTTTTTTTTCTCCTCTGACGTTAAGAAACGTTTCCATTTGGCCGGCAAAACTGGCTGTAGGCATATCCTCGGCCGTAGCCGAACTGCGTACCGCTACGTCCGTCTCTTTAACTCCGTATTCTCGCGAAAGCTTTTTATAGGCGGAAATTACTTCCCTTTGAAATGTCGGAGACAATGGCGACTTTAAAATCAAATTCCTTATTTTATTTCCCCTTTCCGCCAATTCGCTCAGGTTTTTTACGTCCAAATTCCGAAGAATCTCTCCAATTTTTTTTCTTAAACCGCTTTCAGACAAAAAATCCCAATAGGCCTCGGCCGTTGTGGCGAAACCGTTGGGAACCCTGACTCCCTTAGCGGACAAATTTGAATACATTTCTCCCAAAGACGCATTTTTACCCCCGACTCTCGGAACGTCCTTGACGGTGATATTTTTAAACCATAACACAAAATTTCTATCCATAAGGCAATAATAAAAAATTTAAAAAATTAAACCAAAAAGTTTGTCTTCCTTTTAGGATTAAAATTTGACTTTATCGACAAATAAAGACAAAAACGGCGTTTTCCAATATATCCCGGATAAGCCCTTTATCAAACCTATCATTGAAAAAACAGAACAAAATATCCAGCCTAAAAAACCAATCACCCAGCCGATAAAAGGAATAATCCAAATCAAGGTAAAAACTATCTCGCTCACGAACAACAATAACCCTTGTTTGGCGTGAAAGCGCATATAATTACTTTTAACGCGTAAAATAATCGGCACCAAAGAAAAAATCCCAAGATAAGAAATTCCCGCCAACAACCTGTCTATTATTCCCGGCCTTCTGCCGACTTCGGCCATCATGGCGATTTTTTGCGTAATGTCTTCGGTATCCATAAAACTTTTATTTTTAACATTTTAATTATCGCCCTCCGAATTTTTACGCCTTCATTTATCGGCGCTTGAAAACAATTTTAAGTAACAACAATGACAAAGGGTTTTTTACCCGTCTTATTCAAAATAAAATCGCCCAAACTGCTTTCTATTTTTATTTTGGCGTTCTTTTTCATTCCGAATTTCTTCGCCAATTTTTTGGTTTTATTTTTTATTTCCTGAATCATTTGGCCATTAAGCGTCAATCCCCTGACAATTACGCTTACTTCCCGCCCTTGTTTCTTTGACGCCGGCGGAAACGGCAAAAAAACGACGCAAACGCCCGACTCGGACATTCGGTCCCTAATTTTGAAAATTTCTTCATTTAAAATCCCGACTTTATTTCCCTCGACCAGAACGACGGAATGAGAAACTCTTTTTTTCAAAACTCGTGCCTGCCTTCTTTCGTCTATCTCCAGTATTTGGCCGTTATAAAGCATAAAACAATTTTGCCCTCTTAATCCCATTTCTTTGGCTAAATCGATATGCGCCGCTTGCATATAATGCTGTCCTTCAATGGGAATGAAAAATTTAGGCCTGACCAATCTCAACATCTCTTTTAATTCGTCTTGGAAGGCATGGCCGGAACTATGGACGCCGGAACCCAAAACCGTCCGATAAATTATTCTTGCTCCTTGATTGACCAGTCCGTCCATCATTTTATGCACCGCCAATTCGTTGCCAGGGACAATCGAGGAAGAAAGAACGACCGTATCGCCCCTTTTAATCCTGACCGACCAATGCTTGCTCTCGGCAATTCTAACCATCGACGACCCTTCGATTCCTTGCGCTCCCGCGACCAAAACAAGAATTTTTTTATCCGCATATTTGCCTATTTCCTTAAAATCCACAAACATCCCAAGATGTTCGTCCAAATTCAAATAACCAAGTTTATGGGCGATATCAACCGTCTTTTGCATCGACATGCCGACTAGGGCGATTTTTCGCCCGTATTTTTGGCAGGCCTTGATAACTTGCCCGACTCGACTGATCAACGTGGAAAAAGTGGTAAAAATAATTCTCCCTTCCGCCCGGCCGATTATTTGATCAATAATTTCTCCCACTTGCTTCTCCGGCACTGAACGTCCCGGCAAAGCCGCATTAGTGCTATCCGACAAAAGGGCTAGTGCCCCTTTCTTTACCAACGATTTCAATTTATCTTTTTGTAAAGGTTTCTGGTCAGCCGGATTATCATCGATTTTAAAATCTCCGGTATGAACCACGACTCCCAACGGGGTTTTAATTGCCAAGCCAAAACTATCGGGAATATTATGAACCACCCGGAAAAAATCAATTTGAAAAACACCCAAATTAAGAGACTTCTCGGGATCGACTATCTGCGTTTTTGCCTTAGTTATTCTCCTTTCTTTTAATTGTTCTTGCAATAAACTAATGGCTAATTTCGAGCCAAAAACAACCGGATAGCCGAGCTTTTCAATCAAATAAGGAACACCTCCGATATGGTCAAGATGCCCGTGGGTTAAAACAACTCCGCGAATGCGCTGTTTATTTTTCTCCAAATAATCCGTATCCGGCAAAAGATAATCCGCCCCCGGAAACTCGTAACCGGAAAAATCAAAACCCAAGTCGACGACGATGATGTCCTGACCGTATTCGAAAATTGTGCAATTTCTGCCCACTTCTTCCACTCCGCTTAAGGGAATAATATGTAATTTCATATACAATAATACGAATTTGCGAATCGCGAATATGAATATAATACAATTCCAATCAACCCGATAAAAATGACTATACTATAACGGCGCGGATTTTTGTTTTATGGCCTTATAGACGCTTTCAATAAAATCGCCGCCGGCGTAACCGACGACTAGGGCAAAAATCGCATCTCGGCCAAAAGCATAAGCGACAACCAACCCAATAACACCCGATAAAAACATCATCGCCAAGAAATAAGGCAAATTAAAACCGACATTTTTATAAGAAAACTGATGTTTAATAAACCCAACCAAACCCCTGATTAATCCGCCGCAAAAACCGGCGACTAAAATTGTCCAAATCATAAACTCTTTTAAAGATAAAGGAAATTAATCTCATGTTTCGAAACCCGTAAAATACCATTTACAGGATAGCACACAAATGATATACTGTAAATATGATATTATTTAGCGGTATTCAACCAACCGGACTGCTCCATCTGGGCAATTATTTCGGAGCGGTTAAAAATTGGGCTGAACTGCAATCCAAATACCGCAGTCTGTTTTGTTTGGTTGACTATCACGCCATTACCGCCCCTTATCAGCCAAAAGAAATGCCGAAAAAAATTTTAGATTTAGCTATTGATTTAATCGCTTGCGGCATTGACCCAAATAAATCAATCATTTTTGTTCAATCCGACGTCAAAGAACATACGGAGCTGGCTTGGATTTTAAACACGGTCACGCCGATGGGCGAGCTCAAAAGAATGACCCAATTCAAAGACAAGTCGAAAGAGCATCCCGAAAACATCAATATCGGCCTTTTCGACTACCCTATTTTAATGGCGGCCGACATCCTTCTCTATAAAACCGGAGTGGTTCCGGTCGGCGAAGACCAGCTACAACACCTGGAATTGACCCGCGAAACCGCCAGACGCTTCAATAAAAAATACGGGGAAACATTTCCCGAACCGAAACCTATTTTGACTAAAGGGTCTCGAATAATGAGCTTAACTGACCCGAATAAAAAAATGAGTAAGTCATACGGCCAAGAAAGTTATCTGGCTTTGTCCGACTCGAAAAAAATAATTTTTCAAAAATTATCCACGGCCATAACCGACCCGGCCCGAAAAAGAAAAATCGACCCAGGGACGCCGAAAAAATGCAATATCTATTCTCTGCACCAGTTAGTTTCCGGCAAAAAAGACCTGGACTACGTCATTGATGGCTGTACCCGCGCTAAAATCGGCTGTTTGGAATGTAAAAAACTTTTGACGAAAAATTTATTCAAAGAATTGTCACCGATCCAAGAAAGGCGGAAGAAATTGGAGAAAAATCCGGAAAAAATAAAAAAAATACTGGCCTTAGGCGCCAAAAAGGCGGAAAAAATTGCCCAAGAAACAATGCTGGAGATTAAAAAGAAAATGGGATTAAAACTATAACTCGAATTTTTATTTATTAAAAATTTTATTATCCCGCCGCGCTACTCGCGGCTTTTTATTTCCCCTTAATCGCGTTTTTTATTTCCTTCAATCTTTTCTCGGCTGTTTTTTTATCATTTGCCTCAATTACCAAACGCAAAAGCGGCTCCGTATTCGACGGCCGGAGATTAAACCACCAATCCTTAAACTCAACCGTTAAGCCGTCGAGCCACTTTTGCTTGCCCGAAGAATAAAGATTAGCCGCCCTTTTCATCGCCGCTTGACAATCTTTAATTTTAAAATTTATTTCGCCGAGACGATAATAATGTTTTACCTCTTTGACCAAAAGAGACAACGGCTTGCCGGCCATCGACAAAATCTCTGCCATCAGCGCCAAAGCCAAGCCGCTACATTCGGCATAGTAAAAATCCCGGAAATAAAAATGGCCGGCTATTTCACCACCAAAAATAGCCTGATATTTTTTGCAAGCCTCCTTCATAAAAGAATGGCCGGTTCTAGTTTTAACCGGTTTTCCTCCATAATGTCTAATCATCTCTGGAACGGTTTTAGAACAAGTCAGATTATAAACAATAGCCGAACCAGGGCGCTTGCTTAAATAATATCGGGCGAATAAAACGATGATTAAATCACTACTTACGGACTTACCTTTTTCATCAACAAAAATAGTTCTGTCTCCGTCTCCGTCAAGAGCCAAGCCAAAATCCGCTTTACGCCTGATTACTTCCTGGCATAGTTCCCTAATATTCTCTTTAATTAAAGGATCGGGGGGGTGACTTGGAGAATTTCCGTCTAAACGGCAATTCAAATAAACTACATTAAACGGTAATTCTTTAATTACGTTTTTGACCATTATCGAGCCGACGCCATTGCCGGCATCAATAATAATCTTCATTTTTTTTATCCTCCTTTTATCAATCAGGGATAGAACGCGCTTTGAATAATCAGGAGTAATATTGTAGCGTCTTATCTTTTTTCGAGCCACCGTCGTCGGACCAAAATTTTCTTTCAAAACCAATTTTTTTATTTGCGGCCATCCCCAATCGCCTGACAGCATCCGTTGCCCCTTAACTATTATTTTAATGCCGTTGTAGCGGGATGGATTATGGCTAGCCGTAATCATCGCGCCGGCCTCGACTCCAAGATGATTAGAGGCAAAATAAAGCGCATCCGTCGGAACTAAACCAACATCGATAATTGCCGCTCCCCGGCTCAACGCCCCCTGAACGAAAAAATCAAAAAGCTTCGGCGAAGACAAACGACTATCCCGACCAACGACAATTCGCGGTTCAGATGTCTTAAATTTTTTTCTTAAAAACTCAACCAAAGCGGCGGCAATATCAAAAACCGCTGCTTCGTTGATTTCGCCGGGATAAACGCCTCTAACATCGTAAGCGTGAAAAATTTTTGGATCGATTTTTGACATTTTAAAAACCTAATTTTTATTTTTGTCCAATTAAAATCAAATTATATCCCTCTAACCATTTTGTTTTTCTGCCTTTTTGAACATAATAACATTTTTTTGTTTTGAATCCCGCTTTTTCAACCAGTCGAACCAATTCGCGTTTGCCAAAGACGTGATAATATCTGGAAATCGTTCCTTTTTTCGTTTTAAAAGGAATAAAAATATCTTTCTTGCCGAAAATTACAGACCAAGTCCCGTATTTTACAACCAGTTTCGGCTGATAAAGGTTCCAAACCGCGCAAATCAAAAAACCGCCCGGCTTTAAAATGCCGCCACAAGCCCTTAAAACTCTTAATCTCAATTCTCTTGAAGGAATATGATGCAAAAAAGCAATAGTAAAAATAACGTTAAACTCGTTTTGGGGAAATTTTTCCTCCAAATCCAAGGCATTAGCAACAACAAATTTACATTTTGAGTTCTGAATCTTAAATTCGGATTTTTGGTCTTGGAATTTTTTCTTTGCCAGCGCTATCAATTTTTCCGACTGGTCGACTCCAACGTACTCCGCTTTTTTATTTTTAAGCAAATTACAAAGACGGCCGTTGCCGCAACCTAAGTCCAAAACCCTATCCCCTTCTTTGACATACTCGATTAAGTCCCAAAACTCAAACCAGGGATTATGCCGAGTGTGAGAAAATTCATCAGCCAACAATTCCCAGTCTTCTTTATTTTTTTCCAAAAATTCATTTATTCTCTTGCGTCTCATTTCCTAATTTTAGCAAAAGTCGACGTTAATGAAAAGGGATTTTCGTCTTAGGATTTAATTTACCCGAAATCTGGATAAATTTAAAAAATAGCCGGGAATCCTAATAAAGAGATCTAACTAGCCCACTATTTCTTGGTGTCTGGTACCGAGAGACCTTGACAATCTTTATTGCTTCTATATAATAAAGGGGTTAAAGGAGGAGAAAAAGAAGTGAAAACCGTCTACAATTGTTTAGAGTTCATTCAAAGCCAAAAAATTCAACTATTTGTCAAGGAGGCATTGAGTAAAGCCGATCCGCATTTTTGGCTCGCTCCTTGTTCCGGCACCGGTAAATATGATCCTCCGGAAAATCAAGCCGAGGGAGGAATTATCGTCCATATTATAAAGGGAGCTCAAATAATCATTTCTCTTTGCCGATTTTTCGATATTACCGACCAGTCGGTAAAAGATAAATTATTTGCGGCGTTCATTTTGCACGACATCTGGAAATTCGGCCGGCCGTGGGGAAAATCCACTCATCCCGAACATGGACTGATTGCCGCCGAATTCCTAACCGACTTGGCCGCGGTCGATTCCGATAAAAAAATTATCGTCGATCCCGACTTGGCGGATATTATTGAAATGGTTAAAAACCACATGGGACGCTGGTCAAAACCCGATTCGACGCCGGCCTTAAAAACCGGTAAAATGCTGCGCGAAAAAATGATTTGGCACTTAATCATCCAAATGGCGGATTTTTGGTCAACCAGAAAATGGTGTTCCTTCACTATTGAGGAATTTTCCGAGTAAGATTAAACACCCCTAAGGGGTGTTTTTTTTATTTTATCCGCACCAGCGGATCCGACCATTCTCTAAAAACGCGCCTTATTTTAAAAAAAATCAAGGCCTTTCAATTTTGTTTTTTTTCAATTCAATTAAAGTAATCTCCGGCGAACAATTGAATCTAAGAGGCAAAATACTCGTGCCAATGCCCCGATTAACGTAAAGATAAGCATCTTTTACTTTGAACAGGCCGCAACTATACCGCCCGCGATATTTGGTCATATCCCAATAAGGCCGAATTAAGGGCAATCTCACTTGACCGCCATGGGTGTGTCCGCAAAGAATCAAATCTGCGTCTCCGGGCTCGAAATCCTCGATTATTTCCGATGAATGGGCTAAAAGTATTTTAACAAAACCATCTTGAATTCCGCTTCTGGCCTTTTCTAAATCGTGGTGCTTTGTCTGCGAATCGTCAACGCCGATGACGTAAATAAAATCCTCGCCTCTCTGAAGTTTTTTATTTTCATCAAGCAACACGGAAATTCCGTCCTGCGTCAATATTTTTTTAAAAAAATGATTATTGATTTTGGTATTTTGGTGGAGATGATTCCCAAACACGGCAAAAATCCGGCCGGCATACTTTTGTCCCAAAATCGACCAAAACGGCCGGCAGGGTTCCAAATCCTTGGTTCGATAATCAATAATATCCCCCGTGATAAAAATATAATCCGGTTTTATTCTTTCAAAAAAACGCAAAATCGTTTTTTCTTTCCGGCCGAAACTCTTGGAATGAATATCACTGATTTGAACGAATCTCGCGTTTTCAAAAGTCCGGGGCAAATTTTCCAAATGAATCTTTACTTTTTCGACCTTAAAATTATACGGCTCGAAAATAAAACAATACCAACACAAAAAAACAAAAAATAAAATACAAAAAATAAAAAACGCAAACATAATTCGCTACTTTTTTTTAATCTTCAAGTCGTAGATAATTTCTTCGGCTTTTTTTAAATTACGTTCGGCTTCGTCGAATTTATGGCGCAAATACCCGGTCAAATCGCACTGAATCAATTCGGAAACGATATCGGAAATCGTCTTTTGTAAATCTTTGGCTTGTTTTGTTTTTCCATCCGCGGACAAAAGAACGATTTTTCTCACGATTTCTCCAGTCAAATCGCAAAGAGCGGCCAAATAGTCGTCAAAATTGACTTTAGGCCGAGAAACTTCTTTAACACCGCCCGACTCCAAAACCTGCCAAAATAATTTCGCTTCCAGATATTCTTCCAAAGCCGCCTTGTAAGCGCCTTCATATTTCAAATCAGGCGCCTTGGAAAAACGCGAATCAAGCGCTGATAAAATCTCTTCCGCCTCCGATAATCTTTTCTTCGCTTCAAAGGACTGATTACGATGGAGACAAAAAATCGCCTGCTTGGCTTTTTGAAGCGCCACGTTTGATTGGCGAATAATCAATCTCCGGGCCAACTCGTGATCCTGATGCGCTTTTTTTAGATTTTGGAAAAATTTTTTATTAACCATAATAAAATAATAATATGAAAATTCATCTCATATTTTAACACAACCGTTCAATTTGGCAATAAAAGATTTAAGCAATGAAAAATTGCGGTGGAATTTCCACCGCAATGAATGATGAATAAAAATCAAGATCCGTAACGACTGCGCCGGCGCTGAAGATAAGATTGATTGACAGACTTGCCGCTTTTGCGCCGATTTTGACGGTATTTCAACCACTTTTTGCGCAATTTATCAACGTATTTCTTCGCCTTGGACGGCAAATTGTTATCCCAATCCAGGAAAATTTTTTTTCCGTCCCGATGCCTGACCCTGTTATTGCAGACCCAGAAACGGGAACGGAGGCCTGAATCGTAGTTCCAAAGCAAGCGCGTTTTGTGTTCGCCTGAAGCGTAACAGACCCAATAACCCCGGTCGTCAAAAGTCATCAGTGCTCCGCATTCCGGACAAGAAACTTTTCTGTTTTTCCCGGTACTTCTCTTGCCTATATCCATTAATCCGCCGCACTGGGGACAAGACGGACGATTTTTGACCCGCCAGCAACAAAGCCAGGCCTGGCGCAGCAAATTAATCGGAAAATTTTTCGTCCGGTTTAAGGGGTGGGAACAATATAGCAGATATTTTCCGTCTCCGGAAGTAATCCCGGCCCAACCCTGATCAGAGTCTCTAAACCTTCCTTCTTTTCTTACCCAAGTAGTCCAGACAACTGCCCGCAAGCCATTGGCGCAAAACTCAAATCCGGTCTCCTGTCCTTTTTTAAGACGAAATCTTTTTTTTTGAGATAACGGATTTTGCCTCAACTTCCTGAGCCAATTAAAAAATTCATCCAGGAGAATTTCTTTATACCCCCATTTTCTAAGTTCTTGGATTAGGTACTGAAAATCCTTAACGCCAAACTCTACCTTTTTCGGCAATTTTACCTCCTTTTTTAACGAAACTCAACAATGAAATTCTCGCCTCATAATAACAAAATTTCGCTTTTTTGTCAATCCGGCGCCTTACTTATTCCGCTTTAAAGTAATATTCGGCGCCTTGTCATAAAATGGGCGAATCGGCTTATTTCTTCCATTTCCCGATAATTTAGCCAATCCCCTGTTTATCAGCGTTTTTTTATCGTCAGCCGGCCGCCAAGTCACGCCTGCAATCGGAATTTTCAACAGCCAAGATAAAGTATTGGCCACCGATAGAGCAACTCTAATACCGACGAAAGAACCGGGTCCCCTGACGACAATAATTCCCTTAATAAGGGTTAATGATTTTCCGCTTTTGGCTAAAAGTCCGTTTATGCCGGCTAAAATATTTTCACTCCGACTTTTCCGATTTGATAATCTGACTTCAACTAAATTTCGGCCGTCTTTCCTTAATAAAGCCAAAAATACGCTGTTGCCGGACAAATTGTTGATGAATAAGAACATATAACTCAAAATTTCAATTTTCAATTTTCAATTTTCAAAAGAAAACCGCAGA
>CAZOLB010000019.1:0-10963 GCA_964580825.1 uncultured Gammaproteobacteria bacterium
TTCCATCTCCCCGTACATCTAAAGATGTCTTAGGGGCTATGGTCCCAATTCCCACTTTGCCGGTATTGGTGTTATAAATATCACCGCCACTGGTGGTTCTTTTCCAAAAACCGACTTGTTCACCGCCCCCGCCTTCAATTGGAGGAACAATAATTTCGTCAACATAACCCTTAGTGGCCGCGTCTGTCTCAGTCGTTGGAGCTGCCACAAAATGGATTTGATTGGTCGCGCCGGCAGCGCCGACCGCCATGGATCCGCGCACATCCAACGTATATTGCGGATTAATAGTCCCGATGCCGACATTACCGGTAGATTGCTGAACAAATAAACCAAGAGGTTCGACATCATTTTCTCCTCTTATTGCCACGCCGTTACTTCCAGTTATCAGTCCGTATTTTGAGCTAAGATTTCTTAAATAAATTTTAGGATAGTTGCTTGAAGATTCCGTGTTTATTACAAGGCGGGCGTCTGAATCCGTTCTTGTTATTTTGATATCTCCACCGGCGACTTCCAATTTTTGTCCCGGACTTGCCGTGCCAATACCGACATTGCCACTTCCTCCGTCAAGAATCATTATATCCGTCGGAGTTTCTTCTCTGAAATACAACTTTCCCTGATAAGGAAATATTTGAAAATCTCTGTTTCCGGTATCCGTCAATTTAAGATAATTGCCCGCTCCGCCGGCATTGCCAATTTCTAATTTGGCGCCCGGCGCAGCCGTGCCAATACCAATGCCGACATTACCGCTGTTATCAATGGAAAAACGAGTAGCTTCCACCGTATAATCGAAAAGTCGGAAATTACCCGTCGTCGACTGATACACGCCCCAACCCGCATAATTAGGCGCTTTCAACTTCAATATCGCCGAAGTGGCAGAATTCTCAATCAAAACATCGCCACCATAAATATGGAGCTTTTTTTGCGGACTAGTCGTGCCAATACCGATATTAGAACTATCGTTGTAAAGCAAACTGCTGGCCACCCAGGAAGTGCCGTCGTGTCGCAAAGTTTGACCAATCGTGCCGGCGCCCACACCACCGCCAACAGTATTGTCAACATAATCTTTGGTGGCAAAAATATAGGGGCCGTTTGGCGTCAAATAATTGCCGCGAGCATATCCTTGAACATGCAAAGTTGCCGCCGGAGTGGCCGTGCCAATGCCGACATTACCGTTCGCTTCTACAGTAAAATCAACATTATTATTCTCGTCCCAGATCTCAAATTCGCCACTTGGGGCTTTTTTAAAGACCCAATCCGTGCCCATATTTTTGAAATACGCATCCTGCGTTCCGTCACTTCTTTCAAAATGGAAAATATCCTGCTCAGTATTGGTTACGCCCTCAAATAAAGGTATGCTCGTACCAATAGACGTCCCCTTAACATGCAATATCCTCGCGGGATTGTCCGTGCCAATACCGACTCGGCCGGCAAAATAATTGTAGGCGCTCGTTCCTTGAGCGCTGATTGAGCCCAAAATATACAATCCTTGTCCAGTGGCTGTCGGATTAAGATAATAGCTGGTGTTCGAACCGTAATAAATTGGCGATTTTACCAAGCCGGAAATATAGGCCTCGCCAACCACATCCAGTTGAACACTTGGGGTAAGTGTACCAATACCAAGATAACCCTCTTTGCCCTGAGCCGATGGGCCCTGATTAAGGGGTTTGGGCACATTGTCTCCAGGTGGAGGCGCAGAAGGTTCGGCCCAAGCCAACGCTCTTCGGGGAATCAGTAATTGGGCAATCGGGGATTGGGTGATTGGGGATTGGATAGTCAGGACGTCGGAACGACAAAATATAGGAATAAGAAAATAAACCGTAAATATTGTTAAAATAAATAAAGTAATGCCGCTGAGAAAAACCAATCGACCCGGTTTTTCTCCCTTATGCGAACACCTAAGATTCGTATAAGAGTTGAGGGCCGGAAAAAGTTGTCGCCCAGTTCCCTGCCCGACTAAATAACCGCGGCTGGCGAATAACGCGCGCCAAACACGTCCACTTAATGTACGAGGTCTCGCCTCGTACATTGTCTTTTTTTGGAATTGCATAACATTATACCTCTTGCACTTGCGAATCGCCGAAGTTCGACCTAAGCGGAATCGCAAGTGTTATTGATTATCTAAAATACTATTAATTATAAATTACTGACTAAAATAATTGCTATGGTTATCAAGTTTGTCAGGTTTCACCTTGTCAAGAATTATAATGACTTAAAGGAATACAAAACCTGTCCCCCAGTCTTGAGGACTATTATTAATTTTCTGTTTTCTGGAGGTCAGACCTCCCCTCCTATGGAGGTCTGACCTCCATATTTAGGACTTGATGAGGTGAAACCTCATCAGGTCATATTAGATCAATTCGGTAAACTTTCTTGCTCCGGAAGGGTCTCGCCGATTAAAACAATTTTCGCCAATTCGCGATTTTCCACTCTTTCTTGTTCCGGTAATATCTCTCCCTTATCAGGAACACTTGACGGAGAAGAAATAAAAACCACTTCTTGTTCGGGTAAACTCTCTTTTATTAAAAAAGAAGTCCGATTACAAAATTGACTCCTAAAAAATAAGGTTAAAACTAAGATGATAATTATTGCCAGTCCGGCGTAAATAGCGGGCTTTCTTTTCATAAAATATGCAAAAGGTCGGGCCCTTAATAATTCCCCTAATAACTATCGATTATTCCCGTATTTTACCACATTAAAGCCAAAAAAAACACCCCCTGTATTCTAATAATTTTAGTCTGTGCCGAATTTTTGCCACTTGGGAAAATTGTTGACTAATTTTCTCTCATAGCCGGAATAAACGCCAGTGGTCGTGATCTCAAGTCCGATTGGCAAAGTATTCTCGCCGCCCGGAGTCAAAGTATACGACTCTGACGAATCTCCCAAATTATTAATCCGTATTTGATAGAATTTTGAATCGGACAAAGAAAAACTATAAGGAAAACCCACTTTAAAAGTCTGAATTAAATTTGTCGAACAAGTTCGAGGCGTTCCGGCGGGCGTACATTCATAAACTAATAAATCGCTCGGTTCGTCGCCGGCTTTGTAAATCGTCAAACTCGTCGGATAAGTTGCGCCGTCAATGTCCAAATCCAATTGAAAGGACTGGTTGGCCGAAAGAGAGACAACCCAAGGATTGTCGAGAGTAATATTGCCATTAGAACATTCAACTTCGTCGGGATTGGGACAATCATCGTCAACGGCGATATCTCCGGCATTGATCAGGCAATTAGCCCCGTCGTCCAAATCTTCATCCAAGGTATAAGTTAAAACGTTAACGTAATTCTGTAAAATCTCATAAAGGGCCTTTTCCATGGCGCTTTCCGCGGCGAAATAAGCCTTTTCCGATATTTCCGCTCCTTCAACCACCTGATTGTGGCGAATTATTATATCGCCGACCAAAACTGTACCAGTTAAAATGGAACTAACAACCAAGAGGGTCAAAATTAAAGATAGGGCCTGATTTTTTTTTGTTTTATGAAAAATAAACATATTTTTCTGACAGGGTCGGACCCTGTCACCGCATAACAGGGTCGGACCCTGTCAAATTATTTTCGGTAGGAATACCTCTGAGGAACCGTTTGTTGAAGAATCAATTCCTTCTCCCCTGTTTTTTCAATTAAGGATTTCAATTTTAAAACAACGGTTACGCGTGGATGAGTATAAACGGTTGAGTCAAGCGTAAAGGGATCGGACTTCGGATTGATGTAAAAATCCAAACGCTCAACGCTGACATTGGTCATCGTAATATTCTGATAACTACCGGTGGCGGTATTGCAAGCGTCGGCGCTAGCCAACCCCTCGCATCTTTTTAAAACGCAACGGCCTCCGCTTTCGGAACAAACGCCACTGGCGCTCAAAGTGGTCTTATATCTGATTTGATTTTGCGAACTGGAAAAATCCAACAAACAAAGCTGATCAACGGGTGTCGTCTTATTAACAATCGTATTACAATTTCCCTCGACGCCGTCATAATCGCCATAATCCACTATGCCTGCGCGAATATCTTTGACTATCAAAGTCATTAAATACTGCCCCTCTTCCTGAATATTTAACTGCCCCAAGGTTTTTTCACGAGTGCCAATAATCTGCATATAAACGCCCATGACCGATAAAATAATCGTTACTAAAATCGTCAAAGAAACCATCAGTTCAATAAGGGTAAAAGATTGGGCACTTGGATAATTGGGGATTGGAGAATTAGGGATTGAGAAGTGAGCAGTAAAACGTCTCATAGGAAATAAAAAATAAAATATAAAAATGAAAGACACAAATAAAAAATTTAAAAAACAGAAAACCAATTAAATAATAATCTCTAACAGCAACTGCTGGCAGAAGTGTTGACAGGGTCCGACCCTGTCACGGCATAACAGGGTCGGACCCTGTCAAATTACCTTGTCAAATTACGTCAAATTACAAGCCTTGTTAGTTTCTATCTCCAGTCCGTCAGTCGGGCTTCCAAACTTATCGTATGCGGATAGCCGCGTTCTTTCCAATAAACCGTAGAAACGACTTTTTTTTCGCAATTAGCCGCGCAATTATCTCCCAAATCATCTCCATTGGAAACAGAAATCATCCGCCGAAAAATATCTTCATTATCGCAATGAATATAAGTATCATTATTCCTTTCACCTCCTTCGCCATCTTGCTGACAAAGATAACAATTGGTACAATTTTCTATTGTTTCTTCGCCGCTAAAAGTCGCCTTTTTGGCATCTTCGGTCGATTCGTCTCCGTCGTTGACCAACGATTCGGTGCTGTAATTGAGGATATAAATATCATTGGCCAAACCATAGGGCCAGTTTTGATCCGGGTCAAGCCAGTTGCTGCTTCTGATTGCCACAACCACCTCAAGTCCTTCGCGCGCCAAATTGACTGCCGTAATTCTCTCGGCCGACTGACCGCCTAAAACCAAATTTGCCATACCCACAGACAAAATAGCCACAATCGCCGTAATAATAATGCCAATGGCGACAATAGTTTCAATTAAGGACTGAGCGCTAGAATACGGGTGCTTGGGTGTTTGGGTACTTGGGGATTGAAAAAGAGAACCAGCTCGTCGCCGAAGAAAACCAACATAAGTGTTGATTTGTTTTATCAACTGAACGTACTTTCTATTAGTCGCTTCAGACATTTTTAAGGAAATGAAACCCTTTTTCTGACTTCTCTTAATTCCTTTTCTTGTTTCCTCCGCTTCCCCTCGCGCGATATAAAATTTATTTATTTTATCTTGAAAAAAATATCCGCCGTAACCCTCGGCAATATTGTCGGCAGCAGAAGAGGACGAGCGCCTCAATTGGTCGACTGAACGATATTTTTCATCAATTGGAAAATCCTTAGTCATTTTATAAATAAAAATCTCTAAGTTTCCAGCCAACTTGTAAATTTGTAAACTATCCAAACCTGTGTTATTAGTATTCATAAACCCAATTACCTAATTAACCAATTACCTAATCACTCGACTATTGCGTTTTTCGAACGTCAATCTGTCCCTGAGCGTTAATTTCTACATAAGCATAACGATTGACAGCGTGTTTTAGGACAATTAAATTAGTGTTAGTCGACTCTAATTCCACGCCGACCTCGCCGACGTCCCCGACATAAATATTCCCTTTGGGCGGTTTAAAAATAATATAATCATAAGTAAAAGAACTGGCGGTGACTGAATCGGTAAAAGTAAAATTCTGAATTATTGTGTCGGCGCCGTCATTATATTGGTGATTATCGACGCTATTAATGTCAGCGAAAAGTTTATAAGAATTGGCAGTGAGATAAACGCCGTAACCGCCCTCGGGTCGGCTGTCGCCCACATATTTGCCGCTTAAAGCCATCATTTGGGCCTGTTTGATAATACCGGCCAATTTTTCAATATCCGAACCAAGATCTTTAATCTCCCTTCCGGTACGCAAATTGGCTATTATCAAACCAGAAATCATTCCGGTAATGGCGATAACCACAAGCAACTCTACTAGAGTAAAACTTTGAGTATTTGAGAATTGGGGATTGAAAAGCCGGTCCGTTGGTCGGCGGATCTTTTCTAATAACTGATTAAATTTTCTAATAATAATTGAATTTAACATGATTGCCCAATTGCCTGATTAACTCATGGTGCGGCCAACCGACTTATCTAATATACCAGTCAATTAGCTGTTGTCCCCAAATAAAAGCAACGGCGGCGCCAAATGACAAAAACGGGCCCAAAGGAATCTGGCTTTTCATTTTTTTTCGGCCAAACGCAACCAGCAATAAAGAAATAAAACCGCCTATTATATAAGATGAAAAAAGGGCTACAACCGCCAATCGCCAATCAGCCAAAGCCACGCCCATAAAAAGACCAATGCGCAAGTCCCCCGCACCTATGCCCTTCCCTTTGGTAAGAAAATATTGAAAAGCAAAAAACCCCACTAAAATGACCGCGCCAATGGCCATTTGTTTTATCGGGTCAACAATTAAAAAACCGCTGGCGCGAGTTGAGAGTAGAAAAATTCCCAAATTTAAAATAAAAAGAATCGCCGTCGCCGGTAAAAGAACAACGTCCTCAATCTGCGAGTATTTAAAATCGTAAACAAAAATAAACAAAAGGGTGAAAAACAGCGTCCAGTCGCGGAAAATCGCCAAGACGAACTTTAGATACTGGTCAACCGTCGGCGAGGTCAACTGATAAGCGACAATCGACAATTGGTTATTCAAGCGCCAAACAGACCAAAAAAACAAAAATCCGGCGGCCAATTCGACTAGCGGATATTGCCATGATATTTTCGCCCCGCAAGCACGGCATCGCCCCTTCAAGGCGACAAAAGAAGCCAGGGGAATGTTATCGTGCCAAGCGATTTGTTTTTGGCATTTCGGGCAATACGACCTTCCCCAAACCGTTTGGCCGGAGGACAGGCGATAAATCAAACAATTTAAAAAACTACCGAATGCCAGACCTGTTAAAAAAACGCAAACATAAAAAAGTATGACTAACATAAAAATTATATTAATCGGTTTAATTAATAATTTAGTGTTAATAAACTGCCCAAATCGATTATTATTATATCATATTTCGGGCAATTTTTAAAGAAAAACTACTTCTTGTCCCGTCCATTGGCGTTTGGGAAGACGATTCCGGCTAAAAAAATAGAAAGCGGCGCGAGAACTAAAAAATTGCGGCTGACAATCGTTCCGTCAAGGGCAAACTGATATGATAAAGTAAAGACATATAACAAAGAATAGGCGACAATCACGCCTAAAACCGTCAAAATAAGAAAAATTATTCCTTGTCCGTCTTGACTGCGGGCTTCTAATCCGAACATTTTTTTTCCGCCCGCTATCAAACCGATGAACAAAAGAATTATAAAAATTCCAGGCCAAAGGTGAAAAGAATGCGAAAGAAAAATTTGATTTAAAACCGCTGAAAAGGTTTCCGGATGAAAAACTCTAAAAAATTCCATTTTTTGGTCATTGGTTAAATTGCTATAACTCAAATGATGACATATTTTAAAAATCAACCAAGGTAAAAAAACCAAAGCGAACGACAAAATAAAAATTCCCAATTGCCCAAACCGTCTTTTTTTAGGAATTTCGCCGGACGAAAAAATTTTAAAAATTTGATTTCTTTTTAAAGAGCCGGCTTTCCCCAAAAGACCATTAATAAAAATACTTAATAAAAAGGCAATGAGAATGACCCCAGCTAACATTAATCCTTCATTTTTGACCCAAGTCATTAAACCAATTATCAAACCGGGGACAACCAATTTATTTTCACTATCGCCGCCAAACAAACAAAATCGGCGAATATATTGAAAAATCAAAATAACCGCTAGGGTGAAATAAAATGTCAAAGATAGGTCGGCATAGGCCTGAAAACCATGATAAGCAAATAAAGGCATGGTGGCTAAAAATGCGGTAAAAATCAACGATATTCTCCGCCCAGCGCAAGAGCGCAGATTAGAATAAGCCAAGCCGAGCAGTCCTAAAAAATAAAAAGCGAAAATAAAATTAACCGCCACATCGTCAACCCGTCCCAGCCAAAAATAAATCCACGCCATAGAAAGCGGTAGATGTAGGGGATAATTTTGATGTCCGCCGGCGCTGAGAAAAAACTCAGAGCTCGGACTAAAAAAATCTTGGAACTGGTAAAAACAAACTTTTGCTTTCCAGGCCCAAGTCGCCAAAGCGTCAAAAGCGAAAGCGGTTATTGGCCGCAATCCAGCTTCGGAAAAAACAAAAATAATTTCAAAAATAATAATTAGGATTAAAAACCACTCAAAAAACGAAAGACTTGACAACTGCTTAAATCCGATTTTCAAAAACAATAAAAACTTTGCGGTTGTTAAATTTTGACGATATTTTTTTAATGCGATAAAAACAAAAAAAACCAATAAAATAATGACTAAAAAGGCGATTAAAAACATGAAATAGTAGGCGGGTAAAGATAAAATCCCCCACCAAAACATTAAAAAAGTAATCAAACCAAATCCGAGGGCAAAAGAAACGATAAGATACTGAATAAAAGACGACTGAAAACTTTGACGATTATATCTGATGAAATATAAAATCCCCGCTCCCAGAACGGTCGGGAACAAGAAAGAAAAAAATAATAATAAAAAATTATAAATCATTGATTAACGGCTGTTAACGCGTTTTAAAACGACTTTATTGGGAGCAAACTGGACAAACGATTCAAAACCGAAAATCGTCGACGGCAAATCAACATTAAATGAAAAAATATAATCGGCGTTTTTCGAAGAATCGACCAGGCGCAGATTCGGATAAAGCCAATATTTTGCCCAGTTTATTATAAAGAGAGGGCTGGCCGGTAAAAGATATACTTTAGAATCATTAGGGACGTTATTCTCGCCGAATTTCAAAAAATCGTAAAAATCAAACCAATTCGACGGCAAAAAATGGCTCTGAATAATTTTCTTGACCATCAACCCTTGTTTTTGAACAAGGTTTTGACGGAAAAAAACGGCAAAATCGCTTTTTAACCAAGTGAGTTGGGTAATAAACCAGGGTAAACTGGTTAAAACCCAAAAAAACAAGAGGATAATTAAAAACCAAGAAGGTCCGACCCCTTTTAAAAAAAGCCATGAAGGTCTGACCTTGGCGAAAACGGCTAAAACTAAGAAGGCAACAACAAAAAGAATAATAACGGCGTAAAAATAAAAATAGTCGGGCAAACCAAAAATCTTGGTCTCCGGAATTATATTGATATAAAAATATTTCTCAACTAACGGCTGAAAATAATTCATAACCATTTTCTATCTTATACAGAAGTCTGACCTCTGTATCAAAAACGGAACTTAATAATCGCCCAAAAATATTTTAAAGCATGGCGCCATTTTATTTTCTTGCCTTCGCTAAAAGTCCGACCGTAGTATTCAACAGGCAATTCCAAAATTTTGTAGCCGGTGCGAATCACTTTGGCGGTAAACTCCGGCTCCATCTCAAAGCCATTTGACCGCAATGGTGGAATTTTACTTAAAATTGCGCGCCTAAAAAGCTTATAACAAGTCGCCGGATCGGTAATTTTTACGCCGTACAAAAGACGAAAAAGAAAAACAATTAAAAGATTGGCAAAATAATACAAGCGATAGCGATGATATTTTTTTTTAAAAAATCTTGAACCATAAACAATCTCGGTTTTATTATCTAAAATGGGACGAACGAGTTTTGGTAAATCCTGCGGATTATATTCCAAGTCGGCGTCCTGGACGGCGATAATTTCCCCCGTCGCCTGCTGAAATCCGCGTTTTAACGCCGCGCCCTTGCCCTCATTTTTCTCTTTAAAAACCATAGTTAACGCGGGTTTTAGCGGACTACTGAATACGGATTCATGCGGGGTGGCGGATGAGTCAGTTAACGTCTCTTTTTTTTCCGCGTCTATCAGCGTCTTAAGCAATTCGACCGTGCCGTCAGTAGAGCCGTCGTCAACAATAATAATTTCTTTTTCAAGACTGCCCGAACCGGTAAATTCGGGGTTATTTTTACTAAAATCAACCGCCTGAACGCGGCGCAATAATTCCAAAACAGTTTCTTTTTCATTGTAGACAGGAATAATAATTGAAAGAATTTTCATATTTAAACTTAACACACTCCCTTAATCTTCAATCGGCCCCATTTTACCGCGGAAAAAATCAAAACAACCAAAAATTATCCCTCGAACCATTGGAAAGCGTTTTATTAACATCCATTGAATAATTCTTATAGGGATAACAAAAAATAACAAAATACAACCTCCTAATAAATTATGACTTCGCCTAAAAGCAAAAAATAAACGATTTCTCGTTCCATAATAACCATTAGAAAAAGAAAATTCTCCTCGGCGACTGTTTGAGACTTTGTGCCGAATTTTCGCATCCAAATTAACTTGTATTTTCCATCCGGCCTTCCGGGCGCGCCAGCAAAAATCTAAATCTTCAACGGTTAAAAAATACGGTTCATAAAAACAGCCAATATCCTGAAAAATTTGTTTTTTTACCAGCATGGCACAACCGGTGACAAAATCGCTTGGTTCCACGCCGCCTAACTCCGCCGAGTTTTGTTTCTGCCAAAATCGATGTTTGCCGGAAGCGCGCCACTGGATAAAATCCCCACCGGCAAACCAAATTTTTTCCGGCTGGTCAAAATAATAAATCTTTGCACCAACAATGCCGACTTTTTCATCCGCCTCCGCCGCTTCCGCCATCTTCGTTAAAAAATCCGGCGCTACCACTGTATCGTTATTCAATAGTAAAACATAATCCGCCCCGCATTTCAGACCCCATTTTATACCCTGATTGCAGGCGCTGGCAAAACCCCGATTTTCCCGATTTTCAATTAAAATAACTTGGGGGAAATCATTTCTAATAAACTCCGACGAACCGTCAGTAGAACCATTGTCCACAACAATCACCTGATAATCAGGCCAATTAATTTTAGAAAGAAAGTCTAAACAATCGGCCAGAAACCTTTGACCGTTCCAATTAGGGATAACAATTGA
>CAZOLB010000020.1:0-10370 GCA_964580825.1 uncultured Gammaproteobacteria bacterium
CGCCGCCGCCGCTGCCCTCGCCGCCGCCGTCGTCGCCTTCACCGCCGCCGCCCTCGTCGCCTTCACCGCCGCCGCCCTCGTCGCCGTCGCCGTCGTCGCCGCCACCAACAAGAAAGAATATAAAATACTTTCCATAGTATTTTGTATTTTCGCTATTGTGGCGATGTTGATTTAATCAAAAAAATTTGAGCGCTCCAATTAAGGAGCGCTTTTTCTTAGATTAGAGAAATTTGGAGATAAAAAGTTTGGTGGCTCGGCCACCAAACTTTTTCTTTTAACGGAGTAATTTTAAATTAATGAAGTGCCGGTCATTTCTTCCGGTTTTTCTATTCCCATAATTTTTAAAATTGTCGGCGCGACGTCGGAAAGAACTCCCATTGGCGTCATTAAGCTCAAATCAGGGCTTTGATCGGGGGGTATCTTATTTTCCAGTTTCTTGTCAACAATAATAAACGGAACGGGATTGGCGTTGTGTTCCTTGTCTATTTCCCCATTTCGTAAATTGACCAATGCTTCGGCATTGCCGTGGTCGGCGGTAATAACCACAACCCAATCTCGTTTTAAGGCCAAATCCACCACTCGCCCAAGTTCTCCGTCCAAAACCTCCAGAGCCTTAACTGTTGCCGCCAAATCTCCGGTATGAGCAACCATATCGGGGTTAGCGTAGTTAACGGCAATAAATTTATATTTATAACGACTATCGTCAATTGCCCAAAGAATTTGGTGAGTTACTTCTTGAGCCGACATTTCCGGCTTTTGATCATAACTTGGAATACGGGGGGAAGGAATTAAAATTCTCTCCTCTCCTTCAAAAGGATCCTCTCTACCGCCGTTGAAAAAGAAAGTAATATGGGCATACTTTTCCGTTTCAGCAAGATGAAGTTGATTCAGGCCCATTTCACTAATTACCCTAGCTAAAGGATTTTTTATCACTACTGGCGGAAAAGCGATTACCACGGGCAAATTTTTTTCGTACTCCGTCATGGCGACAAAAAACAAATTTTTAAACTTATCCCTTTTAAAACCGTTAAATTCTTCTGAAACAAACGCTTTTGCCAATTCACGAGTGCGGTCGGCTCTAAAATTATAAAAAATAATAGCATCGTTATCTTTTATTATGCCTGTCGGCTTTGTGTCGGAAGTAATAACTACCGGACTAAACTCTTCATCATAAATTCCGTTTTTGTAAGAAGATTCAACCGCTTTAATCGGATTTGAAAACTCTTTTTCCGACAGCCCTTTAGTCATAGCCAAATAAACCGTTTCAATTCTCTCCCAGTGATTATCCCTATCCATCGCCCAAAAACGGCCAGCTAAAGTGGCAATTTGCCCCAAACCAATACTTTTAATTTTGGACAAAATATCTTTAATAAACCCTTTACCCTCATCTTTGGCCGTATCGCGTCCATCTAAAATAACATGAAGATAAATCCTGGAAAAATTATTTCTTGCCGCCAACTCCATTAAGGCGTATAAATGATCAATTGAAGAATGAATGCCTCCATTGGAAGTCAAACCTATTAAATGAAGGTTTGATTTATTTTGTTTGGCATGTTCAATGGCTTGAATAAAGGCCTGATTATTAAAAAAACTGCCGTCCATAATCGATCTATTGATTAGGGGCAAACTTTGCCAAACAATTTGACCGGCGCCAAGATTAAGATGACCAACCTCGGAATTGCCGGATTCGCCCCATGACAATCCCACCGCTTCTCCGGCAGATTGAAGAACCATCGTCGGATACAAAGCAATTAATTTATTAAAAACTGGCAATTTCGCCAATGTTATGGCATTTCCTTGGCTCGGCGGCGCTATACCCCAACCGTCTAAAATAACGAGGATAACCGGCTGAATTTTACCAGAAATGTTTACCATATAAATACTTTTTAAAATTGGTGTTGAGTTTAATCTTATTTAAATCACAAATTACAAACAATATCTAAATCCCGTGGCTTACAAACCCTAAACGACTGTTAAATCATTTCGAATAATTTCTTTCCCGCATAAATAGTATTTTCTTTTGAACAAAGCCCTTTCATTGCGAAAAGCTATTCGTCGCTGTTCTCGACATCCCGGACATCAAGTCGGCGGCGGGACTTTCATTTTTTCGTAAAACAAAAAGTCCTCGGGTTCGACGATAAACTCTTGTTGGCAATTCTGACAAATTCGTGTTTCCGATTTAGGCATATTCTTTGCCGATTACTAATTATTTATCTGTGAAAATCTTTTTTCCATAGATTTTTGGACAGAAAATTAAATTAAGGAAAGTATTTTTTTTACTTTGTCTTTCTTCTCCCAGGTAAATTCCTTTTCTTGCCTTCCAAAATGGCCGTAGCAAGCGGTTTTTTGATAAATCGGCCGTAAAAGATTCAGTTCGCGAATAATCATTCCCGGTCTTAAATCAAAAACTTCGGGAATAATTTCTATCAGTTTCTTCTCAGTAAGTTTGGGATATTTTTCCCCATTAATTGTTCCGAAAGTATCAAGATTGATTGAGAGCGGCTTTGTTCCGCCTATTACATAGGCCAATTGGATTTCACATTTATCGCAAATTCCGGACGCTACGATATTTTTAGCAATGTAGCGCGCCATATAAGCGCCCGACCTGTCGACTTTTGTCGGATCCTTGCCGGAAAAAGCTCCGCCGCCGGCGTGGCCGATTCCTCCATAAGTGTCAACTATTATTTTTCTGCCCGTGGCACCGCAATCTCCCACCGGACCGCCAACCACAAATCGACCGGTATTATTTATATAGAACTTCGTCTTTTTAGTTAAATACTTTTTGCAGACCGGCTTTATTACCTCTCTAATTATTGCTTCTCTTAATTCTTTGAGTTTTATGTCGGGATCATGCTGAGCGGCGATGACGACGGAATGCAAACAAACAGGTTTTGAATCTTGATATTGAACCGTTACTTGACTTTTGCCGTCCGGCCTCAGCCAGGGTAAAATTTTCTTTTTTCTTACTTCAGCCAGTCGGCGGACTATCTTATGACTGAGAGCTATGGGAAGAGGCATTAATTCCGGCGTTTCTTTACAGGCAAAACCAATCATCATTCCTTGATCACCGGCTCCCTGTTCTTCGGTTGCGGTTTTTCTCACCCCCAAAGCAATATCCGGTGACTGAGGATGAATGGCGTTAAAAACCGCCAAAGTATGGTAATCAAATCCGTATTCCGGTTTATCATAACCAATATCCCTAACCACCTCTCTGACTAAATTGTTTATGTCGACCCAAGCGTTAGTGGTAATCTCTCCTCCGACAATCGCGTAGCCGGTTCCCACGGCAACCTCGCAAGCCACTCGGCTATATTTATCGCCTTTTATAGCCACATCCAAAATAGCGTCTGAAATTTGATCAGCTACTTTGTCCGGATGACCTTCAGTAACTGATTCAGAGGTGAATAAAAACTTTTTCATATTTATTTTTTTTATTATTAATTTATTAACTTATAGATTGACAAAGATCACAGAGATCAGGCCCCCGTAGTTTAAATCTCTGTTTGATTTATTAGCGTCCGATTTCTATAATTTCTATAAAATTTTTACCTTGTCTTTTATTATCAGCGAATTGCCCGTCATTTCCTTTGGCTCTCTGACACCCATTAAATCCAAAATTGTCGGCGCGACATCAGATAACTGACCATTTCCCTCCAATAACCCCGCCTTGTTTGACCGCGACCAATTCTTTAATAAAAAATCACCAACCAAAATAAACGGCACCGGATTGATGGTGTGGCTGGTCACTATCTCATTTGTTTTTAAATCAATCATTTCTTCCGCGTTGCCGTGATCGGCGGTAACTATAAAAACGTATTTTTCTTTCTGGCCAAAATCAACTAAACGCTCCAAAGTTTTGTCAAGAAATTCTATACCCTGAATAGCCGCTTGAATGTTTCCCGTATGGCCGAGCATATCCGGATTGCAAAAATTAACCGTGATAAAATCCGGATGGCTATTTTTTATCTCGCTTAGAATTTTTTGACAGATCTCAGCGGTAGCCATTTCCGGCTTCATATCATAGTTTAAAACACTGGGAGAAGGGATACGAATTCTTTGTTCGCCAGCAACGGCTTCGTCGTACCCGCCGTTAAAAAAGAAAGTAATATGGGCGTACTTTTCTGTTTCAGCAATATAAAGCTGATTAAAATTTTTTAAAAGTACCGGCAAGCTATTCCTAATCTCCCGACTGGGATAAGCGGTTCTAACCCTGTCTAAATCGGGGCCAAAATCGGTCAAAGCAATAAAAAACGCATTAGGCCATTTTTTCCTTTCAAAAGACCCACGATTCTTTCTGTTAAAATCCTTTTGAACAAAAACTTTGGTCAATTGACGAGCGCGATCCGACCGCAAATTCATAAAAACGATTAAATCGCCGTCATTGATGGTGGCAATCGGTCTTTGATCCTTGTCTACAATGACGCTTGGAGTCAGAAACTCATCTGTTTCTTTGCGATTATACGCCCGAATAATCGCTTCTTCAGCGCTCATAACTTTTAAACCGCTGCCTAGTGTTAAAAGATTATAAACTTTTTCTGTTCTGTCCCATTTTTTAGTCCGATCCATAGCGTAAAAACGCCCGCATAAACTTGCCACCCTCACCTTAATATGAGATTGGTGATTATTCTTAATTTGAATTTCAAATCTCTTTAAAATGTTTATCGCCGCATGTTGAGGAGAATCTCGGCCATCGGTAAAGAGATGAAGAAAAATTTCTTCAATCCCCCGTCTTTCGAACAGTTGAAGGGCGGCCAACCAATGTTCGGGCGAAGAATGCGCACTATTTTCTTCCGTAACCAAACCTATCAAATGAACTTTTGATTTGTTCTTTTTTAAATAATTTATCCCCTCCAAGAAAGCCGGATTTTTAAAAAAGGTTCCATCTTTAATACTTTCGGAAATATAAACAGCGTCATCTTTAACAATTCGGCCGACCCCTAAATTCAAATGCCCGGCCTCTGAATTGCCCGGTTGATCTTTCGGCAGGCCGACACAACGACCATAAGCGCAAAGTTCGGTATATGGATATTTATTTTTTAAAAAATTAAAAAAGGGAGTTTTCGCCAATGTTATGGCATTTCCTTGGCTCGGCGGCGCTATACCCCAACCGTCTAAAATAACGAGGATGACCGGCTGAATTTTACCAGAAATATTTACCATATAAATACTTTTTAAAATTGGTATTAAATCCAATTTTGCTGAAATCACAAATTAAAAATTATAACGAGATAAAAGAACTGACCTCTGTAAGGGCCTCTGTAAAATTGCATTCTACTTTATAGATTTATTTTATAGAGAACCCCTTTACTCCACCACGACGTTCGTCGGACAAATAGACATCCCGGACACTAAGTCGGCGCTGGGACTTGTATTTTCTCGTAAAAATCAAAGTCCTCGGGTTCAATAATAAACTCTTGGTGGCAATTCTGACACTTGACCGATTTTGACTTTTGATTGGTCATTTTACATTTTTATTTTTTACTTTTTAATTCTTCTTCTATCTCCATCAATCGATTGTATTTGGCCACTCTTTCTCCCCTATTAGGCGCACCGGCCTTAATAAAATCAGCGCCAACCGCCACGGCTAAATCGGCGATAAAATCATCATTAGTCTCACCGGAACGATGAGAAATAACGATTCGATACTTATTATTTTGGGCCAAGTTAATACAGTCTATCGTTTCAGTCAAAGTTCCGATTTGGTTGAGTTTAATCAAAACCGCATTAGCGGCCCTATTCTCAATTCCCATTTTCAGACGACTGACATTAGTGGTAAACAAATCATCGCCAACGACCAGAAAATTGTTGTTTAAAGAAACAATTTTCTTTGTCAATTCAGGCCACAAACCCCAGTCATCTTCGGAAAACGGATCTTCAATCAAACATAAAGGATATTTTTTAAACCAACGCAGATAAATATCCATCATCTCTTTATTGGAACGTTTTTTTCTCTCAAAAAAATATTTTCCTTTTTCTTCATTATAAAAAGACGAAGCGGCGACATCCAAACCGAAACACACTTCGTCGCCCAATGAATGGCGAGTAAACTCGGAAATACTAACCAATAATTCAAAAACTTTTTCCGTATTTTTTAACTTGGGAGCGAATCCGCCTTCGTCGCCAACAGCAAAAGTCTGTCCCCTCTTTTTTAAAACATCTCTTAATGCCCAAAAGACCTCTGTCCCCGTTTTTACTTTTTCTTTAAAATCTCCTTGTTTCATGGGAATAACCATAAATTCTTGAATATCCAATCCCGAATCAGAATGTTTGCCTCCATTAACAGAATTGAATAAAGGCGTCGGGAGTTTATAATCATTTCTAAACTGGTAGATATTGGCTATATATCGATATAAAGGCAAGGCTTCCGTTTTAGCCGTGACTCGAGCAACGGCCAAAGAAACGGCCAACGCCGCATTGGCCCCTAATCGGCTTTTATTTTTCGTTCCATCTAAATCAATTATTGTTTGGTCAATTTGTTTTGGGTCAGCTTCTTGTCCGATTATCGCCGGTGCGATTATCTTTTTAATATTCTCAATTGCCCTTAACACTCCTTTGCCGGCATAATTTTTAAAATCATTATCGCGTAACTCCAAGGCCTCATATTTGCCAGTCGAAGCGCCGGAAGGAACAGCCGCTTTAGCTTCGTTTCCATTTTCTAAAACCACATTGGCTTCGACTGTCGGGTTGCCCCGTGAATCCAAAATTTCTCGAGCGAATACGTTTTTAATTTTCATATTAACATTATTATTACTTATTATTTACAATTTATCGCTTATTGCTGGTTATCAAAGGTTTAATTCCCGGCAAAATTTTTCCTTCCAAAAATTCCAACATAGCCCCACCGCCGGTGGAAATAAATAAATTGGATAACCGATTAATTGGATAACTGGTTAATTGGGTAAGAGCGGCAATGGTCTCTCCGCCGCCGATCGCTATTCGGGCTTCTCTGTTTTTAGAAATCCTCCGCGCCATAGCCATCGTCCCCTGATTAAAATTTTTGTCTTCAAAATATCCCAGCGGGCCATTCCAGATTATCATTTTAGCATTTTTAACATATTGAGAAAATAACCTAATCGTTCCCTCTCCAATATCCAAAATCCTAAAATTGTCCGCCAATTCGGCGAGTTTATTAATCTTTATATTTTTAATCTGCGCTTTTAACTTTTGATTTTTAACTTTTAACTTTACTCTAACGTCTGCTGGTAAAATAATTTTTTTATTTTTTATCAATTTTTTGCTCAGACCGAGCATTTTGGGTTCGTAAGTCGATTCACCGACATTATAACCGCCGGCGACCAAAAAATTATTCGCCAAAGCGCCGCCAAGTAAAACATAATCAGCGACTTTCGCCAGATTTCTAATAAGGCCGATTTTGGTGGAAATTTTCGCCCCACCGATAAGCGCTACAAAAGGACGGCTTGGCTTTCGCAAAAAATCACTTAAATTTTTAATCTCTTCTTCCAGATTAAAGCCGGCATAACTCGGCAAATACCTGGTGATGGCGTTAACTGAAGCGTGCCGCCGATGACAAACTGGAAAAGCGTCGTTGACATAAATATCTGCCAAAGACGCCAATTGTTCAGCAAACTTAGGGTTATTTGTTTCTTCGCCGGCGTAAAACCGAAGGTTCTCCAATAAAACGACGTCTCCGCTATTCATCTTTCCAAGGGCCCCCTCAACCTTGGAGCCAATGCAATCATTGACAAATTTTAAATTTATAACCCTGGCTTTATGCTTTAAAATTTTCTTGAGATGATTATATAAAGGTTTTAGAGTATATTGTTTTTGTGTCTCTGATTTGTATTTTTCATTTTTTATATTTAATTTTTTATTTCCCAACGGCCTTCCCAAATGACTGATTAAAATTACTTTGGCTCCCTTGTTCATCAAGTATTTAATAGTTGGCAAAACGGCTTGAATTCGCGTTTCATCAAGCAGTCGCCCATTTTTTACTGGACAATCAAAATTGACCCTAAGCAGGATTTTTTTATTTTTCAAATTTTTTACATTTTTGATTGACTTTAGTTTCATAAGTCATTATTTTCCAACTCTTGTAAAAATTGTTTTGCCTCCTTAACTACCTCTGGATTCTCTTTTTCAATTACTTCTAAGACATTTTTTAGATTTTGCCGCGATTTCTCAACTTGATCATCTAGCATAACTGCTTTTTGCAAAATATCAATTGCTCGAACATAATCCTCTTGATAAAGATAGGTTTTAGCTAATTCAAAATAAATTTGCTGACGCCGAGGAGAAAGTTCCAGGGCTTTTTCCAATGCCTGTTGCGCTTCTTTAATATAATCGCGATTATAATGGACGGCTAAATTATATAATTGGCCTAAATATAGCCACTGGCGTGCATCCAAAGGATGTTCTTGGACACTTTTCTGATATTCGGCAATGGCCATTTCCGTGCCTTGCCTCAAAAGATTAAAGTCGGTCTCATTGGCGATTTTTTGATATTCTTCAGCTATTGTTTGGGCTAGATAAACTCTGATTTCCTGATTGGTAAAAGCCGGCTTGGCTAGGGCTTTTTCATACCAATAAAGACCTGATCTTAAGTCGACTTCCGAGGTATGAAGCGCCCTGACACCCAAACGAGATTGCTGAAACGGTTCAATGTTGAATTTATATATCGCCCAAGGCAAAAAGACAGCAATCAAAAAAATTAAAATCGGTAGAGGTATTTTTCTACTAGTTTTAAATTTCTCTTTGTTTGGATCATTCTGACGCATTCGGGTATTAGAGTCGCTTTGAGTTATAAAATAAACTAATCCCAAACAAAAATAAAAAACAATCAGTGACGCCGGATTATCAAAAACAAAAAGATTTTGAATAAAATAAAATAAAAAAAGACAACTTATTAAAACGCGAGTGGCCGGAGCCCATTTGTCAACGGCAATTATTTGGGCAATTTCCGACTTGGGCAACTGGGCATTTGAGCAATCGGCAGTAGCGCGTTTATAGAGTAATAGCCAAAAAACCGCAATCCAAACAGCCAAATAAGACAGGGTCCCCACAATTCCGGTTAAGGCCATCAAATCAACAATTTGATTATGCGAGCGGTCAAACCAAGTACTTTCTTCGCCTCCACGGAAATAAAACGGCTGATAATTCTGGTTAAAAATCACATTGTAATTTTCCCATCCCTGGCCAAAAATTGGGCGGTCTTTAAACCCTTTCCAACCCGCTTGCCAGGCCGTTATGCGGTCTTTAATGCCGCCCGTCAAATCAACTAAACGGTAAACAAAATCTGGCGCGCCCTTAACCCAGTCCTTATCTTTTTGAGTGGGCAAAAACGCCACTATAACCACGGCAATAATTATCAATAAAATAAGCGTTAATCGCGCTCCTATTTTCCCCATTTTAACGAAACGAGTTTTGGTTTGTTTAAAATTATAAAACGCCAAAAAACAAAGAAAGAAAAAAATGGCCACCCCCAGGGCTAAAATCACTCCCCGAGAAGCGGCAATTAACGCCATAGCCAAGTTGAAAAAGGCAAAAATAATAACCAAAATCTTCCTTACTAACTTATTCTCTTTTAGACACAGGAATATAGCTAAAAAAAAGTGAAGGGCGGTATAAACAGCAAAAAAAATAGAATTACCCAAGGGGCCGGACGGCCTAATTGCCCAATATCCCCTCGCCATTTTTTCTCCGGGCAACAAAAACCATAATTCCATTTTTTGCCCTACGCCATAAAGACAAACCAAAAAACTGCTTAATAAACTGGCCCAAACCAATTCTCGCCAGTCCTTCCAAGTCCGAAAACCGCTAATCAGAATCAAAAAACAAATGTAAAAATGAACAATGACCAAAATGCCATTCATCCGTTGTTGGGTACTCCAAAAACTTCTGAAAATATCGACGCCGGTTAAGGCAGTTAAAATCAAAGCGGCTGTGAATAACGTCAGGGCCGCCACTAAGGGATTCCTCCAGTCGGGTCTATATTTTTTACCGCCGTAAATGGCCAAAAACAGCCAGGCGACAAAAATAATTTCAACTATGGCCTGAAAAGCCACCATCTTACTGAAAATATAAGGATAAAAAACCGGTTTATAAACCAAAAGGGGTAAAAATAAAATAATAACCACACCGACCCTAATAAACCATAATAAAAATTTTTCAATCCTTAAAGACATGGTTAAAATTATATCAATTTTAAAATAAATAAACAAGGATATTCCCCAACGGGGTTGACACCTTTTGACACCTTGATATAATTAATATATGCAAGAAATAAAACCAAATAATGTTTATACCACCGAAGAAACCCGTGATTTCCTGAAAATCAGCAAAAGCACGATCAAGCGCTGGCTGAAAAAGGGACTGATCCGCGCCAATAAAGTCGGCGGTCAATACCGCATCTT
>CAZOLB010000021.1:0-10017 GCA_964580825.1 uncultured Gammaproteobacteria bacterium
ATGGCTCCGGGGGTGGGGCTCGAACCCACAACCTACTGGTTAACAGCCAGTCGCTCCACCATTGAGCTACCCCGGAATAATACAAATGTAAAATGAATGGATAAAATAAAGACAAACAAACAAAATCTCAGTAATAAATTATACCTTATTTTAAATTGTTGTAAATAACAATTCGGGCCGCCTTGCGTTGACCCGAATTTTTTTATTACTACTCCCCTTTCCCCCGGCACAATCGCCGAATGGATAGAAACAATAAAAACGCTATACCACATATTGCCACCGGGGTGACAAAAATTACAATTGCCGCCGCCAAAGGCACCAAAAAACCAATGGCAGCCGTGACAATGCCGAAACCGATAATCACAACCCCTATCCAAATCAAAAAACTCAAAAACCGAATAATAATCTCTTTCAGTTTCATCTCTCCTCCTTTTGTAAATACGATTAAACTCTAATTCTAATAATAATCCTTAACTTTTTCAATACCCTTCAACTCCCTAATCCTTTCAAGCGCCCGGGCTTCAATCTGGCGAATTCTTTCCCGGGTGACGCCGAAAACTTTGCCCACCTCCTCTAAGGTATGGGCTACACCATCAGTCAAGCCGAAACGAATGTCCAAAATTTTCTGCTCGCGCGGCGCCAGCTCATCAACGATCTCTTTTATATATTTTCTTAAAAGCATTAAAGCAGCCGCTCTATCCGGGGCGATACTTTTAACATCTTCTATAAAATCGGCTAACTCCGCATCTTTGTCATCGTCATCGCCGACCGTAGTTTCAAGGGAAATGACATCCTGATTGATCTTGATCAAATATCTAGCGTCGTCAACGCTGGTCTCCATCTCCGCGGCGATTTCTTCCGGCGTGGGCTGACGTCCCAACTGCTGAACCAAATATCTGTCCGCTTGTTGAAACCGCCCCAAAATTTCAACCACATGCACCGGAATTCTAATAGTCCGCGACTGGTCGGCCAAAGCCCTGATAATCGCCTGTCTTATCCACCAGGTGGCATAAGTTGAAAATTTATAACCTTTGCGCCAGTCGTATTTTTCCACGGCACGGAAAAGTCCAATATTCCCTTCTTGAATCAAATCCAGAAAAGTTAAACCATAACCAGCAAATTTTTTGGCGATACTAACTACCAGCCGCAAATTTGCCTCTATTAATTTTTTTGACGCTCGCTTGTCTCCCTTATCTTTTTCTTTTGCCAATTTCACTTCTTCCGCCGAAGAAATCAAAGGAACGCGGCCAATTTCTTTCAAATACATCTGAATCGAATCAGCCGAAAGCTGGCTTAAATCAAAAAGCAATTCATCCGGCTCTTTTTCTTTAGGCGCTTCCAATAAACCCTGACTCGAATCAACGACCCGAATGCCGATTCTCTCCAATTCGTCCAAAAACTCTTCGTATTCGGGCAAATATTTTTCTACCCGGTTAAAAGCGTAAAGCAACTCGTTCTCAGTAACAAAACCGCGCTGGCGTCCTTTGGTAATCAATCTTCCTTTTTGTTCATGGGGGAATTTTATTCTCGACGCTTTTTCAGCAAAATGACCGGCGCGGCGTTCCGACAAACGTCGTTTGACTTGGCGCCGTTTATCTATCAAAGCGTTCCGCTTCCCAATTTTTTTCTTAAATAATCGAAAATGTTTAATTTTAAAAAATTTTACTCCTTTTTTATTTTTCTTTTTTTCGGCATTAGCACCGTATTTTTTAATCTTTCCGATTTTTTTTATTTTTTTAGCCATATAAAAACGTATTATTTTAAATCCGCTATCTCCCGCGAAAGTTTAACGATTCTTTGGCTTATTTTTTCAATCAATTCCTTGTCTTTTCGTTTTTCCGCCTGCGCCAACTCCTGAATCATTTTTTCCATTCTTTTTCCCAAATATCGCCTTTTTAAAAGGACGAAAAAACGGTTCAATTCTTTCAAGGCGTCTTCTGAAGAACAGTTTTTAAATTCTTCGTCGGCCATAAAAGACAAATAATCCAAATAATTGACAAGTTTCTCGTCTTTCAACTCTTCTTTAATTTTTTTTAAATCAATCTCCCCGTCTTCGCCGCGGCGTTCTTTAATTTCTTTAACCGCCATTTGCGTCCGGTCGTCAACAAACATATCTAAAAATAAATTATCTAAAAAATCTTTACCAACGGTCGGATATTTCAAAACAAGGGCTAAAAACTTCTCCCCTATTTGGTATTCGCCAGAAGTTCTCTGTTGAACAATATCTTCCCCCCTACCTCTTGGGGCTGGAACTTTAATCCGTTTTAAACCGTCGCGCAGAGATATTTCCGAAACCCCCAAATCTCCGCTTAATCTTTTTAACCAAAGATCTTTTTCCACCGGGTCGCCCAGCTTGGCAACAACCGGCAAAAGTTCTCTGCTAATCCGCCCCTTATCTTCAATTCCATTCAAATCCTTATCTTTGAAGGCGGAAGAAAAATAATATTCCATAATCGGCTGAGGATTTTTAACTGCCCTTTTCCATTCGTTCAAATTTTCTCTAATGCATTCGTCCGGATCTTTACCGTTCTTAAGCGCCAAAACTTTGACACTCAAACCCTGCCCCAACAACAAGTCAATCCCGCGCTGAGTGGCGTTTTGCCCAGCCAAATCGACGTCAAAACCCAAAATTATATTTTGCGTATAGCGCCCTAAAAGTTTTATCTGCTCTTCGGTTAAGGCCGTACCCGAAGTGCAAATCACATTGAGAAAACCGGCTTGATGGCAAGCCAGAACATCCATATTGCCTTCCACTAAAATCACGCTATCCAATTCTTTAATCTTCATTTTTGCCTTGTCCAGTCCGTATAAAATCCGGCCTTTGTTATAAATCGGCGTCTCTGGCGTATTAATATACTTGGCGACTTTATCTTTATTGTCGCCAGCAGAAGTTTCATTGACAGTCCCGGCCGCATCAGCGGATAAAACCCGGCCGGTGAAACCGACCACTTGCGAGTAGATGTCGCGAATGGGGAAAATAATCCGGTTGCGGAACCGATCATAATACCGGTCTTCCTTTTTAACCGATAAACCCGCGCCTTCCATGTCCCCTTCTTTATAATTTCTTTTGATTAAAAATTTTGTCAACGAATCCCATTTAGCCGGAGCAAATCCTATTTCAAAATTTTCAATCGTCTTTTTATTCAACGCCCTTTGTTTCAGATATTTTCTCGCTGTTTCGGCCAAAGGAGATTCGAGTAGGACCTTGTGATAAAATCTGGCCGACAAGCGGCAAATGTCCAACAATTTCGTTTTTTGACTGACAACGCGACGGTCGGTTTTTTCAAGTTTAATCCCCGCCCTTTCCGCCAAAATCCGCAACGCTTCGGAAAAATCAAGTCCGTCCATTTCCATCACGAAATCAAATATCGAACCGCCCTTGCCGCAGCCGAAGCAGTGCCAAATTTGTCTTTCCGGGGAAACGAAAAATGACGGCGTTTTCTCCCGATGAAAAGGACAAACTGCTTTAAAACTGGTACCGGCCGGCCTTAACTGAATATATTCGGAAATCAAATCAACAATGTCCACTCTCGATTTTATTTCCTCAATTTGGTCCATTTTTATCCGTTTTTTAAAATAAACCGCCTATCTAAATCGCTTTTTTTAATGACAAAATTGCGGCCGACTTTAACCGCTTTTATTTCTCCCCTCTTTATTCTTTTGAACACGGCGATTCGGCTAATGCCGAGAATTTCTGCCAATTCGCCTGTGGAGACAAATTCTTTTTCTTTTTTTTCTTTCATAAATTCCGTCCGTTTCAACAATAAAAAGGTTAACATAGGTTAACCAATTTGTCAATAATTTTATCCACAGAATTATTTCGATTTTTTGGCTAAAAAACCAATTAAATATTTTTTGTATTTCAACTGCTCGGCAATGCTATTATAGGTCTCGATGGCGATGACTTTGCCGAACAAAAACCGGGGTAAGGTTTTTAAATAATCAAAATCTTTCAAACTTTTAACAAAATGAATGTCTTCATTTTTTCGATAAGAATACCCGTTTAAATGATTGCACCCGAAAAGACGGGAAATATTTCTCTTTTGGAAAACATATTCAAACTCTTTTGAATGTTTTTCTTCCGCCGCCTTGAAATGAGACAAATCAACGCAAAATCCGCCGATTTTCTTCACTTTGACGGACTCAGCCACAGCATTATCGAAATTCATTTCCAAAAAAAGTTCTTTATAAAACCCTCTCCATTTCTTCAAATATTTAAAACCGTCTTCATGAATGGTAAAATACCGGCAATAAAAATTCTCCTTCAAAAAAACTAATTCCCATTTTTCCATGTCATGTCTGATATGAGTCAGGGGAATATTTTTAATTTCCGATTTCAAAAGGGCTTGATAAATTTCTTTCCTCTGCGGTTTTTTAAATTGTTCTAAAAACAAAGCGACTTTGACAAGATTGAATTTCTTGACCTCTTTTAGTTTGTCTCGCCAGTGCTTATCTTTAAAACCGGTAATACTGACTAAAATTCTTTGATTAAAATCTTCTTTTGAATTTCTATTGGTCATTTTACATTTTTAGTTTCTTAACTTATACAGAGGTCGGACCCCTGTAGATTAAAATCGTTAAAATAAATTCTTAAGACGGGCTTCGGTCGGTCCTTTCTGTCTATGGTATAACGATCTTTTTCTTTTGTTGTAAGGCGACTGAGCCGGCGTGGACAATGTTTCCACCGCTATCTGACAAATGTACATCTTAGGATACAAAGCCACGGCCAGATTGGATTGATTGCTGATTTCCAAGGTCAAATTGCCTTCAAAACCCGGATCAACGAAACCGGCGGTATGCACCAAAATGCCCATTCGCGCCAGAGTGCTCTTGCCCTCTACCCTTAAAACAATATCCGCCGGGACTTTCACATATTCCAAAGTGCTGGCCAAAATGAAGTTATTGGGATGAATAATAAAGAATTCCCCGGCCCTTATCTTCACTTCGCTCATAAAATGATGGGGCAATCCTTTTTTCGGGTCCAAAAGCGTTTGTTTGGTAATATCGAAAAGTTTAAAACAGGGCGACAATCTCAAATCAACGGAAGCCGGCCCGATTTGCTCAACCTTCAACTCAGGCCTAAAGACCAATTTTTTGTTTTTAATCAATTTTTTAATATCTCTGTCCGATAAAATCATAATAAAAAAATAATTAAAAATTTTAACTTTAATCTATTATTCATTGCTCGATAAATTCTCCTATTGACTTATTCCATTTTATCTGCGATAACTATCAACAGGATAAAAAATAGGAGATCAAATGAAACAATTTTTTCTATGGATTATTGACGTAGTGTCGTCTCTTGCAGACTGGCTCTTTGATTGCGAGTTCGGTTGGTGGTGGAAGGCAAGAAGATATTTCGAGTCCTATCAAAGCTCAGATCCTTTTAAACGCGCCCGCACTGCATGTCTGATTAAAGGATGGATTCTCTTGTTTCTGGGACTGGTAGTGCAGTTCGGTTATGTGATAATACTCCCGACACTTTCTTACCTTATCCTTATCGGAGTTTCCATTGCATCACTCTTCATAACACTCTTCGGGCTCTTTCACATCTTCGCCGCCAGAACCAAACCGCTAGCTAAAAATAAAAACCAATGAACTTAAGCCCAGCGTGAAAACATTCGTTCACGCTGGTCTTTTATTTTAAAAATCTCCTTAAACTTAAAATAAAAAAACAAGCGTGGAAACAACGAAAACTTTAATTCATATTTACCCTGATGTATTTCGCCAGTAAAGGATGAATCTCGTTTATCTTTTGCCAGCAGGCCTGAGCGATGCGGCGATAAGAAGCATGTCCCCTGACTCCGGTTCTCAAAGAAATAAAATGATGCAATTCGCGCAGATTCCAGGTAAAAAGAGTTCTTTTGCGAAAAGCCAAAGGAACGACATACTGCGATTCTTCGGGAAATCTTTTTTGCAATTTATTATAAAGGTCGACAGCCCGGTTCATCGCCCTTTCGTATTCTTTTTCCAGTCCGGCTTCTTTTATTTCCTCCGGGGTATCATAACCGTGAACCACAGTCGCTCTTTGATTCAATTGGGTGCATATCCGGTGGCGTTGAATGTCTCGAAAAGCCCCATAATCCATTAAAATGTCGAGGGTGTAATAAATATTCTCAAACTCCCTTATGGGCTGATCGTACTCCGAGCGGTTTACTAAAGATTTATCAATTATTCTCTCTTTGTCTTTTGATTTCATCGCTCTAACTTTGCTCATAATTTGCCGGTAAGGCAAGGCGGCGTGGCGGTATAAAAGTCCGGCGACGAGTTTATTTTCGGCGTCTCTGTCATATTCAACTATTTCAACCGGCTCGGCCTGATTCGGACGCTTGCCTAAAAACTTATCCGCTAAAAACGCCAAAGATTTATTTGTTTCTCTGATATAGTCGTTAACTTTGACGCGCTTTATTAAAGTGGGGATTATTTTTAACGATTCTTTTTTAATTCTGGCGCCGATTTCCCGCGCCTCTTCCAACGGATGGGACAGCAATTTAACGATGGCATGTTCTAAAACTCGGGCGTTGGCGGTCATGCCCAAATTGGTCAAGGTGGCTGTGGGTAATAAATAACGAATATTATCGCAGACGTGCGACTTGATTGCGGTATTGTAAACTTTTTCGTTTTGATTTTTTCTAAGAGGATATTTTTTAAGGATAAAATTCTTCATCGACTTGTGAAAGCCCACATAGGTGTCGTAAATATAATCCATGGCGTCTTCGTACGTCCGAGCCAAAGAAGAGGCCATAATATTTTTCGGCTTATAATATTTCTCTTTATTGAATATCTGATAGCGGGTGGATTTTTCCGTATAAGAAGCCAGTCGGTTATCTTCGATTATTTTGGTGGCTAAAATTGAAACATTCTCCATGGCAAAATGAAGGGTGGCATGTTCGGCCACACTACTATGGCCGTACCCCACCACCCATTTCTCGTGAAAATCCGCCGACTTTTCGTCAGTCAGCTCTTGGGCGATTTTTCTAAACGAATCCGGAGACCGGGAACATTTGGCAAACGCCACCGCCACCACTTCCGGCTTCAAATAATCCAACGAATAAACAGAGCACTTGTTTTGTTTTATTCGTTTTTTTGTTTTTATTCTCTTCATATATGTTTCAAAAAACCAAATATCAAAAAGCGAGGCAATAAAGTAACAAAGAAATGGCGATCAAAGGCAAATAAAATAAAAAAACATGGGGGAGAAATAAATATTTTATCGCTTTAATTGGTCGATGCTCGGGCAAATTAGGAGAAATAAAATTTTCAGGGAAATTTCCCGTTTGAAAAAATATCTTCAAAGCGCTGGCTATTTCGTTGCGCCTTTCCTTATAAGATTGGCGGAAACTTTTATTGGAAATATCCAAAAATAAAAAAAACAAAACGACAAAAACCGATAAAAATATAATTTCCTCCGTCCTTGACTGAAATGCCCAGCCGGATAAAGCCGCCCAAGCGGTCATGGTCCACGTTTTAATCTGAGACAAAAGACCGTCATATTTATCCATTTGCCGCTGAGTCAGTTCAAACTCCACTCGAACTAAATCAAATTGATTATCCGGTTTCATAAATTTTTTGTTTTGTTATGTGAAATTAATAAAATTGCAAATTATATGAAAATGGTTAACAACTTTTGAAAGTATTCGAGATGACTGTTCTGTCAGTCGGCGGATTTGAAATTTCGCTCCGAAGTCCGCTTAAATAAAAATTTGTTGGGATCGCTTCAGATACTGCTTTTGATTTCAATGACGTCGCCGTCTTTCACTACGTATTCCCTGCCCTTAGTTTGGATCAATCCTTTTTCTCTGGCCTGAATAAATCCACCCGCCTCCAGTAACTCTTTCCAATTAACGACTTCCGCCTTGATAAAGCCTTTTTCAAAATCACTATGGATAACTCCACCGGCCTGAGGGGCTAATTTTCCCCTCTTTAATGTCCAGGCTCTGGTTTCATCCGGTCCAGTAGTCAAAAAGGTGATTAAATCCAGCAAACGGTACGATTCCTCAATTAAATTATTAATCTTTAGCTCTTGGGGTAGCCCGAAAGAAATTCTTTCTTCCGGGCTCAAATCAAAAGCATCCAACTCAGACAAAACATCTATGATTAAAAATGGCCAATTGTTTTTGCGGAAGAGTTCTCTTAGTTCAGGTGTCACATCATCTTCGCCTCCGTTAAACAAATACAGCCGAGGCTTAGCTACCAACAATTGATAGCCGGCCATAATTTTTCTTTCTTCTTCTTCCCATTTTTTTTCAATCAAAGTTTCTCCTTTATCCAGAACTTCTTTTATTTTAGCCAGTATTTCCATCTCTTTAATCGCCTCTTTTCCTCCCGCCCTGGCTTCTTTTCGACAAGATTCCATTCTTTTCCCCACGGTCTCCAAATCTTTTAAAATCAATTCCGTTTCCAGAATTGATTTATCCCTTAAAATGTCTATGCCCTGTTGGACGTTGACAATCTTCTCGTTGGGAAATGCCCGCAAAACATAAATAACGGCGTCGGTTTCCCGAATATTGGCAAGAAATTTATTGCCCAATCCTTCCCCCTGACTGGCGCCCTTGACTAGGCCGGCAATATCTACGAACTCCACGGTGTTATAAATCTTTCGAGCAGATTTAGTCAGCTCGGCCAGCTTATCCACTCTCTCGTCCGGAACGGCCACCACACCCACATTAGGGTCAATGGTGCAAAAAGGATAATTAGCGCAATTCACTTTCTTTTTGGTAATAAGCTGGAATAAAGTTGATTTGCCGACATTTGGCAAACCAACAATTCCGATTGATAAAGACATAAATTATTAAAAATATTTATCTACCAAATACTCTTTGACAGGGTCCGACCCTGTCATATTTTAAAAATTTGGCGACAATCTCCTCTCTTAACTCGTCTATATATACAAATCATATCTATAACATTGGCTTTTTTATTGCATATTATGCGACCCAATGTTATAATCATTATCGGGAAAATTATTAACAACCACCTAACCGATTTTAGGTTATCATTTTTATAGGATTATGCAAGAATATTTGGGAAAACTAGTATACAAAATATACTAAGGGTTTCTACGCAAAAACAACTCGAAAAAATCGAGTTAATGATCTTTATGAGATTCCTCTTATGGACTGAGTATTAGACCTTATAAATATCGTCCAAAAAATTTAGTATCAACGTTAATTAATTTCTCGAAAAATAAAAATTATAAAATTATATCAGGAAAAAATTATCAAAAACAGAAATATTGGATAGTTTTTCCCTGGGACTAAACAATATGAATAAAATATTTTTTGTAACTGGCAATCAATTTAAATTTGATTTAGCAAAAAGCAAATTAAATTTAAAAGACAATATCGATCTGCAACAAAAAAAATTTAATTGTCCAGAAATACAAGCGGACACTATCAAAGAGATAGCCTCCTTCTCCGTAAAATATTGCGCCGACAATCTCAAGGTACCATGTATTAAAAACGACAGTGGAATGCAAGTTCAGTTTTTAAATAATTTTCCGGGACCGTATAGTAAATATATAGAAAAAACCATAACAGAAAAAGGAATATTAAATCTAATGTCGGACTGTTCTAATCGTGAAGCAACTTTTATTGAGGCATTAGCCTTTTGCGAGCCTGGCAAGGAACCCGTCGTATTTGAATGTACTACAAGGGGTAAAATTGCAAATCAATCAAAGGGTGATAATGGATGGGGTTTTGACAAAATTTTTATCCCCAGGGGATTTGACAAGACATTTGCCGAGTTCAACGATGATGACAGAGTAAAATTATGGGATTCTAGTGGCTATGAAAAATTATCCCGATATTTAAATAATTTATACAATGATTGACGTTAAAAGTAAGTATTTATTAAGAAAAAATGCTAAACAATACAAAAAACTTCCCATTCTTGCAACTAAATTGGGTAATATTAGGTATCACAATAAAAAAATTATAGCCATAGAAGGAATAAACAGTTCGGGAAAAACTACACAAGTAAATATTTTAAAAACTTAATATATTGTGTCCCTAAATA
>CAZOLB010000022.1:0-7775 GCA_964580825.1 uncultured Gammaproteobacteria bacterium
TTATGGTTTCAACGGCTAAAAATACAATTTATCTTTTAGCGGCTTATATCTATCAGAAACTGATAGCTCTTTTTTATTTTATTTTTTTAGCTCGCTATTTGGGAGCGGACGATTTTGGCAAATACACTTTTGCTATTTCTTTTGCCACCCTTTTTTCCGTTCTGATTGATTTCGGCCTTTTTCCTGTCTTAACAAGAGAAATTGCCCGCGCTAAAGAGAAAGCCAGGGCATATTTCGGCAATATTTTAGGTTTTAATTTATTGGCCGGCGCAACGGTCTTTTTTTTAATTTATGCCTTAGTTAACCTTCTTCATTATCCTTCGCCTACCAAAACCTTAGTTTATTTCTATGGTCTAGCGATCATTTTTGATGCCTTGGCTTTGTGTATTTATCAAGTTTTTCGCGGATTTTTGAATTTGAAATTTGAAAGTATTGGTATCGTCGTTCATAAAACAGTGATGTTGGCCGTAGGATTATTTTTAATTTTTTCCCGCGCCAGTTTAATTTGGATGATTGTTCCCATGCTTTTCGCCAGCTTGTTTTATTTCATTAATGCCGTCGTGTTTTTAAAAATAAAATTGGGTTTTTGGCCGATTCCCCGTTTTAATAAATCGACCTTAAAAACTTTATTGGGCTTATCGTGGCCCTTTTTTATCACGGCCGTCTTTGCTAAGTTTTTTGCTACTGGTGACGTGGTCTTGCTTTCTTATTTAAAAGGCGACGTTTACGTCGGTTGGTATAGCGCGGCTCAGAAACTAACGGTCGCTTTTTTATTGTTGATTGCCGGTTCTTTTAGTACGGCCCTTTATCCCGCTTTTAGTTATTATTTCGTCCGTTCAAAAGAACTTTTAGTGGATCTTTTCCATCAAGCGGTTTTTTATTTGATGTTTATCGCCATACCTTTGGTTTTTGGACTTTCAGTCCTGTCAAAACCGGCGATTCTTTTTATTTATGGCAGTGATTATTTGTCGGCGGCGCCGGCGTTGGTTTTGCTTTCCTTGTCTATTCCTTTTATGTTCTTGGATTACGTTTTTATCGGTCTTTTGAACGCTTGCGAAAAACAGAGGGTCAATACTCTTATCCACGGAGTCGGCGCGGCGGTTTTTCTTTTCTCAAATTTGATTTTTATCCCCATTTTCCATCATTTAGGAGCAGCCTTGGCTGTAGTAGTCAGTTTTTTAACTCTTTTTATAATGGAAGTTTATTCAGCCGGAAAAATAATCAAGATAGACGGGAAATATTTTTTCAAAAAAATTGGAACCATTTTTTGCCCTAGTTTGATTATGGCACTCGTTCTTCTGCTAATCAGAAACAGTTTGCCGATTGTTGCTTGCGTCGGCACGGGAATTTCGGTTTATTTTGTTATGGCTTATGTTTTTAATTTGATTAACAAACAAGACATCCTTTTTTTAAAAGATATTGTTCGTTTTAAGAATTAAATCCGAGAAAATTTTATGTCCATGAAATTCGAAATAGTGATGTTTAATATGTCCAGTTATTCCGAATGGCAAAGGGGGGTGGCTAATCGGAATTATCATATTTTTCGCAAATTATTGGAAAGCGGGACTGCCGGTCGGATAATTTGCGTTGATTTTTTGCCTTTTACTTTCAAACGAGCGCTCAGAAATTATTGGGAGAATATCATAAAAAAACCAAGAATCAATCCGCCAGTCGGCGGACAAAAATCAAAAATCACGAATATTTATAGAGACCTAACGACAAAATGCGTTAAAGTCGACAGCCAAGATGTCGAGCTGTATGTATTTTCTACTATTGATTCAATTTTTTCTCATCAACGGGTTGTTGAAAAATTAAATAAAGTTTTAAGCAAAATATCCCAATCGCCCAATCGTCCAATCGTCCAAATGCCTAGAATTATTTGGTCTTGTTTTCCTATGTTTGTGGAATATTTCGAATGCCAGGAAAATGTTTCTCGGCACTCGTTTCGTCCTCGTTTCAAAAAGACGGACACGCCAATCGGACTTAAAGCCGATTTGACGATTTTTGACGCCGTTGACAATTGGCTTGAACATCCTTCTTTTGTCAAGCATAAAGCGTTGCTGGAAAGCAATTATCGGCTTATTGTTCAAAAAAGCGATTTGATTTTTACTGTCTCCGAATCTTTAATTGTTTTTTTTCGGGATTTGGGACGAGAGAAGGACATTTATTGGTTATCTAACGGCGTAGATATGGAGCATTTCGCCGAAAACAGGCCATTAATCGTCAAAGATAAGCTGTTTGAAAAAATCCCTCGACCAATTGCCGGCTATATTGGGATTATTCAGGACAGGGTCGATGTGGATCTTTTAGAATATTTGGCTCAAAATAATCCGAAAAAATCTTTTGTTTTAATCGGACCTCTTTGGCCTGTTTTCTTCAGGAGATTACGACGGCCGGCCATTGGGATTAAAAAGTTGAAAAAATATAAAAATATTTATTTATTGGGACGGAAATCCTGGGAAGACACTCCTTTTTACGTTAGGAAATTTGACGTCGGCATTAGTCCGCATAAATTGAACGAATTCGCCAAATACACCAACTCGCTTAAAATCTTGGAGTATCTGGCCTGTGGCCTGCCGGCGGTGACGACACCCTCTTCGGGAGTTGAAAGATTTTCCCATCTTGTTTATCTCGCTCAGAATTATCGCGATTTTAGTGAAAAAATTGACCTGGCACTTAAAAATGATACAATTGAGTTGAAAAATCAGAGAATTGCCCGAGCCAGTCAGGAAGATTGGAATTTGAAAATCAAAGAAATGATGAAATGTATTATTGAAAAAATAAAAACCAAAAAGTAAAAACGGCCGAAAATTAGTTTTTTTAGTTTATTTTTTGTATGCTATCTATTATTATTGTCAATTGGAATGTCAAACCCCTGCTTGAAAGATGCCTATTTTCCATTTTAAAAAACGCCCAGGGACTTGATTATGAAATTATTGTCATTGATAACGCTTCGGTTGACGGGAGTAGGGAGTTTCTTTCTAATTTTCTTTCGCAATTTAAATCAGGCAAGCCAGAGATTAAAATTATTTTGAACGATCGGAATAGGGGTTTTGCCCGGGCGAATAACCAAGGGTTTAATCAATCGCGGGGCGAATTCATCTTGTTGCTTAATCCGGACACCGAAATTTACGGAGACGCTTTGCAAAAAATGGTAACCTTTATGCGGGATAACAAGGATTGCGGCGTTGCCGGCTGCCAATTGGTAGGTATCGACAATAAAATTCAGCTGTCGGTCAGAAAATTTCCGAGTCTAGGCTCTCAGGTGATGATTTTTTTAAAACTTCGGTATTTATTTCCCCGCGTTAAAATCTTAAAAGATTATTTTCAATATGATTTTGATTATCATCAACTGACGGAAGTTGACCAAGTTATGGGCGCTTTTTTCATGACGAGGCGCGAGGTTCTGGATCGGGTCGGCTTATTGGATGAACTCTTTTTTCTTTGGTTTGAAGAAGTCGATTTTTGCAAGAGAGTTAAAGACGCGGGGTGGAAAGTAATTTATAATCCGGAAGCACGGGTTCTTCATCATGATTCTCAGAGTTTCGCGCAGCTTTTGTCTTTTCGCAAACAACGTATTTACGGTCGGAGTGCCATTCATTATTTTAAAAAACACTTTCCTTATAGAATATATTTGATATTGCCACTTTTATATCCGTTAAGTTTATTATTGGCTTATTTTAGCCAGATTTTTTTCCGTTTTTTCCCAACAAAATACGAAGTGGTTAAAAAAAGACGGTAAATGTATTCCAAGGCATTTTATGATGAAGGTATTGGATAAACTTGAGTCGAGAAAAGGTTTCAAAAACGAAATTCTTAACGGAGTTTATATTTTTTTTATTTTTCAATTATTGTCTTTGTTAGGTTATTTTTATCCGGTTGTATCGGTTTTTATTTTTTTTCTGATTGCGGCGGGGACAATGTTTATTTCTTTTTATAAAGTGGAGTACGGTTTTTTAATATTGGTTTTCGAATTTTTTGCCGGCCACGGCGGACATTTATTTGAATTTTCAGACGTTTCTTTAAGAACAGCGTTGTTTCTTATCGTTATTTCCGCTTGGTTATTCGATAAAATAGCGAGAGGGCGAAAAAAGAAGGTTTACAGCGCTGGTTCTTTTTTATTTGCCCGAAAAAATAGAGAAAATCGCGGTTGCTGGCCGAATCCCTTGTTTATTTTATTTTCATTTTTTTTGTTTTTGGTTTTTTGGGGCCTGATAAACGGAATAATCCATAATAACGATATTCTAGCTATTAAGGATTTTATGAATTATTGGTATATTTTTTTATTTTTTCCTTTGGTTGATTTTTTAAAGAAACCCGGTTTTAAAGAAAAAATTTTTAGTATCGGCAAGTCCGGAATTGTCGGTATTTCTCTTTTGACTTTTATTGTCTTTATCATTTTTGTTTCCAATTTAGCGGAGGTTCACGATCCTTTTTATTGGTGGTGGAGAGACGTGGTTATTGGCAAAGCCACTTATACTGGCAACAATTTTTTCCGGATTGTTACCCCGTCCCATATTCTAGCGTTTCCGGCCCTTTTAATTTGTTTGGGGTTTTTGTCGGCTTTTGAAACGGGCAAAAAAGACGGGGAAAAAAGAAAAAAGACGTTTTGGTTGGCAATTCTCGCCAGTTTAGCCATAGTGATTGATTTTTCCCGAGCTTATTTTTTAGGTCTTTTTGTCGGCTTAATTTTTTTGCTCAAAGGATTGAACTGGCGTCGTTGGTTGGTTTTTTCTTTAACCGCGATCGTCGTTTTGGTTTTGGAATTCGGTTTTTTATACGCTCTAGTCAGTGGAGGTCAAGCGCTTCGGGGACTTGAGTATTTTAAAGAACGAATGAGAACGATTTTTTCTCCCAATGAAGAGTTGAGCTCTTTAACCCGCATGAATATTTTGCCCGATTTGATGAGTAAAATCAAAGAGCGGCCGATCTTCGGCCGCGGACTGGGAGCTGAGGTATCATATCAAAATCCTTTAACCGGCGAACAACAAACCACTTTTCATCTCGACTGGGGTTATTTGGAAATTTGGTTGGAATTGGGCGGGGTGTCTTTATTGGTTTATTTGTCAATTTTATTTTTTATTTTCCATCAGGGCTGGCAAAAAATAAAATCCGCTGGTTTCGGCGGAAAAGAAATAAAGGAGCGGTTTTTAGGGATTGACAGAATTGTTTCCGCCGGCGATCCTGATAAAAGGTTAATTGTCGGCTCGTTGGCGGGTTTGAGTGGTCTTATTGTCGCCAATTTAACTGGACCGTTTTTGTTTCATCCTTTGGGTATTTTTTATTTAATTCTCGTCGCTGCCATGGTCAACAATTATCAATCTTAAACTATAAATCTAAAATTATATATGTCTTCTAAAATTTCCATACAAATTGTTACTTTTAACAGTAAGAGATTTTTAAAAGATTGCCTTGATTCTATTTTTAGACAGTCCCTTCAGGATTTTTCGGTTTTAGTCATTGATAACGCTTCCAATGACGGCAGTTTCGATTTTGTCAAAAATAATTATTCCAGCGAAAAAATTAAACAGGAATTCGGCAGTTTTTCTCGACTTTTTGCCGTCCGCAACGCCAGAAATTTGGGATTTTCTCAGGCGCAAAATCAAGGCATTATTTTGACCGATTCGGAATTCATTTTAATAATGAACGCCGATGTCATTTTGGAACCGGATTTTTTAGAGAATCTAGTCAAGGCGATTGAGTCCAACGAGAAGATCGGCAGCGCCGGAGGCAAATTATTAAAAATTAAATTAGGGGATCAGGAAATAGAGGAAAAAATCAAAACAGATACGCTTGATAGCGCTGGTTTAAGGATTTTGAAAAGCCGGCGGTTTATCGACCGCGGTGCTGGGGAAAAAGACAAAAAACGATATGACAAAAAAACCGAAGTTTTTGGCATTTCCGGCGCTTGCGTCTTGTATCGCCGTTCGGCCCTGGAGGATATTAAAGTGCCGATTGTTAATTCACATAAGTGCCTACCTACGCAGGCAGGCACTCGCGCATCCCGAGCCGAGGGAGAGGACGCACCTTTCGCCTACGAGTATTTTGATCAGGATTTTTTCGCCTATCAGGAAGATAATGATTTGGCTTGGCGTTTGAAATTGCGCGACTGGTCTGCGGTTTGCGCGCCCCAAGCTAAAGCATATCATTTTCGGTCTATGGGGATAAGCGGGAAGCTGGGTTTATTGAAAACCGCTCAAGCGCATCTTCGTCGGCCGAAACTGATTGAATATTTTTCTTTTCGCAATGGTCTTTGGCTTTTGTTTAAAAACGATTTTTGTATTAATATTTTTATTCATTTGCATTTTATTTTATTTCACTTGGCGCTTAAAAAGATTTATCTCTTATTCACTCAGCCGATTAATTTTATCAAAAGTGGATTATCTTTTTACCAAGGATTGCCCAAGATGTTCAGGAAAAGGAGATATATTATAAAAAGGGCTAAAATCAGCTCGCGGGAAATAAGAAAATGGATGGAATAAAATAAGTACAAAAATCAAAGTGTAAAATGTAAAATGACAGTGTAAAGTTTAAAAATATAAAAATAGAAATAAATATTGTTGCGTGGATTATGTAATTTTGTATTTTAGTTTGTAATTTTTCATTTTTCATTTTTATATTTTAATTTAACGCAGTATTATGTTGTCTATTATTATTGTCCATTACAACCAAGAAAATCTTTTAAAACAGTGTTTAAGAAATATCTCCGAAGCGAAGATTGATTTGGAAAAGGAAATAATTATTATTGACAATGCCTTTACCGCCCGCAGTAGGGATTTTTTAGTCGATTGGCAAAAAATAGAACAAAATCGTCGGGTGATTTTCAATAAAGAGAATATTGGTTATGCCAAAGCGAATAATCAAGGGATTAAGGCGGCGAAGGGAGAATATATTTTAATTTTAAATGCCGACGTGATTGTTTTGCCCGGCTCGGTTGAAGCGCTGGTTAGTTTATTAAAACAAGACCCTTCGGTCGGACTGGCGGGCCCGCAACTTTTAAATATTGATAAGACGATTCAAGATTCTTGTTATCGGTTTCCGCGCTTTTATACACCTCTGGCTAGACGTACTTTTTTAGGCAGAATTTTTCTTAGAAATGAATTAAAAAGATATTTGATGCGCGATTTCGATCGCCAAAGGACTCGGGAAGTGGACTGGCTTCTCGGAGCCTGCTTGGCTAGCAGGAAGCGGATATTAGAGGGGGTTGGACTTTTTGATGAGCGTTATTTTTTATATCTTGAAGATACTGATTTAGCAAGGAAAATGCGTCAAAACGGATTTAAAACGGTTTATCTGCCTTCGGCGAAAATGTATCATTTTTATCAGCGATCTTCTGACGAAGGCGGTTTGTTTAAAAAAATAGTTTGGATTCATATTATCAGCGCCCTGAAGTATTTTTGGAAATGGCGCTGGGAGAATGGACGAAATTTGAAAATTTGCTAAAATAATAATAGTTTAAGTTTTTATTTTCATTTTTTTAGATTAGATATTATTCGGGGGTCGCCTGCCTGCGCAGGCAAGTCTAATGGCAGGACAGCAGCCTTTTGTGCCGAAGGCACATCCGCCTTTGGCGGAGGAGCTTACTAATATGAGTTATCAAGTCTATGTTTTAAGAAGTTTAAGTGACGGAATCCGTTACGTCGGTAGTGGAGAATCTGCCGCCGAAAGATTAAGGCGTCACAATAAAGGGATTAAATAAACATTGCGGGGTCGTCTAATGGCAGGACACGGCTCTTTGGAAGCTGGAATGAAGGTCCGATTCCTTCCCCCGCAGC
>CAZOLB010000023.1:0-6551 GCA_964580825.1 uncultured Gammaproteobacteria bacterium
TTTTAAAAAGGGCGTGTGGTTCAGTGGTAGAACGCTTCTCTGATAAAGAAGAGGTCGAAGGTTCGATTCCTTCCACGCCCACTTACGATTAAAGTAAAATTTGTTTACGTAGTGAAAATAAGGGTCTGTAGCTCAGGAGTTAGAGCGTTTGCTCGACACGCAAAAGGTCAGAGGTGCGAATCCTCTCAGACCCACCATTTAAAATCAATCTTTTATAATAGTTATGGCTGAGAATTTGAAGCGTCTTAGAAATAGGGTCGTTCCTATTATTAGGGATTCTTATTTCAAAATGATTGAGAATAGCTTAGGGATTCGTCTTTTTAGGAATTTTTACGCCTATGTCGACGGTAAGAAAAAAGACATTACGAAAAATGGGCAGTTATCTTGCGCTTTTTTTGTTTCCTCGATTTTAAATAATTTCGAATTAATTGAACATGGCCATTTAACCGTTGAAAGCACGATTAAGGACATGCGAAAGACCGGATGGAAAGAAATTAAAAAAATAAGGAAAGGCGCGGTTCTTGTTTGGGAAGAGAAGAAAAATAAAAGAAATAATGTTAATAAGCACCTTGGTTTTTATATTGGCAACGGACAAGCTATTAGCAACGATTCCATTAAGCGGGTTCCTATCCGTCATCAATTTACTTACGGCTCTCCAAGAGATAAGTCCTATCGTCGGATTATTGCGGTTTTTTGGCATCCCCGATTATCTAAATAAATGATTTGTCGTTTTATATTATTTTTTTAGGGGAACTTTAATCTTATGAAAAAAAATAAAGGAAGAGATATTTTCTCGAGATTAAAATTTTTACGGAAAGAAAAAGATTTTATTTTTTTAGATAAGATTAAAAATAAATTTCCTCGAGCGGAGATTTATTTAGTCGGCGGCGCGGTCAGAGATTTACTTTTGTCAAAACCGACCAAGGATTATGATTTTGTCGTCCGTAAGGTTCCGGCCACTGACTTGGAAAAATTTTTAGCCGAACAAGGGACGGTAAATTTAGTTGGACAAACTTTTGGCGTTTTTAAATTTGTTCCTCGTCAAGGCGATTCTCACAACCCGATTGATATTGCTTTGCCGAGAAAGGATTTTTCCTTGGGCACCGGAGGCTATCGAGACGTGGAGATTCAAAGCAATCTCAATTTAAAAATACAAGAAGATCTGGGGCGGAGAGATTTTACCATTAATGCCTTGGCAATTGATTTGACCAGGGGACGCGAACAAGGGCAACAAGTGGTTGATTTATTCGGCGGTTTAGACGATTTAAAAAAAGGAATAATTCGCACCGTCGGCCGGCCGGAGCAGAGGTTTAAAGAAGATTACTCCCGAATGCTTAGAGGAATACGTTTGGCTTGCCAATTTGGTTTTGAAATCGAAGAAAATACTTGGCAGGGGATAAAAAAGAAAATAAAAGGTCTTAATGAAATAAAAAGAAACGTTGAAATAATTCCCGACGGCCAACTGGCCGAACAAGAGGTAGTGGAATCGAGAGTGGTTCCCTATGAGGTGATGGCCAAAGAGTTTTTAAGAGCTTTCGCTTATAATCCTTGTCGCGCTTTTGATTTATACGATCAGAGCGGCGCTTTTCAGGAGCTAATGCCGGAGATTTTGAAAATGAAAAATTGTCCCCAGCCGAAAAATTATCATACAGAAGGAGACGTTTGGGAGCATACTCGTTTGGCTTTAAAAAATTTGAATTCCCTCGGGTTTAAAAAGCAATTCGGGGCCGGGTTATCAAACGAGGTGATGATGGCCGTTTTATTCCACGATTTAGGGAAGCCCTATACTCTTCAGACCCCGGAAAAAGACGGCACAGACAGAATTCGCTTTAATGAACACGATCTGGTGGGCGCGAAAATGGCGAAAGAAATCGCCGAACGGTTAAAATTTTCCAGTCCGGATAAAATTGGCGTTAATCTTGAGGAAATGTCTTGGCTGGTGGAAAATCATATGATCTTAATTAGGGGGGAGATTGCTAAAATGAAGCCGAGTACGATTGAAAAATATTTTTTTAACTCCCATTTTTCCGGCGACAAACTGCTACAAGTTTCTTTTGCCGATATTGCGGCAACAATTACTTCAAAAGGCGCTCTTGATTTTAATAGGTTCAATCAAATGCTCGGACGCATTAAAGAATTAAAGGGATTGAGTCGGAATAAAAAAGAGCTGCCTAAACCAATTTTGAACGGCCACGACATAATAAAGATTTTTAAATTGAAACCCGGCCGAGAAATTGGCGAATTGCTCGGCCTCTTAAGAGAGAAGCAATTGAACGGAAAAATAAAAAATAAAAACCAAGCCGTTAAGTTTTTGGAAAAGAAGATAAAAAAATAAAACTGTAACAACGACTTTATTTTTATTATTTTTTAATTTTTATAAAATCTGCCAAATTAATTCTTACTTGACGGATTTTTTATTTTATCTATAATTGCCGTATTGGTTATTTACAAAGGAGGAAAATATAATGAATAATCATAAGAAAGACGCAGAAGAAAAAACTGTGATGATCGAGCAGGAAAAAGAACGGCTCTTGGCCAAGATTAAGAAGGGTCCGTCCCTACTCCCTGCTTTAGCCCAGGAAATGGAGAAATCGCAAAATAAGATTGTCCAAATGATTGACTCATTGCGAGCCGCCGGGTATAACATCACTCTCGTTAAGGAGTTGCAAAAAGACAATTTCGTTTATGAAGTGAGATTTGTCCAAGAGCCGCAAATAGGCGAACCTGTTCATTTGGAAACAGTGGGCCGGAAAGAAATAAAAATTCTTTTAATCTCAGACACGGCCTTCGGACTGAGAACCCATCAACCCGAGATAGTGGCCGCTGCTCTTAAAGAAGGAGTCAGACAAAAGGTGGATTTCGCCATTCATTGCGGAAACATCGTGGCGGGAAAGCCAACCTTGGCGAAGTATCAGGATTTTTTAGGCACTACTTTTTACAGTCAGGTTAATTTTGTCCGGAAGATGCCCCATACTCCCTATAAAATTTATTTTATTAACGGTCCGAGGGACATCACTCATGATCAGGACGTGGCAAGGGTTTTGTGCACTCCCAGGGAAAAATGGCGCGACGAAAGGGATTTGGAGGCGAATTTTTTTATTACCGGTTCAAAGGCGGAATGGAAGATAAAAGTAATGCATCTGAAAAAGGGTTCGCCCTACACTGTGTCGTACCCAATTCAGAAAGTGAAAGAAAATTTTACTTCGGCGATTCGGTACGTAATAAGAAAATCGCACTGCCCCAACCTTTTAATTTTAGGCGGCCTTTCTACGCCCTTAATGTTGCCGGCGAAAAAGCCGGGCGATATGATTTCCATTTCTTTGCCCGGACTTTGTGCCACACCGCCTTCGCAAGAAGCGGAAATTAAAAAGGGTAATTGCCCGGAATTGGGTTTTACCATTATTACGATCCGTTTGGACGAAAAGGGCAACCCGGTCGAAGTACAGCCGGAATTTCATCTTTTTACCGCCTATGAGCAAGTGGAACATCCTTATGTTTTTGGGGGTTTTGATATCGTCAAATTTCATCTTTCGGAAGATGAAAAAAAAGTTCTAGAGGCATTAAAGGAACGGCCTCGGCGTCTTGGTGAGCTGAGTCGATATCTTGATTATGACAAATCCTTGGCTGAAAAGATAATCGAAGATTTGAAAAAGCATTTTGAGATATCTTATGACGAAGCCAGTAAAAAATACGCCCTGGTCTACAATTGGGCGAAGAGAAAATTCCACCCTGTTTCCCTTGAGGAATCACCCAAGAAGATAGCGGTTGTCGCTTCCATCTCTGATACTCATATCGGCGATAAGGCGGCTAAAGAAGAGCTGATATCTTTGGCTTATAAAGAGGCGGAGAAGGCTGGCGCTGATGTGATAACTCATTCCGGAGATGTTTTTACCGGAACAAACGCTTATCCCGGACAGGAATTTGATTTGGCCTGGCACGGCGCTGACGCGCAACTGGATCGAGGGCTTAAAATTTGGCCTTCAAGTCCTATTCCGACGATAATCATTGCAGGCTCAAGCCATGAAAAGGTTTACTGGGTCAAGTCGGGCTATAACATTGTCCGAAGATTCGCCGAAACCTGTAAAAACATGGAATATATCGGAGGCGAACATTTGGCAGAAGGAACAAAGACGGTAAACGGCATTGTTATTCGCTTAGTCCACCCCAAAGGAGGTATTCCTTATGGGAAATCTTACCGGCTGCAAAGGTGGTTGGAAAATTTGACCGAAGAGCAGGACAATTCGTCTGAAGGGGTCCGCATGTTATTAGTGGGACACCTTCACGTGGCGATTTTTATGCACTATAAAGGGATTTCATCTTTTTTAGTGCCTTGTCTTGAGGAAAATACGAACTACCTAAAGGAAAGGGGTCTTATCCCTTGGCTGGGAATGTGGATTACCAAACTAGAAGAAGACAGATTCGGCAACGTGGTTAAGGTTAGTCCGAAGTATATTTCCTTTGAAAAAAGGGAATAAGAGATTTTTTAAAACTAGATTCCTCCCGAGTTTATCGGGAGGAATTTTTTGACAAAAGTTGAATTTTTGGTTAAAATATTTTCATGTCTGATATTGACAATTTGTCTAAAATAAATATAATCCAAAAAGATAAGGATTTTTTGGTCGTTGAAAAACCAGTCGGACTATTAGTTCATTCCACGGCGCATCAGAAAGATAATACTTTGGCTGATTGGCTTTTGGAGTATTATCCGGAGATTAAAGGTGTCGGAGATAAGAATCGGCCAGGCGTTGTCCATCGTTTAGATAAAGATGTTTCCGGATTGATGGTGATTGCGAAAAATCAGAAAATGTATGAATGTTTGGTTCAACAATTTTTAAAGAATAAAGTGAGAAAAGAATATTTTGCTTTGGTTTATGGCCGACCGTCTCAAGAAAAAGGAATTATAGAATTGCCGATTGGTTTTACTCGAAAGGGAAAATTAGTGGCGATTAAATCCCAAAAGGACGTTAAAACAAAAAAATCGGCGATCACTGAATATGAGATTGTTAAAAATTTTTCAATTTTTAATTTTCAATTTTCATTGCTCAAAGTTAGGCCTTTTACTGGCCGGACTCATCAGATTCGGCTTCATTTAAAATCCGTCGGTTGTCCGATTGTCGGCGACTCGCGCCCGGCGCCCGTTTTTTTGATAAATCAGTCGTCTAGTTATTCCCCTCGGGTGTTTTTACACGCTTTTTATCTTGGCTTTTACGATTTAAACGGTCAGTGGCGAGAGTTTAAAAGCGAACTGCCGAGAGATTTTAAAGAAGTTTTGGTTAAAATTGGAGGTTAATATATGTCCAAATTGTTCATTATTTCCGGCTTGCCCTCTACGGGCAGCGGCAAGGATTCGGTGATTGATGGACTTGAAAAAGAATTGGATTTTACTCGGATAATCACCACTACTACCCGCCCTAAAAGGCCGGGAGAAAAGCAGGATTGGCCCTATCATTTTGTTTCCATTGCCGAATTCAAAAAAATGGCGGCCAACAACGAGTTTTTGGAATGGGCCGAGGTTTACGGGAATTATTACGGCAACTCGAAAAAGGAAATGACGCGAGCTCTTCAAGGCGATAAGCCGGTAATTTTGCGAATCGATTGCCAAGGAGTTAGGACTTATAAAAAATTGATTCCCGAAGCGGTTGTGATTTTAATTACCGTTCCTTCGTTGGAAATATTAGCGACGAGACTGCGCCGCCGCGGTCAGGACTCAGAACAGGTTATTCAAAGTCGTTTAAATGAAGCGAAAAAAGAATTGGATAATCCGCCGCCATTCGAATATTTGATTGCCAATGAGGAAGACAAACTGGAAAAAACAGTTAGAAAAGTTAAAGAGATTATTTTAAAAGAATCCGGAAGATAATCTGGATTCTTGATTTTCAAATTACCATAATCAATTATCAATAATCAAAATATTATGACTGATCAACAAGAAAAAGACAGAAAATTGCCGGAAATTAAGCCGGGAATGATTGTTCGCGTTCATCAAAGAATAAAAGAGATGGACGCGAAAGGTAAAATTAAGGAAAGAACGCAGGTTTTTGAGGGCACGGTTATCGCCTGTCATGGCGGAAAAACGCCCGGGGCGACTTTTACGGTTCGAAAGATCGCCGCCGGTGCTGTCGGCGTGGAAAAAATTTATCCCTTATATTTGCCTAGTATTTTAAAAGTGGAAGTGGTAGGAAAATATAAGGTTAAAAGAGCTAAGCTATATTATTTGCGGAGCAGATACGGAAAAAAAATGAAAGAGATGAAATAAGCGGTTTTGCGCGAGTTTGATAACTTCTTTCATCATATTTTGCGCCCAGGTGGCGTAATTGGTAAACGCGATAGACTGAGGCTCTATGCCCGATTTCGGGCGTGCGGGTTCAAGTCCCGCCCTGGGCACCAATCGTCGCCGAAGAGGCGACTAAAATTAAAAATGAAATATAAAAAATAAAAAATTTAGGTTTTGAATTTTGGATTTAGAATTTTAGATTTTTTTCGAAGCAAAAGTTTTGGGCCCGTGGTATACCGGTAACACGCTTCCATGGCATGGAAGAGTAAGGGGTTCG
>CAZOLB010000024.1:0-4862 GCA_964580825.1 uncultured Gammaproteobacteria bacterium
TCCGATAAACCAATAAAATAGTATAAATAACTTAAAAATAGAATTAATATTTGGTAAATCAAAACGGAAATGACAGCGCTTATCAAAACGCCTAAAAAACCGGACAGATCGAATCTTAAAACAACAAAATGGCAACAAATATAAAGAGTGGCCAAAAGACTTAATAAGAATAAACCGGGAGGAAAAATAGAATAAGCATCCAATAAAAATCCGCCAATAATCGCGGCAAAAAAAGCGTATTTCGGCTGAAAATTGGAGAAATTTTTTCCCTTAAGAATTTCGTAAAACAATAAAACCATCATCAAAATAAAAACACAAGAAACCGCCGTCGGCAAAAACGAGCACGAAATCTGGCAAACCACAAATAAAAACACCAAAAGCGCCAATAAAATAAACTTTATAACCATGAGAATATACTCTAGGGGATTAGAATTGAAACAACCCGAAAATTTTGGTTAGAGAACGATTTAATAACCGCTTCCTGGAAAATATCATTCGGTCTTTTTTCCACACCCGCTACCTGACCGATAATTACGCCTCTCCTGATATTTTCTTCCAAGCCCGAAGTAATAACCGTATCGCCGGGATTTATTTGCTTGTCTACGGGAATATATTTCATTCTTATTCCCAATCCATATTCTCCCTGAACAATACCGGAAACAATTTCGCCATCATCATTATCGCCAGGGGTTATTATATCCGCGGCCAAAGACGACCGGCTGTCAAAAATTGATCGCAAATAAGAAATTGATTCTTCAACTTTAATTAATATTCCGACCAATACGCCATTTTCATCCATTACGGCCAAACCGCTTCTAATCCCGTGGCGTGCTCCTTTATCCAATAAAAACCATTCCATCCCCTCTTCCGACCTTTTACCGATAACATTGGCTATTACGGATTTATTTTCCGTTTGTTTTGTAAGGTCGAGTAAATTTTTCAAAAGAAAATTTTCCGTCCTGCATGCTTCCAATTCGCTGTCTCGCAAATATGAACCGATATTTTCTGCTCTTTCTTCATTTGAACGATAAAAAAATTTCTGAAAAGGATTTGATATGAAAAAAAAGATATTTTTCCCTTTTAAAGGGAAAAATATCGCGAAAAACAAAACTATAATTATTACCGATAATATATGAGAAGTTAGTTTTTTCATACTTAATAATTCTCTCTCGCGCTTTTCTCTTCAATCTCTCATTGATTGTTTAATATGTCTCGAAGTCCACTCTCGATGATCGGTCCATCCGGATAAACTTCGTCACTGGGAATTTCTATAACCTCTTCCCATTTATAACCCAAGGATTCAAAAACCTCACCTGACTTAAAAGATCGTTTTTTATTTCCTTCAATAAGGTAAATAGCCGCACTCTCAGGATATTTTACCAGCGTCCCGTCCAAACGGCCGGTAATCACCTCTCCGTCGGCATAAACTTCGTTTAAGGGAATCTCAATAACGTCTTCCCATTTGAGACCCAACTTCTCGAATATTTCTCCCGATTGGAATGGCCTTTTAAGGCCTTTTTCAATAAGATAAACTTCCGGCTTGTCCGGATATTTAATTAAAGTCATGTCCGGACGGCCTTGCGGCTGAACAACAAACTGAAAACTGTTAATCAGCATCTCAAAAGTAGTTTTAAAATTAGCTTCTTCTTCTGTTCCGGTGTTATAAGATAATATATAAATCCGGTCGTCTCTGGCGATGTAAATTGTTAAGTGATCCGGATTCCAAACCGCGCTGGAATTATTAATCACCGTCTCGTATAAAGAACTTCTTTCAATTTTCGGCGATTGGCGCAAATACCAATCGGCTGGAGACAATCTTTCAGTATTATTTTCTACTGTAACGCTAAAAAATTCCCCGGTATTGGTAATCACCAGCACCTCTTGATTATCTGTTTCCGGAATAGCCCGAGCCAACCAAGAAGCTGGATAAAAGAAACTATAAGAAAACGTTGGGTTGGTATAAACATTAACCAATCCCGAAGTGGCTAATTTTGTTTCATCGGAACTTAATGGTTGCATTAAACCAATAATTTCTTGCCCGTCGGGATTTCCGTCGGCATCCGAATCCGGATTATTCGCTTCAGTGGAAAAAATTGTTTCTTCGACGTCGGTTAAACCATCGCTGTCGGAATCAACGCTTGAAACAACGTTGGGAGCAATTTGAAATTCCTCCACTTTTGGAATCAATTTTTCTTTACCAATAATGATACCAAAAGTATCGGAAGGCAAAACAGCAAAATTAACCGTCACAACATTATTTTCCGCATCTAAAGAAGAAGCTAAGGGAGACCATAAATTCTCTTTAAAGTATCCCAGCATCAAATCTCCTTCCCATTCCTCGCTAACCAATTCCTGCTGATAATAAACCTTTAAAGTCGCTTCTGAATTAAAAACGATATCGATCGGCTCAAAAAAATAAACTCCGCCGACAACTTGGTAAGAGCTCTTATTAAACGCTTCCTGTTTTTCCGCATCCTCGCTTAGCGCCTTATTGAATTCGTCGCTTGATAAAACCGTAATCTTCATCTCGACATTCTGATCAAGAAGAGCGCCTTCGGGTAAATAAAATTCCGCAGAAGAAACCGCTTGATCCCCTTCGCCTTTTAACTCCGCCTTTAAAGTTTGTTCAAGAGATAAAACAACCTCCTCTTCCGGCAGGGTTTCTTCTATTTTGACCGGTTCTTCTTCGGAGATAGATTCATTTTCAGGAGATTCTGGAGTAATTTTTGGCATTTCCGTTTCTGCTTCGGGATTTTCAATCATTTGAGAACTTTTTGTCCAAAAATAAAAACCTAATCCGCCGATAATAAATAAAATGACAATCAAAATTATCAGGATTAAAAAACTTTTTTTCTTGTTGCCCGCCAAACCAGTTTTCGTTTTTCTAAACTTCTCGGGCATTGTATAAATTTTTTCCTCAATTAAAGATCCGCCGACATCTTCGGCCTCCTGAATAATTTCTTTTTTAGCCAGTTCGGGCGTTTCAAAAGTCGGTTCTGGCGGCGGTGAAGCCGGCGTCGGGGTCGAAACAGGCGGAGGAACCGACGCGGTTAAGGGTTGTCCCCCTTGTCCGGCCGATTCGGGCTGATTAGATTGACCTATTCCTTGATTTTGTTGATCTTCAAACATCATAATAAATAAATTAATTACACTGCTTTTTTATTTATTTCAATTTCTCTATCTCCTTTTGCAAATCCAATAATTTTGCTCCCTGTTCCGCGTTATTGGGATCATTTCCCTGTCTTATTTCTTCTCCGTCAGAAATTCCATCCCCATCGCTATCGTTAAGCAACGGATTTGTTTTGTAAACTTTGACTTCTTCTTTGTCTGAAAGACCGTCGCTATCCGTATCAGGAATATTTTTATTCGTTTTTAAAATACTTTCCTCGCTGTCTGTTAAACCATCGCCGTCCGAATCCAATACTTTCTGTTCCTCGACCTCAACAACCGGAGGAGTGCTCGTTGATTCGGAGCTCTGCCCATTTTCCAATAAAAGAGATGATTCTTGATTTTCTCCACTTTTTAGAGGCCGGGATTTTAAAAAAATAAAAACAAAAATTACTACTATAGCTAAAACTAAAACGATTATTGCCAAGCTGACAATTTTTCGCTTCTTTCCTCTGTGAACTTTTAAAGATTCACTGGAAACTTCTTTTTTTATTTCCGGTTTCACGGCAACCGGCTGGAAGGTTCTTTCATTAATCCCCTGCTCTGCGGAAAACGATGGAGTTTTTTGATCAACTTGTTCAAAAATGTCTTCCAACTTATTTTTTTCTTCTTCCGTCATATGATTATTTTATTTATATTTATATGATTTAAATTTACCTATTAAGAGCATCCGGGCAGGTTACTCCCCAATATCGGCACCACCAACTAACACATAAATAATTTACGCAATATCTGATCCCTGAACAATCGCCGTCTTCAGTACACTCTCTATGGACTTCCGTTGTCGCCGAATCCTCATTGGAATAATCGGATTCGCCCTCTTGATTATAGGCCTTGACGCGATAATAATAAGTGGTGGCCGAATTAAGACCAACGTCGGCGTAGGAAACACTGTTAGTGAGAAGAATAACGACTAACTGCCAGCTTGTATTGGATTTTTTTCGCTCTATTTTAAAACCATTTTCATTCTTGGCATTATCCGTCCAGGCGAGATTTATTTGGCTGTCGGAAATAGCGGAAACCGAGAGATTAGACGGAGCGGCTAAAACGCACTCGTTCCCCTTTTTATCGTAGCCCTCATTGCATTGCCATCCGCACTTGCCATCGGAACAAACTTTTGAAGCGTGAAGTGGGGGGACATTATTACAAATTTTACCGCAAGCACCGCAGTTATTAATATCAGTCAATAAATTAGATTCGCAGCCATTTATCGCATTCTCGTCGCAATCCTTATAGTTATCGGAAACGCAATTCCAGCCGCAGATTCCCGCCGAACATTTAGGCGTGGTATTAGGAGGAATGGGGCATTTGGAACCGCACTGCTGGCAATTATTCACATCTGTTAAAAGATTTGTTTCACAACCATTAGACGCCAAACCGTCGCAATTACCCCAATGGTCTTCGCACTGGACATTGCCGCATTCTCCCCATTCACCCCAGGCCGGCGGATGAAAATTTTGACAAGTTCTAATCTGCTGGCCGGTTCCATGAGTTACCCGACATGACCGAGTATCTTGATCTCCCACTTCGCCTTCCGGCGAAACACAACTATTTAGTTCACAGGCATTATTCCATTCCCGATACCCAAGATTACATTTGAAACCGCAAGTCCCGGCGTTGCAAGCAATCACCGCGTTGGCCGGAGGGACATTATTACAAATTTTACCGCAAGCGCCGCAATTATTCAAATTGGA
>CAZOLB010000025.1:0-4572 GCA_964580825.1 uncultured Gammaproteobacteria bacterium
TGGGATATTCTAAACTTTGCGCGAACTTTCTTTGAAAGAAACTGACGCTCCGCCCCGCCGCCGCTCGCTAACGCTTGCCAGCCAGCAAAAAAGTTTTCTCTGCTTTTCTTTTGCGCGCGCCGATTTTTTTCTTCTAAAAGGAAGAGAAAATTTTTCTGCTCGGTTCCGCCCTGCAAGTTTTCGGGCGGAGCGGCGGGGCTTCGTTTCGGAAACGGGCGGGCAAAAATTCCTTCCCCCAGACCCCCTTCCTTTTTGCCCGCCCGCTGGATTGCCCGCTTCGCGGGCGCGGCGGCTACAAAAAATCAGGGAGTATCAACTACAATATAGCTTTTTCCGTCAATTTTTTCAATCTCCAAATTCGTAAAATTTCCTTTCTCGCTTCGCCATTCGTTTGAAAAACCCCAGTCATTCCATTTCCAAACCGCGACATAATTTCCGGCACAGTTTGGCTTTTGCGAATAATCTCCCTCAATCACGACTAAATCGTTTTTTCCGTCATTATCAACATCGGCAATCTTAAATTCACAATTCGGCTCAGCGAGATTTGAGGAACCCCAAACTTGTTTGATTGAGCCGCCACTGAAATCCAAAATGAAAAAATGATTTTTTACGCTCATATCGTTTTCTTTGACCCAAAATGGCTTTGATGTTCCAAAACTGCCGGACTTCCAAAGAGATAAATTTATGTCCACAACCCCGTCATTATTTGAGTCGGCGAAAGCAAAATCATCTATCCACCAATCGCTCGGCGATTGCCAAATCATTTTTTCGTTTTCCGTAATTGTTAGTTTTCCATTTTCTAAATTGTAGTTTTCAGGAACTAAATTGTTATCTAAATCGGCTTGCTCTTTTTGGGAAAAAACTCCGCCACCCTCGGACATACCGCTATAAACTACTCTTCGGATTTCTTTTTCAAAATTATTATCGTTGCTATTCCACGAATAAACATCTTGGCTTGCCAATGAAAAATTTAATCTCTGTAAAATTTTAACCGCCTCGATTTTATTCGCCATTCTCGGCTGGGCCAGATTTTCCACAACTACGGGCAAGAGGGAAATTTTGTTAATTCCGTTTTTAGCAAAATAAATTTTGATAGCCAAGCCCTCTTTTGTTTCCTTTGATTGCGGCTGATCAAAAACAAAATTTCCCAAGCTATAAAAAATGTATTTGCTTTTATAATGTTCCAATGTTTGCACCACATGAGGATGATGACCAAGAACTAAATCTGCTCCAGAGTCAATCGCCGCATGAGCAAAATTTACCTGTGAATCATTTGATTTTTCGGCATACTCAATTCCGGCGTGCATTGAGACGATAACAAAATTGGCCTTTCGTTCTGCCTCTTTTACGGCTTCAGTCATTTTGTCCATTCGCATAAATGCCGTTCCCGCGCGATTGGCTGACGCTTCATAGTAAGCCGGAACAACATCGGTATCGTTGTATGCCAGAAAAGCAAATTTTATTCCTTTTTTCTCAATATAAGCCGGCTGATATGCTTCTTGCTCATTCTGTCCCGCGCCGACATATTTAATATCTGCATTCTCAAGAAAATTAAAAGTGTCTTTTAATCCTTTTTCTCCAAAATTCGGAGTATGATTATTTGCCAACGACAAAATAGAAAATCCAGCTTGTTTCAACGCTTGCTCAGTCCCCGGATTTGACCTAAAAATTATCTCAAAGTCGGAAATTTCCGACCCTTGCGTAATTGGCGTTTCCAAATTCCCGAAAACTAAATCCGCGCTTTTTAGATAATCGTGAATTTTCAAAAAAGGATAATTGATGTCGTTCTGTTTCTTTACTATCCTTTCCACCCCTCGCGAATAAGAAATATCGCCGACTGCAACCAAAGAAACTTCCTCGCTTGCTTGAGGAAGTCTCTTTTTCTGCGACAAAAAATCTAGAAATTCTTTTTCGCCCTGCGTCTGACTGTTTGACGTTTCTTGATTTTTGGAAGAATACAAATAGTAACTACCGACCAAAAGGGCAACAGCGAGGAAACAAAGAGAGATAATAATTAGCCATGTAATTTTCTTTTGCATTCATTTTATTTTGCGACAAAGGCATCAGTCCAAGACGGCAACGCTGGAGCTTGGCCAGAATTTAGCAACTCCCGCCATTTTTTATCGGTCAATCTGTCCGACATCGGCCAAGTAAATTCGTAGTAAGAATAAACTCCGCCTTTGGCGATTCTTAATTTTCCGTCAATCGGAACAACAACGTAAATCTCGGAAATTTTGCCCGTGCCTTCTTCCAAAACTTGGCCGTTCGGATCAGTGGCAACATCAGCAACAATCGCGGCTGGGTTTTCGCTTAAATAATCTCTCTGGCTTCCAGTTTCTTTGTAGGCCGGTTCATCTTTATTTATTTCAAGCCAGAAATGCTCCAGTTGTCCGCCGTATGAACGGATAAGTTCATAATCGTCGTCGGTTAGTTTCTCATTATTCAATTCTTTTTCCGATATAGTTTTGAGAGACATCGCCAGCTGTTCCATTTTGCTCAAATTGTCTTTCATGCTCGGCGTTAAAAGTCCTCGGATATCCAATCCATCGTTTGTCATTTTGAGAAGTGAAGCAAGGCGAGCGTAAACATAAGGATTCGGCTCAACATAACCCCTATCGTCTTCCTTTTCTGAACCGCCCCCTCCTAGTTCGGCATAAACTTGTTTGGCGTAAAGAATAGTATCGTGTTTCAGTTGCGACCAGCTACCTAAAAACGTGTTGAGCTCTTTTCTTGCCCAAGCAGTATTTTGCATAAATGTCGGATAGCCGCTTGATTTTTTATCAAGAAGCGGGCGGAGTTGATACAGCCAGCCCCAATATAAATTTTGCGTCCAAACATCTGTACTCAATCCTGATACATACTCATTCATCCTTGACATATTTTCGGAATAGCAGGCATATTGAGTTTCGCCCATTCCGCTTAATATATTTTTTGCTTCGTTTGAACTCATTGTCGCGGGGATATCCAATCCCTTAGGAAGACAACGAGCTCCCGATAAACATCCTGTTTCTTCTGGCTTAAATGCTTGGCAAGATTTTGTTTTGTCACCAACTTCCCGATAAACAAGCCGCTGAAAAATTGAAGCGTCAATAGTGAATCTCTGCCCCATAAAACGAAATCCTTTAATTTCTTTTTCTCTATCCGCTTGAATTGACGCTTGAAAAATCGGCATTGAGTTTATCTGCGGCGGCTCTAAAGTTTTTGTTTCGTTAATGAAAGAGGCAAGTTTGTTTTTATCGCCTGATACCGATTGAATCGTCGCGTTTTCGCCATATACTTTTTCGGCTAAATCTTTGAATTGATAATAAGTAATGTCATCGCTTTTGCCGACAAAGAAATTCACCGGCTCATAAATTTTGTTCCAGCTGTTTTGATTGTTTTGTTTATCGAGCGCGAGAGTAATGAGCAACGCCGATTTCACTTCGTCATCGTTTTTCATTCTGAAAGTTAGACGACCATACCACATCATTGATTTAAAATAGGCTTTCAACTGTTCTGTTTTGTCGTAATGACCGCGAGGAATATATTGCGAGTAATCTTCTTTTAACGCTTCCAATGATTGCGGTCCTTGCGGAGTATCAATCATCGTATCTTGTCCGCCGCCGATGTTCATCACCGGAGATTTTTCTATGCCTTGATGAGCTTCAATAAGTGCTAACTCTTGATTAACTTCATTGGCAATAATTGAAGGAATATTTACCGATGGATCCAAAAGTTTGCTCCCCACGGCAAAAAATCCGACATTCCTTTTGGCGGCATTTTCCCATTCCGTTCCCTTCAGGCTGTTATATTGATTCAAGGATTCGGAAAGCATATTGGCGTTAAGCTGTTTCAATTCGGCCGCCAATTTTTGCTCCTCTAACTGCTTGAGCAAGAAATCAAACATCAAATGATAGTTGTGGAGCATTGAGTCCGTTGTAATAAAGCTCGGCGTATAGCTATAACGATTTGATTCGTAAAGCGGGAAAAATTCGTTGTTGTAAGCCGATGTAACAACAAAAGCATTTTTAACAAGCAGATTTTTTGCCGCGTCAGAAAAATTGAAATCGCTGGCGTTGGTAACATTGTTTAAATTTTGGCTAACGGAATAAGCCGGAACTTTCGGGTTGATATTTACAGACACTTCTTCATAAGTTGCAAATTTAGAAGCGAACGCCACGGCGGGCTTATAAATATCTTCGGATGTTTTCTTTATGACTTCTTGGCCGGCTTTTGGCAAAACAAAATAAACAGCCAAAGCAATAATAACGACCGCCCCTAAAATTCCCGAAACAATCCAAACTTTTTTCTTTGGTTTTGGTTCGGGCATAATTGGCGGCATTTGAGAATTTTCCGGCATTGGTTGATTAAAATTTTGATTATCCATATTTTGTTCCTTATTGCTAAAAGTTTTAGCGTTTTAGAGAAATTAAATTTTATTTAAACTTACGACCTTACTTATATTTTACCCCCCCCGCAAACTTTGCAATGCCTACTTTGTCAACTCGTCCAGCGAAACGCCAAACGCGTTCGCAATGTTTTGGACGGTTTCAATTTTCGGATTTTTAATCAAACCCGACTCTATTTTAATTA
>CAZOLB010000026.1:0-4241 GCA_964580825.1 uncultured Gammaproteobacteria bacterium
AAATTATCTTCCGTTTATTTGTAAATTGAAAATTGAAAATTGTAAATTATCTTCCTATGTTTTCTCTCTTCTCCCAAAAACTTTCGTTTTTTTCTCGCCGGCGAATCGCGGTTTTAGCGACTGTTTTAGCCGTGATTTTCGTTTTCTTGATTCCCCGTCCGGCTTGGGCGACACTTGGCCAGGCAATCGCCCAGATTATCGGCAACGTGGTTTTCTGTTTCGTCCAATTTATCGTCGGCAATTTATTAGCGTTTTTAATCAGCGCTTTGCAAAAAGTCGCCGAGTATAATGATTTTATCAATTCCGCCGCGGTTTCCAAAGGATGGATTATTACTCGGGACGTTTTTAACATGTTTTTCGTGATAGTTTTGCTGGTCATCGCTTTTTCGGCCGTGCTTAAGTCGGAAAAATACGCTTATAAGCGTTTATTGCCGAGTTTTTTAATCGCCGCGGTTTTAGTTAATTTTTCCAAATTGATTTGCGGGATTTTTATTGATTTCTCCCAGATTTTAATGCTTACTTTTATTAGCGCCATTAAGGACGTGGCGGAAGGTAATTTAATTAAAATGTTGGGTCTAGGCAGTTTGTTAACGATATCGAAAGGAGATGCGGATCAACTACCAGGTGCCGGCGTGATACTGGGGGCCGTTTTATTGGGCTTGATTATGTCCATTGTTGCGGTTGTTGTCGTGGGAACCATGGTGATAATTTTGGTGTTCAGAATTGTGATGATTTGGTTTTTGGTGGTGCTTTCGCCTTTGGCTTTTATGGCCGGCATTTTACCTTCGACGGAATCTTATGGCCGGCAATGGTGGGAAAAATTCACCCACCAGTTGATCGTCGGACCAGTGATGGCCTTTTTTCTTTGGCTTTCTTTGGCCGTGGTTCAAGAAAATGCTGTGGGTATTATTTCTTCGGACAACATAAAGGCTTGGGACAAAGAATTAGACAGTGCATATAGCGAAATGGGGAAACCACAGTATATACTTAATTTCGTTATTGGCATCGTGATGTTGATTGTCTCCTTGATGTCGGCTCAACAATTAGGCGTCGCCGGTTCCAGTTTGGCCGGCAAGGCGATCGGAAAAATGCAAGGCTGGGCTCAAGGTGTGGGCAAGCTCGGATTAAAAGGAGTTGACCGGACAGTTGAAAAAACCACTAAGGGACTTGGCCGTCTTGCTGGAAAAATAGCGCCAGAAAGCAATTTCGGTAAGGCAATGCAGAAATTTCAAGGTATTAGCTATGATATCACTAAAGAGGCCTGGAAAAAAAGAAAAGCAGATAAGGCTTCAAGGAGGGCAGAAGTAGTGGAGGAGGGCTCGGGACAGATGGCTACGGCTATTGATAAAGCTATGGATCCGGGTTGGTATGTTAAGAAGACAACAGATTTTTTTAGAAGTAGCAAGTTAAAGAACGCGAAAAAAATTAAAGATGCAGCCGATGAAGATATTGAAAATAAAAATGAAGCCATTAAAAAAGACCAAATGAATATAGATAAGCTAAAGAAAAGAGACGCAGAAGGACAAGAGGCGAACGATTTAATTGATCAAATGCAACAATTAGGCCTTTCGTCAGCTCAATTAGCGAAGAGTTTTTCAAATGGCGATCTTAGAACCGAGAAGTTAAGAGAATCTCTTAAAAATATAGCAAAGGAAATGGGAGGTAAAGAGACAGATGTTTTTTCCAAGGCCGGTTTAAATAGAATAAAGACTTATTTGAATCAAAAATCGGCAACAATTCAGGCAGAGGGGAATCAGAAAAAAATTGCTCAGAGTCAGGCCGAGATAACGCGGTTGGAAAAAGAAAAAAAACCGTCAGAGGATATAAGCCGACGAGCGTCCGAGGAAATTTCTAATTTGAGATATGAGACAGGAAGGCTGGTTAAAGGATTGGGGCTTGCGGAAAAAAGAAGGACTCAGTGGGTGGAATTAGCGGCACGGAGAAGGCAGGCGGAAAGGCAGCAGGATTTGAAGTTGACTACCGGCGGAGACGAAGGGTTATTAGTTGAGGAGATGAAACAGGCCATATCCACTAAGGATAGTGACAAAATGATTGCAGCCGCGGAGCTTTTAACTCAGGTTAATGGTTGGAATACGGCTTTACTTGACCCCATGATTCAGGGACATGTTAAAGATATAATAAATAAAGATAAGGCGATTGGGAATAAAGCAGGGGCGCTTGCGGATTTTGAGAAAAATCCTGTTAGCGCTCCGGCAATGCAAATGCTCCTTCGGAATATGTTTGAAGATATCGCTCATTTGAATAAATTTGAAATGGCGCGGGCAATGACACGAGTTAGTAACTTGGCGAGTTTATCTGGTAACCATTCTTTGACCGGCATGGCTTATATTGATTCCTTGACTGGCGAGGCGAAATTGGGAGGTATTAAGCAGGATAAAGACGGCAAATTGGAAGTAGATGAAAAATGGGCGAAGATGATTGATATTAGAGCTCATCAAGTTGAACCGCAACAGTTTATGAGAACCGTGCATGCGGATACTTTTGTTACTGAAGACCAAAATGGCCAAGGAAGTCGCCTTCATGATGGTGGCAAAAAATATTTAAGCAATGTTACTGCCGCGGATATTGCTCAAATAAATAGAATGCGGCCGGATACAATGGCAAGAATGTGCGCCGATAGTGTTATAGTGGATATTGAAGATTATGCGCGGAAAGTCAAAAGTGGAGGAGTTTTAGGTGTAAATGCGTCGCAAGGAGACATGATTCTAGCCTTTGCCCGAGAACTTAATCGTCAAAAAGCGACGATACCTAGATCGACCCCCTAGTAAAAAATAGTTTATATGGTTGAAGAAAATAATAAAAAAGAAGAAGAGACAATTAAAATTTTGAATTCCGCGCAGTTATATCAGCCGGAATTTCAAAAAAATCTAATTGAGAAGGTGGACGAGATAATCCTTTACCTTGATGATAAACAAGCCAAATTTTTAGCCGGCAATTTGGAAAAAATTTTATCCGGCTTTGACGGAGATTTAGAAACAAAACAGATTTACGATGATTTAATTGTTAAATTAAAATTTGTCGCTTTACCGAGATTGGATTTTAAAGAAATTGTCGCTTTATTTAAAAATGGGCTGATTCAGGCGTTGAGAGACGAGGCTTTGCCAGTTTTGGAACGGTTGAGATTGTCTTTAACTAGCATCAATCCTTGGGCCCGCGATGATTTTAAGAGCGATTTGATTACCGCCCTGAGAGATAATCAAGAAATCTTATTCTGGGAAACGTCCGAACAAGGAGAAAGAGAAATAAAAGTTGCCGAATGTTTGGAAAATTATAACCATGATTTAGGCATTGAACTGGTTCCGAAAATAAAACAGACGGAATACTTTGTCCGGCATTTTTCAAAAATCGAAAGGGAAGATCAAGATTTAATCAGAAAATTGTTCGATATTTACGAATATTTGAAAATAACTTCGGAATCACCTCGGGGATTTGAAGACGATTTTATTTTTGCCACTGACGAGGGACAAATACAAATTATTGAAGGCAATCGGTTGATTAATATCCGCCCTCCGGAAAAACGAAGATTAACCGCTGAAGAAGCGGAGTATCTCAGACAAAATGTTTTGCCTGAGATTAAAGATCCTCAGGAAAGAAAGACGTTTATTGAAGAAGCCGGCTTGGCGGAGATATTAAGCCAGGAAAGAATTGAAGCGGAAGTGGAAATAGAAAAGAAGCGTCTGTCAACAGCCTTGCCTTTGATTGATATGAGTCAAGCCGTCGAGCGGATAACGGCGGATTCGGGCTTGAATTTTTCCGAGCCGGCGCGGAAAAAAAGATTTCAAGGCGTGGCCGAGTCATTTTTGCGCGATGTTCGCGGCGAGATTGAAACGAGAATCGTTTTAAAAAGAGAGCCGCAGATTGGCGGCTTGGGGCTTGATAATGAGACCGTAGATAAGCTCATTAAGGTTTTAAAAGAACAAAAGCCGAGAGTTAGGGTTCCTACGACTCAAGTTTCGGAAGAAGACATCAAAAAAGAAGTGTTTCAAAAGTCGAAACAAAGAGCGGATATAAAAAAAACTATAGAATCTTCGTCAGCGATTTTGAATCAAGATTTGATTTCCGCTCAGACGCGGATGAAGGGGAAAAAAGAAAAATTTATAGAGGTCCGACCCCCCAAAGAGGAGACCAAAGAGGTCGAATCTCAAAAAAAGACCCGACCTCCGATTATAGAGGTTTCACTTCCAGAAAAGAAGATTATTCCTTCTCAGGAGGTCCGACCT
>CAZOLB010000027.1:0-4202 GCA_964580825.1 uncultured Gammaproteobacteria bacterium
TTTATGCCTAATCCCGAAAAATTTAATTATAAAGACCTTGACCACGATAACACCTTTAATATGGAAAGAACTATTGAGAGCCGATCTGAACACCCTGATCGAAAAGATAATCTTAAACCCAAAGAAAGATTCACTGACTCGGATAATGACTACAACGCTCCCGAAGTTGACGACCGTTTTCCTCAGTCCGACCCTGAGCATAATTTTATTCCCGTTAACGAAATCCCTGATTCGGATAAAACAGAAGATTTGTTTTTGTCGACTCAAGAAGAGCCTGAAACACTTGAAAAAATCACTCGAAAAAGAGACGGTTTTATGAGAGATGGAAAATTTGTTAGTACCGAACCTTGTCGCGTCGGTGATCCAAGCACTGGCAAAGAAACTCTGATCACTCGCTCTAAACGAATGAGTCTAAAAGAAAGGAAAAGGCTTCTCATGAGATTAATTAAAAGGCATCATTCTGAAAAAAACAAGGCCGAAAGACTAAATCTTTAAAAAATTTATGCAGATAATAAAAACGCCTCCCCAAAAGAAGCGTTTTTATTATTTAACATTGTATAGTGATTGTTTTATTTAATTAATTCCATAAAGCCGACCGGCGCTGTCGCCGGCCATATAACCGGTACTCCAGCAAACCTGTAAATTGTAACCGCCGGTCGGGCCGTCGACGTCGAGTATTTCGCCGGCGAAATACAAATTATCGACTAATTTTGACTTCATGGTTCTGGGGTCAATTTCTTCCAAACTTACCCCCCCCGAAGTAATCACCGCCTGGTCATACCCCCCAAAACCTTTAATTTCCAAAACAAAATTTTTTAAAAGACGAATTAATTTTTTTCTTTCTTCGCGAGTCACTAAATTAACTCTTTTCTCGGCTTTGATTCCGGATAATTCCACTATGACCGAAATGAGTTTTTGAGGCAAAAGTCTGTTAAGACAATTTTTAAACATCTTATTGTTTTCTTTTCGAAAATCTCTTTGCACTCTTTTATCCAAAACTGCCGAATCCAAAGCTGGTTTGAAATCAATTTGTATTCTGAGATTTTCGGATAATTCTTGGCCGATTTTCCTACTTAGATCGAGAATAACGGGCCCGCTTAGGCCGTTAGCGGTAAAAAGAGCCTCGCCAAACCCCGAATCAATCTTTTCTCCATTTTTATAAACAGTTATTTCGACATTTTTTAAGCTCAAGCCCTCAAGTTTTTGAACGATTTTCTCTTTAACGATTATCGGAACAAGGACGGGAAAAAGTTTAGTGATAGCGTGCCCCATTTTCTTTGCCCATTTATAGCCATCGCCGGTAGAACCGGTCGAAGGATAAGTTTTTCCACCCGGACAAATAATAAAACTCTTGGCAATTATTCTCCTTCCGTCCGCAAGAACAATGCCATCAAGATGGCCCCCTTTTTTTATTATCTCTCTCGCCTTGGCCTTATTTTTTACTTCCACTCCAGTTTCTTTTAAATAACCCTTAAGCGCCTCAAGAATGTCTTTAGCCCGGTCGCTGACCGGAAAAACACGGCCGCCTCTCTCGATTTTCGTTTTAACTCCGCGACTTTCAAAAAAAATGATAATATCGTCCGGTCCGAATTTATAAAAAGAAGAAAAAAGAAATTTTCCATTTTTACCGAATCTCTCAGTCATCTCTCTTAATCCATCTTTTTTATTGGTAATATTGCATCTTCCCTTGCCGGTAATTAAAAGTTTTCGGCCGAGTTCTTCGTTTTTCTCGATCAAAACGGTTTTAGCGCCAACTTCACCGGCCCGACCAGCCGCCATCATTCCCGCCGGCCCGCCTCCGATTACCGCCACGTCGTAATGTTCTGTATTCATATTAACTTTTTAAATAATTTCCTCAGTTCCATCTTCGCTTGCCTTAAAACTTTCTTCCGTGCTGGTTTCAAATTCTTGCCGGCGCGATTGATATAAAAATTAAGCATCGACATCGCCGACTGAAACGAAGTCCCTTTGCGGTTTAAACTTTGTTCAGCCGATTTTTTAAGAGAATAAGCGATTTTCCGCGGTTCGTCCCACGTAAATATGCCTCGTTCCAAATCTAAGGCGAAACTGTGTTTAGTAACGTAATCCGACCAGTACTTCGTTTTATTTTTTTCTTTTTGTTTCTTGTTCATGCTCTCAAAATAAAATCCGGCATGGAATGTTTTCTTTTTTAAAAAAACTCGCTACTCCGCTTCCATCCTGTCTCTTTTCCAGCCGACACTCTTTATAAATCCGATCAGCGTAATGATAATTCATTTTATCAATTATTACATAATCTACTTTTCCCTTTAACTTCAGCACTAATTTCTCCGCGCTCGGCAAAAGGGGGGCAATCATCGCGTAAGTTCTGACTCCTTGTTGGCGCAGTTCGCCCAAGGCCTTGATTCTCTGCTCAATTTGAGGCGCCTTCGGCTCAAAAATCATTTTGATTTCTTCGTCGCCAGTCGCGATACTGAAACCGACTTCTATTTCCTTGAATTTTTTAAATAAATCTAGATCGCGCAAAACCAGTGGCGATTTCGTTTGAATAGTGACTGGCCAGCCGTTTTCCCATAATATCTTCAGGCATTTTCTCGTCAACTCATACTTTTTTTCAAGCGGCTGATAAGGATCGCAAACCCCGCTCAGCCATACTCTTCCTTTTCTTTTTTTCTTTATTTCTTTGGCAAGCAATTCCGGCGCGTTAACTTTAATATCGACAAATTCTCCCCATTTTTCTTTATGGCCGCTGAATCTTTTTATAAACTTAGCGTAACAATAAACGCAGCCGTGCTGGCACCCTACATAAGGATTAATAGTCCAATCATAAACTCCCGATTTTGAAAGAATACTTTTTGATTGGATTTCTTTGATTTTCATTTCAGGTTTCAAAATTAAAGAATAATCACTTTCCTGTTCTCAAATTATACCATAAAACAAAAAAGACTTAAGGATTTAACCCTTTGTAAAATCTGCAATTGGATAGTAAGAGAACAACAACGAGAATTTTCTTGAATCCTAAGGAAATTTTCTAAAACATAAGTGTGTTTGCCGTAAAAGGGCGCTAATAAGCGCCTCTTTTTCAGACTTCTTTAGATTCGCCCATAAAAGGCGAACGGGCATTTTGCCCGTTCGCCTAAAATCGCCATATTAAAAACTAAAAAACGAAAATTGTACAATAATTTCTTTAATTGGATTCTTTTCGCGATTCCTCTCCAGTATATATTCTCCATTCATCGCCTTCTTTAACAATCGCCCCCTGAGGATGTGAAACCCACGGATTCTCATAATAACCCTTGTATAAAGCCTTTTCTCCGTTGAGTAAAAGCCCGTTGCCTTTATGAATAACCACCCCTTCGGGATGGGTACCCCAGCCTATATAATCGCCCTGATATAAAACCTTTTTTTCCCCATTAAATGTGTTAAGCGTGAATTGCGTCCCCATATTCCCTTCTCGAATAACTACTCCTTCGGGATGAGCGTGCCAATCATGCCAAACTGTACTGAATTCGCCCACGACATCTTTGCCATTAAGTAAAAGTTGCTCTCCCTTTCGTACTATTATGCCCTTAGGATGCGGCTCCCAACCATCAAAATCTCCCTCATATAAAAGTTCTTTGCCATTAAGTAAGAGCTGATTCCCTTTTTGAATAACTACTTGCCCTTCAGGAGAAGAATGCCAGTCATCAAATTCCCCTTCATATAAAACCTTTCCCCCGTTAAGTAAAAGCTGATTTCCTTTCCGGAAAACCACCCCCTCCGGATGAACATCGACACTAGATGCCCCCTCTACATCTTTACAAACAACTTCTCTATTTTTAAAATGCCGTTCATTCTCATTTTTTTCTTTTTCAACAAATTGTCTTTCAAATGGATTCATATAGTTTAATTTTATTTATTAACTATTGAAACAGTTTCTATTATTGTTTATAGTATACTCTATTTTTATTAATTTGTCAATATTCTAGAAAGGAACGAGGTTTCGCCTCGTCCTTTCTTAAAATTTAAAATTATTCCGTTCCCATTAAAATCTTGCCGCACTTGGATTCGGCGGCAACGGCCAAATCTATTATATCGTCGATTTCCGACTCAACAGCAGATAATCTTTCTCCGTTTTTAAATTCCGCCCCCGCCTCTCTGTCATGCGTCTGCCAAACGGACTTTACTTCGCAATCGCCGACAGATTGTTTAATTAATTCCCATGAAGAAATATTAATAAAGGC
>CAZOLB010000028.1:0-2576 GCA_964580825.1 uncultured Gammaproteobacteria bacterium
AGTAAAAAATATAATTTTTATCGCCAAAATTATTGCGGGTGCGCTTTTTCCGTCAGAATTTTCAATCCGCAAAATAGAATTTAATAACAGGATTAATTTATTTAATTTCTAATGGGATGAATCCTAATAAATGGGAAAATTTGATTTATTTGGCCGAAGAAAAATTCGGTATTGACAAGCAATACGCCGAGGATTTTGTCGTGGCCGAAACTTCGATGGGAAAAAAAATAATGGGACGAAAAGAAATCGTGGAGTTTAATTCTCCTTTGGGACGGATAAGACTGGAAAAGGTTTCTCGGCCGCGGGTAATCGACAAAAAAGTGCTTCACACTAAAAGAATTGGCGGGAAAACCGCTGTTGACTTCGTTTATTCAGAAGAAGATTTGGTGGTGGAGGTTAAGATTTACAAACAAAAATCGGGCGCGGACTGGGAGGAAATCAATCCGGAAGCCATGGTGTCGGCATAAAATCGCTATGATGCTTTCTAAAATCCATATTTATCTTCCGTTAATTGTTTTATTTTTGCTTCTTTTTCTTTTTCAAAATCCAACCGTTCTTAAAGTAATCGCAGTTTATGCCCTTGTTTTCCTTTTGCCGTTTTTATCGATTTTTCTGATAGTCAGCGGACAAATGAAAAAGGGCTGGCCGTTTTTGGTTGAAATGTTGATTTTAACGGTCGGCGCTTTATTATTTCTCCTTTTTTTAAACAACCGGCTTTGGCAAATTGTTTCGATTGTCGTCTTTTGCCTTTTGCTTGGGTTTTTTTTAAGGAGCGTTTATGCGTTTATTCATTTAATCCGCTTTTATACGCCGGAAAAAATAGAAAAAATAATGAAGATAATTAATTTTGTCGCCAGTTATTGGGTCTTGTCGGGATTCGGGATTTTAATCGGCCCTGACCCGTTTTGGTTGCCCGCTTATTCATGTTTTGTTTTGACTTTCGTCTTATTTTTTTGGTTATTTTATTTTTTTATCAAAATCGGTTTTACTCAGGGAGATATTTGGGAAAGGAGTATTATGAGTTTGATTTTGGGGGAAGTTTATTTGATAATCAGATTTTTGCCTTTCGGCCCTTATTTTAACGCTTTAATAATTTCTTTAATATTTATTATTTTAACTTTATGGACAGAGAGAAAGAATCAAAAAAGGTTGCCATTGACGACTTAAATGTCGGAGACGACCAACCCCAAGGAGAGGTTGAGGTCAAAGAGGGGCGGCGCTGGAAAAAAATACAAAGTCGCCAAAATGATATTGAGAATGAGGTGGAGCATTTTTATCAAGACGAAAAATTTGATTTCTCGTCCGCGGGCAATGGTGGCGGCGTCGGTCGTCTGCAAAAACCGATTGTTATCAGGTCCCGTTTTTGGTTGACTATTTCTGTTGCTTTGATTTGCGGATTAGCGGGCGGTTTTTTGGCGGTTTTTTTCGCTCTTGCCAATCCTTCAATTAATTTTCCCTGGGGAGGAAAAATTGATTTAGGAGAGTTTTTCCCTTCTCGAGAAACGACTTTGGTCACGGAAAAAAATGTCACCGTCACTGCCGATTCGCGCTTAAGCGACTTATCTCAGAGATTATTGGAAAAAAGATGGAGAATTTTCGCCGCCAAAAAAGCGCCGGAGAACGGACAATTGTCCTTTCTTGAACAGATTTACGCTTCTTGGCAAATAGTCGGGCAGGGGATGCCGATAACCGGAGACGGCTGGTTGATTAGCAGCGGTAATTTGGATACTCAGAACAACTATGTGGCGATTAACAGCGCCAATGAAGTTTTTGCCGTTGAAGAAGTTTTTAAGGATTCGGCAACCGATATTGTCTTTTTAAAAATTACTTCTCCTAAAACGATAGCGCCCGTTGACCTTGTTCCGTTTAATGAGCTGACCTTTGGACGCCAAGTGATTATTTTGGATAAATTGGGAAATTTTCGCCTGACGGAAATCAGCCAGCCAGCGGCAAGAAATATTTATAAAACCGAAGATTTAATATGTTCAACGGACAAATTTTCGGATTTTTTGCGTTTAAATTCCGACAGTTTAATTGCTGGTTCTCCTCAAGGACTGGTCTTCGCTTTGGACGGGAATTTGGTTGGTTTAATCGGCGGCGAAGGCCTGGTTCCCGCCTGGCATTTTTCCGGTAAAATAAACAAACTTTTACAGGAGAAAAAAATCAGTCGGCCTTATTTGGGTGTTGATTATTTGCGGATTGAGCAGGCGCCGGGGTTGACCAGCCCCCGATTCAAAGATTTGGTTAAAGGGGCGATTGTTTACGGTCCGCCGGCGGAAAATAGTCCAGCTGCGAAAGCTGGAGTTAAAAATGCCGACGTGATTATTAAAGTGGGCGACGTTGTCTTGGATCAGAGCCAGGATTTGACTCATTTGATTCAGCAAAGGAGTCCGGGAGAAAAAGTTGTCCTGACGGTTTTACGCGACAAAGAAGAATTAACCCTTGAAATAGAATTAGAAGAGATGAAATCCAGCGAGTAAGAGACAAAATAAGAGATAAAAAAGTTTGGTGGCTTGGCCACCAAACTTTTTTATCGAGTTTTACGATTTGACACGATCGTACCAAATCGTCATCAT
>CAZOLB010000029.1:0-2242 GCA_964580825.1 uncultured Gammaproteobacteria bacterium
TTGTGCCGAAAATATCAAATAAGACCCCGCCGCCGGCAGGGACAGAATTTTTTGATTTGCCGTGAGATTATCCAAAAAATGATTAAAGCCGCTGAGTTAAACGGGAGTGAGGCGGTTTTGGAAATCGGTCCGGGTTTAGGATTTTTAACCAAACAAATCGCCTTAAAAGCCCAAAAAGTCGTAGCCGTGGAAATAGACGAGAGAATAGTCAGCGTTTTGAAAAATGAATTAAGGGATTTTAAAAATATTGAAATTATTCAAGGCAATATTCTGGACTTGGAAATTTTTCACCGAGCGCGGAAATCTTTGGGCGGTAAGTTTAAAATTATTTCCAGCTTGCCCTTTAACATCACCGGCGCGATTTTGCGCCGTCTTTCGTCTTTTCAATCGGATATTGAGTCGATGATTTTAATTTTACAAAAAGAGGTCGGCGAGCGGATTGTCGCTCAACCGCCCCAAATGAGTTTATTAGCCGTTTCAGTCCAATTTTTTAGCCAAGCGGAAATTGTCAGCGGAGTGGATAAAAATAATTTTTGGCCTCAACCAAAAGTGGACGCGGCCATTATAAGAATTATTCCGCGAGGATTTGCGGGAGCCGATTTTCTTAAAAATTTGCCACCCGATTTTGAAAAAAAATTTTTTCAAATTGTCAGGGCGGGATTTTTTTCGCCCAGAAAATATTTACTTAACAATTTTGTCAAAAGCGGTATAATAAAAAATATAAAAACATTAAAATCTAAAGATATTGGAACAGAAGGACAAAAGGAGAAAATGAATAAGATTTTTAAAGAAATTGGATTAAATCCAAGAGTTAGGGCTCAGGAGTTGCCAATGGAAAAATGGATTGAGCTGGCAAATAAATTATAACCTATATGAAATCTAAGAAATCCTCAATTTTATTTTTATCGTTTTTAACCATCTTTGCTGTTGGCTTGATTTATTTCCAAATCAGGGGAGCAATTTTTTCCCCTTTTAAAAAATCGGAACAAACCGCGGTTGATAAACAAATTGAAAGCACGGTGAATATTTTAGCCACCCAAGACACGGACGAAGACGGATTAACGGATTTTGACGAAGAGTTTGTTTATCAAACCTCGGTTTATTTAACGGATTCGGACAGTGACGGGTTTGCCGATAAACAGGAAGCCGATGCCGGGAGCGACCCTTTGAATCCGAATTCCACGCCGAAATTGGTAAAATCGGAAACGGGTAGCGAAACGAATTTTTTGGAAAAAACCTTTAAAGCGGAGGAAATTCAGTCCTTTCAAGAAGCGGGAACGGAAGCTAAAAATCAAAATGAAATTTCCGCTCAAGAAATCAGGGATTTATTGGTCAATTCGGCCGGCTTAAGCCGGGACGTTGTGGATAAACTTGATGACGAAATGCTGATAAAGTTGTATAATGAAACTAAACAGGAAACAGGTATTGATTTACAGACCTTGGGACAAGAACAGGCAGCCGAGAAAATTTTTGATATTTCGCAAATGAGGCAAATTTTAATAGAGCAGGGGGTGGACGAGACAATGCTCAATCAGGTGGACGACGCCACTTTGGAACAGATGTTTTTGGAGGCGCTGACACAGTAAGTGTAAAATTCAAAAATCAAATTTATTTAATCATATGGAAGTCAAACTATTTAAAAAAATCATTGTTTTTATCGCCTTAATGATTTTTGTGTTAGGCGCTTTTATTTTACCTAAAAACGCCCAGGCAACTGACGTTATTGGCGGTCCGGCTCAAGTGAAGTCCACTATTTGGGATGAGGTTAAAGACAAGCTTAAAGAAGCGTGGAAAAAGGGCGGAGCCGTCGCTTATAAAAATTCGCTTAAATTTTTTCTGGGACAGATAGCCAAACAAAGCGCGGAATATCTCGGCACTTTTGGCCAAGGACAAAAGCCGATGTTTTTGACTAATCCTAAAGAGTATTTGTCCGATGTCGGCGACCAAGTTTTGGGAGAGTTTATCGACGAAGTGGGAAAGGGATTTACTGGCAAGAGTTTGTGCGACCCTTGGGATCCGACCATCCGTTTGCGAATGTCGATTCAATTGGATCCGAAATACAAGGAGAAAAAATTTAATCCGGCAATGAATTGTTCTTGGAGTAAGATAAAACAGAGAATAAAGGAAGCGCAAAACGACCGGCTGTTTGAATTCGGTCTTGATTTGGAAGAGGGTCCGGTTAAGGAATATAAGGCCGACTTAAAAATTCTAATGGCTCAAGATCCAGTTTTGAATAAATACA
>CAZOLB010000030.1:0-1769 GCA_964580825.1 uncultured Gammaproteobacteria bacterium
TTCTTTTAAAGCGTTTAGATATTCTTTTTTGCTTAAGTTCTTGTAATGGTAAAGATTATTTCTCTTCATAAAAGAAATCGGGTATCCTTTTATGGTCTTGGCAATGATGGCAAAAGGTTTTTTTAGTTTACCCTGAGCTTGTCGAAGGGCTTTTTCAATCTCCCTGAAACTATGGCCGTTTATGTTTTTCACGTCCCAACCAAAGGCCTTTAATTTTTTATCAAGGGGATGAATGTTCAATATCTTTTTGGTTTCGCCCATTGCCTGCAAAGAATTGTCATCAACTATTAAAACCAAGTTGTTTAATTTGTGCTGAGCAGCTATTTGCACTGCTTCCCAGGTTTGGCCGCCTTGCATACCGCCGTCTGATTCTATAACGTAAATTGTTCCCTCCTTTTTTTTAAATTTCGCTGCCAACGCGAAACCGCACCCGAAGGCCGCACCGTAGGTCATAGACCCGCCGGCCGCGGGGATGTCACGGTGAACGGGTTCGGCCAAGCCGATCCATTTACTCCCCGGCATACAATAGCTATCCAGCTCTTTTTCCGTGATTCTGCCTTTTCTCCATAAATGAAAATACAACATACAGGCCTTCCAGCCAGCGGATAAGATAAACTTATCTCGGTCTAAATCTATCTTTTCAAATAAGACTGCCATTATATCGGCAACACTCATCAGGCTCCCTATATGCGAGGTCTGAGCCTTAAATACAAGCTCCAAACACTTTATTCGCGATTGTTTTGCAATTTCTTGATAGCTTTCCATAAATAAGTATTTGTTTGCCTATGACATTTTACGCAAAGAGTTCGACCGTTCTTTACGTCCAATCTAAGTTCTGGAAAATGAACAAAGGGCTTTATGTGGTCAACGTGAAGTTTTCCTCCTCTCACGCCACACATCTGGCAAGTATAATCATCCCTTTCAAAAACTAATTTTCTCCATTTTTTGTATTCGATTCTACCTCTTAAATTATGTCGTTTTTTTGTTTCTTTATCCCATGCCCAATGTTTTGCGCCTCGAATTGCATAAAATGGTTGATTTTTATTCCAAGGCACTCTTCCCATCATTTTTAGTTTTGTACTTTTTGATAACGGCCTACCGAGCAAAGTATTGCTGATTTTCTTTTTAACCCAGCTTGGTTTAGGCTTTCCAGTAAGATACTTAGATATAGAAATACTAATCTTCCTTTTTTGTTCATCTGATAATTTTTCAAGTTTTTTACCTTTATTCCATGCCACTTGTAATCCCTTTTCGCCTTTATTCCAAGGAGTTCTACCTCTTAATTTAAGATTTGGTCTCCCCCGAAGTTTGTTGCCTATTTTCCTGTAGGTTTCTTTAGAAAGAAATGTCGGGTGCCCTTTTTGAAAACCTTTAATTCCTTTTGGCATATGATTAAAGTCTTAGTACTTTTTTCCCGCCTCATTCGCAATTTTTTTGTAATTTTCAAGATTAGCCATAAAATGCCTTCAAAATTGTCTTTAGAATTATTTTAATATCCAGCAGGAAAGAGCGTTCTTTGACGTATTTTATCTGAAGTCGGATTTTTTCCGGCCTTATTTTTTCCAGATAAGTCTTTTCAGGGTCGGCGCTTCCTTTTAAAATTTCGCCTTCATGAAAATTCCATAAAGAAGCTAAATCGGTCATTCCCGGCGAAACACTTAAAATGGTGTTTCTTTCCTCCTCTGTCATCATATCAACATACATTTTGACCTCCGGCCTGGGACCGACAAAGCTCATTTGCCCTCTTATTACATTAATAAGCTGGGGCA
>CAZOLB010000031.1:0-1734 GCA_964580825.1 uncultured Gammaproteobacteria bacterium
TCAATGCGGTCCAAAAACGGGCCAGAAATTTTCCGCCGGTATCTAATAATCTCACCAGCACTACACTTACATTCTTTTTCCGGGTCGCGATAATAACCGCAAGGACAGGGATTCATTGAAGCAATTAAAATAAATTTTGCCGGATAAGAAACCGAACCGCGGGCGCGCGCCACGGAAATTTGCCTGTCTTCCAATGGCTGGCGCAAACTTTCCAAGGTTTGTTTTCTAAAATGGGCTAACTCGTCCAAAAATAATACGCCGCGATGCGCTAAACTGACTTCGCCGGGATGCGGGACTTGTCCGCCGCCAACCATGGCCACGTCGGAAGTGGTGTGATGCGGGGAACGAAACGGCCGCTGGCTTTTTAAATACTCATTTTGTTTTAATAAACCAGCGACACTATAAATTTTAGTCACTTCCAAAATTTCTTCTTTATCCATTAAAGGCATAATTGAAGGCATGGCCCGCGCCAACAGGGTTTTACCCGAACCGGGCGCGCCGATCATCAAGACGTTATGTCCGCCGGCTGCGGCAATTTCCAGGGCCCGCTTGATAAATTCCTGTCCTTTAATATATTTAAAATCGTATTCGTATTCTATTTTTGACAAATCTTTTTTCCAATCGCGCGCTGATTTGAAAGATGTTAGTTGTTTCTGATTTGATAAATAAAGAACCAAATCTTTTAGAGAATTAAGAGGATAAACATTGATATTATCGATCAGGGACGCTTCTTCGGCGTTGTCCTTGGGCACAAAAACGTTTTTCAGTCCTTTTTTCTTGGCTAAAATTACCATAGGCAGAACGCCCTTGGTGTGACGGAGCTCGCCGTTGAGTGAAAGTTCGCCGATAAAAATTGATTTATTAACTATATCCTCAGTCTTTACAGGTCCGACCTGTATTACAGGTCCGACCTGTAAAGAGGTTTGGATTTGGCCGGAGGCGAGTAAAATTCCGAGAGCAATGGGAAGGTCGTAAACCGAGCCTTCTTTTTTTATATCCGCCGGCGCCAGATTAACCACCAAACGCTTTTTATTCCCGGGCAAAAACTTAAATCCAGAATTAACAATCGCCGAACGCACCCGCTCTTTGGCTTCACTTACCGCTTTGTCGGGCAAGCCGACGATTTCAAAAGCCGGCATGCCGGAACAAACATCCGTCTCCACTTCAACCAAATAAGAATCCAGCCCTTCATTAACCGCGGAGTAAATTTTCGCCAACATAAAATTGAAAGATTACAAATTACAAGCACCAAATAACAAACAATATCTTTAATAAAACACAAGGCACGAAATCCGAAATTACAAACAATGCCAAAATTCTAAATCCTAAATTACAAATTCTAAGCGACTATGAAATTAAATTGTTTAGTATCTCGTATTTGGGTCACTGGAATTTATTTAGAATTTGAAATTTGGATTTTGAAATTTAATTGCGTATGTATTGATTTCCTCCCGTACTTTTGACTAATCCTTTTATTTCCATCTGCGTTAAAATTGAAAGTATCGCGTTGACCGACATTTTTGTTTTCCGAGTTATTTTGTCTATAAGCGTCGGCTCTTTGGTTAAAATTTTCAAAATTATTTTTTCTTCCGAGGACAAATTTTTTATCATTTCAATTTTTTGTGAAATCGGCCTTATGTTCAGTATTTTTAAAATGTCTTTCGGCTCACTAACTAATTGCGCCCCTTGTTTTATCAGTTCATTGGCGCCTTGAGAATTTTTGTCATAAACCCG
>CAZOLB010000032.1:0-1508 GCA_964580825.1 uncultured Gammaproteobacteria bacterium
CCCAGAGTTGGTAAATTTTTGATTCGCAATTCTTTGGTTCGTATTGTTTGTCCATCCCTCACCCTTCGGCGATGCATTTTAAATACATCATTAATTGTTTAATTTATTTTTTGAATTATCCCTCCCCTCACTTCCCATGGTATACTTGTTTAGAAATGCGAAGTATTATCGCTGAAGGGTGAGGGATTATTTTATTTCTATAGTCCTTTGGTTTTTTCTCTTTCCAAACTTAATTTTAACAAAAATCGCGTTTTTTGGCAAAATATCTTTTACTCGTTCCGCCCATTCAATAACAGTTATCGTGTTTGCTTGGTTAAGCCAATCTTTGACGCCGACATCAATTAGGTCTTGTCCCGAACTTAGGCGATAAGCGTCAATATGGCAAAAATTTAAGATTTTAGATTTATCCTGTCGGCGCAGGCAGGGATTTGAAATTGGATAAATTTTCATTAAAACAAAAGTCGGACTGGTAATCGCTTGTCTGACACTCAGTCCTTTTGTCAAACCCTTAATAAACACGGTTTTACCCGCGCCTAAATCGCCGGTCAAACCGATTATTTTTCCGCCTTGAAGTTTTTTCGCGATTTTTTTACCCAAATTAAAGGTTTGTTTTTCCGAGTAAGTAGTTGTTATCATAACGGACTTTTAATGTTTTTTAATATCGGGTTGGTTACTTTGGTATAAATTTGCGTTGTGCGAATGTTAGCATGCCCGAGAAGTTCTTGCACGTAGCGGATATCAGTTCCATTTTCTAATAAGTGAGTTGCAAAACTATGTCTTAAAGAATGAAAAGTGGCAGTTTTTTTGATATTGGTTTTTCGGAGCGCGTTTTCAAAGATTTTTTGGGCCGTTCTCTCGGTTAATTTTCCGCCCCGTTCGCTTTCAAAGAGATAGGCGTCAAAATTTTTGTCGGCGATTAAATTTTGAAGATCCATTTTAATTTTTTCCGGGAAAATGGTAATCCTGTCTTTTTTACCCTTGGCGTTTTTAAGGTGAATGGTTAATTCTTCCAAATTAACATCTTTTATTTTTAAATTAACAACCTCGCTGATTCTCAATCCGGCGCCGTAGGCCAAAGAGACAATCAATTTATGCTTTGGATTTTTAATTGCGCCAATGATGTTTTTGATTTCTTCTCTTGATAGAACAATCGGCAATTTCTTACTTCGTTTGGCGAATTTTAAGTTTATCTTTTGCGGAGTTTTCAATACTTCGCGGTAGAAAAATTTTATCGCGTTTAAATAAAGATTTATCGTCTGCGAAGAATAATTTTTATCCTGTTTATTCAATAAAAATTGCTTTATATTTTTTTCGTCTATTTTTTCTAAATTGAATTTTTGAAAATCAAAATATTCTTTTAAACAGGTTAAATAGGCCTTTATGGTTTTAGGGCTATAGTTTCTTAATTTTAATTCCTGTTTTGTTTGTTCTAAATATTTCTGTTGCATAACTTTATAAAACTGGTAAACTGAAATTAGTTAGGCAATTATTGATGATTATACGTCAAG